>NZ_JBMPOQ010000068.1:0-252 GCF_049340505.1 Undibacterium sp. Dicai25W | reverse complement strand
GTACTCAACGACTATGCGTTTGTCGTCGACAAGCGTTTGATTGAGAAGTATCCATCACGAGACTATTGCGTCCAGTACAACGAGACCGATTTTGCGTTTGTCTCTCGTTTAATGCAAGAGTGGGGCAACCACAACAGCAGTTGCTGGGTTCGCGTCGCTTTACCATGGGCAGGCAATCAACTAGGGCAACAAGCTATTCCCCGCATCGGACAAGAAGTCATCATCGATTTCATCGGCGGCGACCCTGACAGA
>NZ_JBMPOQ010000067.1:0-255 GCF_049340505.1 Undibacterium sp. Dicai25W | reverse complement strand
TCCTACGGGAGGCAGCAGTGGGGAATTTTGGACAATGGGGGCAACCCTGATCCAGCAATGCCGCGTGAGTGAAGAAGGCCTTCGGGTTGTAAAGCTCTTTTGTCAGGGAAGAAACGGTGAGTTCTAACACAGCTTGCTAATGACGGTACCTGAAGAATAAGCACCGGCTAACTACGTGCCAGCAGCCGCGGTAATACGTAGGGTGCAAGCGTTAATCGGAATTACTGGGCGTAAAGCGTGCGCAGGCGGTTATAT
>NZ_JBMPOQ010000066.1:0-255 GCF_049340505.1 Undibacterium sp. Dicai25W | reverse complement strand
ATATAACCGCCTGCGCACGCTTTACGCCCAGTAATTCCGATTAACGCTTGCACCCTACGTATTACCGCGGCTGCTGGCACGTAGTTAGCCGGTGCTTATTCTTCAGGTACCGTCATTAGCAAGCTGTATTAGAACTCACCGTTTCTTCCCTGACAAAAGAGCTTTACAACCCGAAGGCCTTCTTCACTCACGCGGCATTGCTGGATCAGGGTTGCCCCCATTGTCCAAAATTCCCCACTGCTGCCTCCCGTAGGA
>NZ_JBMPOQ010000065.1:0-282 GCF_049340505.1 Undibacterium sp. Dicai25W | reverse complement strand
TGGCATTCATCTATAACAAAATAAACTCTCTTGTTTACTGGGTCGTCTTTCCAGTTTTCACCTCGTTTATAAATGGCATTGTAGACTTTGGCTTTCAACATTTTTGCAATTGCTAAACCTGCCATGCCATATACTTTCTCTGGCAAGCTAACACCAAATTTCTCTCCAAACATTACATTTTCAATACTGTATGTTGACTTTGTTGATTGACTCCATTTTAAAAGCTTTTCGTTTTGAATGAATGGTAAAGTCATACTATCAACGGTTGAAAAAATACTTGAT
>NZ_JBMPOQ010000064.1:0-282 GCF_049340505.1 Undibacterium sp. Dicai25W | reverse complement strand
TTGCAAGCTCGCCCCTTCGAATCCCCTACACGAGAAGCAAAACTCTTTGCTCCTCTCTGCTCCGGAAAAAATAAAGCCCGCTAGTGCGGGCTTTATTTCTACTACCTGGCGTCCCCAAGGGGATTCGCCTACACGGGCGCAGGCCGCTGGCTCGCTTGCAAGCTCGCCCCTTCGAATCCCCTACACGAGGAGCAAAACTTTTTGCTCCTCTCTGCTCCGGAAAAAATAAAGCCCGCTAGTGCGGGCTTTATTTCTACTACCTGGCGTCCCCAAGGGGATTCG
>NZ_JBMPOQ010000063.1:0-284 GCF_049340505.1 Undibacterium sp. Dicai25W | reverse complement strand
TGGTTGATTGTTTCAGAAATCTTATAACATTCAGAACATCACCAAGAACATATGAGTATATTGCTAAAAAGGTAGGCAATGTTCATATTATGTTTAGTCAAAAAAGCAGTCAAGACATTGATATGGCAGGCACAGTAAAAGCAAAATTATCAACAGCCATGCTTGATCCTACAAACCCTTATAACGATAGATTACTTGGTTTTGGCAGAAACATGCTTAAAGAGTCTACATCAATATTTAATGCCAATATTCTTAAAGGTCAAATGATTGGAAAGCATGCAGAA
>NZ_JBMPOQ010000062.1:0-302 GCF_049340505.1 Undibacterium sp. Dicai25W | reverse complement strand
TACTTCCCGATTAAAATCATCGACCACATTAAACGTACGAAAACGCCTGCCACACCATAACGCGTCACTCATAAAATCAATTGACCAACTCTTGTTGATTTCCCCAGGTACTGCCAATGGCTGCGGGTCTCTTGTTGGAAGTCGCTTTTTACCAATGCGTCGCCGGTTCATCTTTAGTCCACAATAAACGCGATAAACTCTCTTATGATTCCAGGTGTGGCCACGTCGCCTTATTAACTGAAAATACTTGCCAAATCCCCGTTCCGGAAAACGTTCTGCCAATTCCTGCAAAACTGCAATGA
>NZ_JBMPOQ010000061.1:0-303 GCF_049340505.1 Undibacterium sp. Dicai25W | reverse complement strand
GATTCCAGGATAAAATTTTCTGACTTCTACGGTTTGCAATACATCATCATCTTGAAAAGCTTTGTCCCTGCTTTCAAAAACATGGATATGGTCAATAGAGCATTCTTTCAAAATTAACTCTCTGAATGGCTTGTAATAAGGTCCATTGCAGAAAGACCGTGGAATGATGGCAATGACTTGCCCACCTTTTTCCATAAGTTTGATGCTCAATGCAAGAAAGGCTGAATAAAGATTAACTGTCTCAATCTTTGCTTTTCTTAGTTCATTTCTATGCTCTGAACTACTGCTTATTTTCTTGTATGG
>NZ_JBMPOQ010000060.1:0-347 GCF_049340505.1 Undibacterium sp. Dicai25W | reverse complement strand
TATTTATAAATAGTTTCCAGCTAAAAAACTGGTTCTGCTCGAATCATGGAAGTTTGCTATAGGTAAAATGCGCTATAGCCTTTCTACTCTTTCTTCTTATATCAATTATTTAGAGTAGAACCGCAGAACCTTAGCCAAAAGCTTTGTGCAGTAAGGGTTTCAAGGTTCTGCACACATTATTTTTTAGGGTAGAATTGCGCAGAACCATGGAAAGCATCCCCCCAAAAAAAAGTCCAGTACATGTTAGTTAATTAAGGTATTTCCACCCAGAATTGATTACCTTCAGACCATCCGATCTTTCCTTATTTGGAAATCGACATGAACTTTTCCAAAAAATGATTCCAGAA
>NZ_JBMPOQ010000059.1:0-373 GCF_049340505.1 Undibacterium sp. Dicai25W | reverse complement strand
GTGGTTTCCGCGGTTTGGATAATGCAGTGCGCTCACAGTTGATGTCGGGTTCATGCAAAAACAAACCAGGTACCGTGGACGGCAAACCGCAACAGACCTGGACTAAGGTTCAGTACGTGTGGAAGCTTGACTAATAAAATGCTTGCGTAGCAGCGCTGCGCAAACTGAAGAAAAATAGCTCGATGCAAATCGACAATATTTAAATCTAATTAACTGAGTAAGGAAGTAAGTTTATGAAATCTCGTTTCTCCGCATTCCTGGCGACTGCCCTCTTGGCATTGAGCGCTACCGTTGCAGCTCCAGTTTTCGCTGACGAAGCAGCTTCTGCTCCTGCAGCGCCAGCAGCTTCTGCTACTGCACCAGCAGCACCAGC
>NZ_JBMPOQ010000058.1:0-375 GCF_049340505.1 Undibacterium sp. Dicai25W | reverse complement strand
GCTTGTTTATGATGTCATGCATACAGACAACCGTGATGGTTTGCCTTTTATTCACATCCACAAGGATGTGAGCAACATTATGAAAATGCCTGATGGCTCAATTTCAGCTACAGAATTGGATGCTATTAAAGAAAAAGGTTTTCATCAAAAAGTTGATGCACTTTTTAAGGCTGACTTTGTAGAGAGATTTAAAGAGTCTTTCCCAGAGATTGCCATTGAAACCTATGACAAAGAAAAAAAATCAGTTCTTGATTATGACAATCAACGAGTCAAAGACTACCGTGTTGCTTTTGACCAAGAGTCTTTGGACAAAATAAAAAGAAATAGCACAACACCAGAGAAAATTGAGCAGGTTGTAAAGCAAATCTGGTTTTT
>NZ_JBMPOQ010000057.1:0-424 GCF_049340505.1 Undibacterium sp. Dicai25W | reverse complement strand
TGTCAGCACAGGTCCTGTTGTATCGCACAGGATGACAGAGTATTTGGAGCAACAGCCAACAGATGGAGCAGTTCCATTACTCTATCCACATCACTTTGTTGCTAGACAATTTCAATATCCAAAAGAGCACAAGAAACCCAATGCAATAAGGGTTGCTCCAGACTCTCAAAAATGGCTAATGCCCAACGATGGTTTTTATGTCATTGTTAGACGATTTTCTGCCAAAGAGGAAAAAAGACGAGTTGTTGCATACATTGTCAGTCCTGACCAAATAGGAAAAAAATGGATTGGTTTTGATAATTGCTGGAATGTCTTTCATATCAAAAAACATGGCTTTGACGAGACAACAGCAATGGGTTTGGCTTGCTTTCTAAATAGCACTGCCCTAGATGACCATTTCCGTGTTTTTTCAGGACATACCCAA
>NZ_JBMPOQ010000056.1:0-447 GCF_049340505.1 Undibacterium sp. Dicai25W | reverse complement strand
GTGGTTTCCGCGGTTTGGATAATGCAGTGCGCTCACAGTTGATGTCGGGTTCATGCAAAAACAAACCAGGTACCGTGGACGGCAAACCGCAACAGACCTGGACTAAGGTTCAGTACGTGTGGAAGCTCGACTGATAGAAACTGACGCAGGTGAGGCAGCTTGCTTGCGGCGGAATCTGGATACTACGGTATCGAATAATTTTAGTAAAAAAATTTAGTAACGGCGCAAGTCACTTATAAAAAAAGGGGGCGTAATGCAAAATATTAATCCCCCGTCCAATCTTATTTTGTTAGAAGGAAGCACCATAATGAAATCTCGTATCTCCGCATTCCTGGCGACTGCCCTCTTGGCATTGAGCGCTACCGTTGCAGCTCCAGTTTTCGCTGACGAAGCAGCTTCTGCTCCTGCAGCGCCAGCAGCTTCTGCTACTGCACCAGCAGCACCAGC
>NZ_JBMPOQ010000055.1:0-549 GCF_049340505.1 Undibacterium sp. Dicai25W | reverse complement strand
TAAACTCTCTTATGATTCCAGGTGTGGCCACGTCGCCTTATTAACTGAAAATACTTGCCAAATCCCCGTTCCGGAAAACGTTCTGCCAATTCCTGCAAAACTGCAATGATGTCGTCATCCGGTACCATCCGCCGCTGATAGCTCATGCTTGAACGTGAGAGTTGCATCGCTTTGCAAGCCTGACGCTGGCTAAGTCCAACCTCTTGCAGTTGTTTGACGAAATCCCGTTTCTGGTTCGGGGTTAGCGCTTTAAACCGATCACCTCTTTAAACGCATGGTTCTCTAACGATAAATCAGCAACCATCATTTTGAGCTTACGATTCTCTTCCTCCAAGTCTTTGAGGCGCTTTACGTCGGCTGCTTCCATACCGCCATATTTAGCTTTCCATTGGTAATAGGTAGCTTCAGAAACACTATGTTCCCGACAAACATCTTTGACCAATCTACCAGCTTCAACCGCTTTCAATATTCCAATGATCTGTGTCTCTGTAAATCTGCTCTTACGCATTTCTGTTCTCCTTTGGCATATAAGTTTGCCTCAAGAACTCT
>NZ_JBMPOQ010000054.1:0-626 GCF_049340505.1 Undibacterium sp. Dicai25W | reverse complement strand
AAGAAGTTCCTTGGCATGGGGCTGGTATTAGCATTTCACGTAGTGCTGTTGTATGCGCTGCTCAATGGCTTGGGGAACAAGATCGTTCAGATCATCCAAAAGCCCATGGAGACAAAAATAGTGGAAGAGGTCAAACCTCCTCCACCACCGCCAGACACGCCACCACCACCGCCGCCGAAATTGTTGGCTCCACCGCCACCATTTATTCCGCCACCGGAAGTGCAAGTACAGCAGCAACCGCAGCAAAACACGATCGCAGCAGTATCGAACGTGAAGCCAGAGAACCCAGTGTTTGCTAAAACACAGCAAACTGCTCCACCAGAGCCAGCAAAAGCGACCGGTCCGGTCACTGTGCCAGGGGTGATCGACTTTAACGTTGCAGGTTGCAAACCAGAGTACCCACGTGCGTCTTTACGTAATGAAGAGACCGGTACCGTGGTCTTGTCTGTATTGATTGGTGCCGATGGTGCTGTATCAGACGTCAAGATCGACAAATCCAGTGGTTTCCGCGGTTTGGATAATGCAGTGCGCTCACAGTTGATGTCGGGTTCATGCAAAAACAAACCAGGTACCGTGGACGGCAAACCGCAACAGACCTGGACTAAGGTTCAGTACGTGTGGAAGCT
>NZ_JBMPOQ010000053.1:0-640 GCF_049340505.1 Undibacterium sp. Dicai25W | reverse complement strand
TTGGAAAGGCTACCATTGCAACCATTCAGCCGCATCAGCGAACTACTTCCGCACAACTGGAAGCCTGCTCAATAAATCCGATCATCAATCTAAGGATCGGTCAACCTGTGTTGACCGGGTGCTTACAAAAGATGGGCGTAGCGCAAATCATGGATGGAGCGCGCGCGACACCACCGGAAGATGTTGGCGGCACATCGGGTTATGAAGACTTCCTTATCGAAATAAATGATCCATCAAGTGAACAAGGAAGAAATTATTTGCAATGGGTTGACGGCTCCTTCGACCCGGAATTATTTGATCGACGCGCCGCAAACAATGCCTTGCTTCGAATGGCTTGGAACGGGTGGGGTAAAAAATAAACAGCTTGCAAGACGGCTTAAGTGAGGCGCTTACAATAAATTCAGGTCCGTTGTCCATTCTGATCTGTGCCGGAAAGCCACGCCATGCAACGATACGCTCCAGCACCCGTACTACACGGGACGCGGGCAAATTTAAATCAATTTCAATCGCCAGTACTTCCCGATTAAAATCATCGACCACATTAAACGTACGAAAACGCCTGCCACACCATAACGCGTCACTCATAAAATCAATTGACCAACTCTTGTTGATTTCCCCAGGTACTGCCAATGGCTGCGGG
>NZ_JBMPOQ010000052.1:0-721 GCF_049340505.1 Undibacterium sp. Dicai25W | reverse complement strand
CCAAAATGCTTCCAATTACCAACACCTCAATTAACCTTTTTCGTGGTCTAGGTTTATCAATCTTAAGATAGCCGAGAAACCCGATAAAAGTGGCTACGGCAGATAAACACGTAGCGACAACTGTACATAGAATAAATATTGCAATTATTCCTGTACCACAGACAAACTCACCATTACTCGCAAGTTTCTTGGCCCACTGAGAAAATAGCCAATTTTGATACAAAAAAAATAATATTGGTGCGAGTGAAACTGCACCTAAAATCCAGGACCAGCTCCTTAACGTTTTGACTGCTTCAAAAACTCTCACAATAATCTTAATTTTGTTTGGTTTGTTTTCGCTCCTGACAGGCAGCTCTTGACCGACTTGCTACTGCAACGCGAGAATCATGGTTTCGGTTACAGCTCGCTCCACTTGGGTAAGTTGTGTTTGCGCCTGTTGTACGCGTAATATCCGCTCATTCCGAAGCCAAATAAAATTCCTGCGCAAACCGAGGTAATCAGCGCACCAATAGGCGACATCCCCTCGTGCGACCAAACAGCCATCCACATGATGATTCCCCAAGCCGTACCATAAAATGTACCCATGAGAAGTGCATTGGTAAAAATGCCACCAAAATGCGGCGGTGGTATATCAATTCCGACTCGCCACAACAGACGCACGAGAGGTGGTGCATAGTTACTTCGTGAAATACCGATGGATTCCAGTAGCTTTAACGCCGCG
>NZ_JBMPOQ010000051.1:0-886 GCF_049340505.1 Undibacterium sp. Dicai25W | reverse complement strand
AACTCCGGCGGTTTGATTTGATGAAATTGACGCGAAAGCGACAACATCTGCATAAGATGCATCGAAACGAACAGCAAAAGCAATCAGGGAGTTGACAGGGTAAATAAAGTGCTGCATAATCTCGCTTCTCTGCTGCAAACGAACACAACGCTTCGTTGCTAAATCAGGTAAATAAATGCTTAGATTTGAGCGGGAAAGAATTTAAACCATTCGGTTCTTTAACAATTAACAGTCAATAAATGTGAGCACTTGATGAAAGCGCACCGATGAGTTTCTAACTGATCGGAATGCTTAAAAAATATCAAATGCTTCACAAGAAATAAATAATAGGAAAATCATTTAGAAATAGATGATGGAACTGTCAGTATTTTGAGTGAGCGACCTGTCTGCAAGGACAGGGTTCAGAAATGAACACAAAAACAGAGATTAAACTGAAGAGTTTGATCCTGGCTCAGATTGAACGCTGGCGGCATGCCTTACACATGCAAGTCGAACGGCAGCGCGGGGCAACCTGGCGGCGAGTGGCGAACGGGTGAGTAATATATCGGAACATACCCTAGAGTGGGGGATAACGTAGCGAAAGTTACGCTAATACCGCATACGCACTAAGGTGGAAAGTGGGGGATCGCAAGACCTCATGCTCATGGAGTGGCCGATATCTGATTAGCTAGTTGGTGAGGTAAAGGCTCACCAAGGCGACGATCAGTAGCTGGTCTGAGAGGACGACCAGCCACACTGGAACTGAGACACGGTCCAGACTCCTACGGGAGGCAGCAGTGGGGAATTTTGGACAATGGGGGCAACCCTGATCCAGCAATGCCGCGTGAGTGAAGAAGGCCTTCGGGTTGTAAAGCTCTTTTGTCAGGGAAGAAACGGTGAGTTCTAA
>NZ_JBMPOQ010000050.1:0-1333 GCF_049340505.1 Undibacterium sp. Dicai25W | reverse complement strand
GTATGGACCTAAGAACCTAGAACCGTTGAAATGGATCATGTGAGTCGGTGCATCAGCAATAATAAGAAACATACTTATTCAACATATAAACAACAAGATGGGAGAGAAAGACTATATGTTCTTTCTCTCTTTTTTTATGCTATGATGATCCCATCAACAATATTGTTGTGTCAGCCAATCAAACTATCAAGGAGTTTTCAAAATGGCTTTTCTGGATGATGCTAAAAGTGTTTTGTCGGCAGATGATTATGCCGTTTTGGAAAAACTCGCAAAAAAGGTTTCAGAGTTTGATACTAATAGCGATGAGGATAAACAATTCCTTGACCTGAAACAGAGTGTCAAAAAAGCTTTGGCTGAACGAGATAGAGCAAAGAATTTGGCTTTCTTGAAAGACGGTGGTTATTCCATTGCTGAAATCTTGAAAGCAATGGGCATTACTCGTGAGCAACTGAACGATGCCAAGGCTGAATTGTTCCCTAACAAAACGGAAATCAGCGAAACGATTGCTACCTACACTATCAATGGCACTCAATATGAGTTCAAGATGGGTGGTCGTATGGACAAGGTCTTGTCTGATGCTATCAAGAAAGGCAAAGAAAAACACTTTATTGCTAACTTGACTGAGTTTGGCAAGACTTGGATTAAGGAGTTTAATATTCCAACTCAAGGACCATATCAAGGTCAAGAAATCTACAAGAGCATTAATGAGGTTGTTGCTCGTATCAAAACCTTTTCTAAGGATGCACTTAAAAAGGAATTGGGCATCGTAGTTGTCAAGTAATAAAATACTAAATATGAAAAGCCACTCAATTGAGTGGCTTTTTTTATGGCTGATCGGTTTTATCGTCATTCATAAGTTTGTTTAGTTCATCTTTGAGTCTTTGATTTTCATCCATTAACTCAGAAATTCCTGACTCGTGAATGCCTTTGTATTTCTTTCTCTTGTAGAGAATAATTGAGAAACCGATAAGACACATAAAAGAATTAGCGATATTAAGCAGTGCTTTTTCATCCCAACCAGCAAGTTGCACAAAGTAAATTGCAACTGTTGCATTGGCAAAAATCCAACTAAACCATGTAAATAAAGAATGTGAGTCAAGTGTGTGTTTTTGCTTAATAAGTATCAAAAATTGTGGCACATAAAAAAATACTCTAAGACCATTAAAAACGGTGAAAGCGATACCAAGACCTATCATGCTAACACCTTAATTAATAAATAGATGCAAGCAAAAAACCACTGCGACTAACAACCAGGACCCCAGCACTGTCATGCCTGTGAACAAATATTTCATGGCACGCACCTCTGCACTTAGATCTTTTGTCCCGGACAACT
>NZ_JBMPOQ010000049.1:0-1388 GCF_049340505.1 Undibacterium sp. Dicai25W | reverse complement strand
ATGACGCTGGCGGCACTGATGCTGCGTGAACGCTTTTACAAAAAAGCGATTTCCACACGTATGAAATATCTGACTCTTGGTGTTTTGTTCGTCAATGTTTCTTATTATTGATTGTATGGACCTAAGAACCTAGAACCGTTGAAATGGATCATGTGAGTCGGTGCATCAGCAATCCAAACCTCAGTTTCCCAAGCGATGACACTTGAATATTTTGCATAGGTTCGTGAGTCAGGGAATGCAGATACAAAGACAAGTCCTGCTGTGCAATTCTTGAACAAGGCTGTCAATTCGCCATATCGTTTATGGTCAACAGGTCCATGACTCGTGACGGACTCAATAAGAAAGAGCCAATTGTTTGTGGTGCTGTAGATGACCACATCAGGCAATTTGCCGTGGTTGTCCAGTCTCACACCCAATGATGCAAGGAACTCAACATCAAAGAAACCGTGCTTGTCGCCAGTGTCGCCAACATAGACAAGTCTGCCACCTGGAACATACCTGGCACCAAAATCTTGAACAATGTCCTTTATCAGCTCGGAATGACTACCTGCTGAAAGACTGATTGTTTCACCGTTAGCCAGTTCCAACGGGATCATTAGCATGTCTCGCTCTCGTGCATACATTTGAGCAAGTGTCTGCCGTTGTTGTAGATAACCGTTAAGCATTGGCTCAAACTGTGCAGTGCCAAAGGTTCTCAACACCATCAATAAATTTGGTTCAATCTGGTAGACAGCTTTTGGGCTGTTAACTGGTCGGCTTGGATTGTCAGGGTTGTAGAGACAAATAGCTCCCTCGATGAACTGGTGCATAGACTGTCTACGGAAAGTCTCGCGGGTGTTGGGTGCATATTCCTTGCTGTAATGCTGTCTTGACCAATCCATTATGGGAGTGATGCCAACAAGTGGGTTGGTCGCTTGACTCCAAGGTTTGTCAGGTGTCATATCAATCAAACAAAGCAGACAAAGGGCTGTCCGTTCGTTCAATTGTTGCCGTGGCATTCCTAGCTGAATAAGAATGTTGTAGGCTTGTTGTAATTTTTCATCCTGACTGCTCATTAAATAACTCCCATTAAAAGTTGGTCAATTTGTTCTTGGTTCATTGTGGTCTTGTATGCCTTGCCAAGTGCTTTTAAGGTTGCCATTGTTGGGTATCGCATGTTTTTTAAGTCAGTTGCATTGACTTGGGTATGTCCTGAAAAAACACGGAAATGGTCATCTAGGGCAGTGCTATTTAGAAAGCAAGCCAAACCCATTGCTGTTGTCTCGATCCCGGCCATTTTTGCTGTAACGACCGACCCGTTTATTGTGTTCACCTCGAATATCTTCGCCATCATGGGCTTGCGTGCTTTGTATTTCCTGTTGGCGGACATGGCGGATCGTTTCCATTTA
>NZ_JBMPOQ010000048.1:0-1449 GCF_049340505.1 Undibacterium sp. Dicai25W | reverse complement strand
AGTGAGACACCCCCCAGTGCCTGCAAGGACTGGTAGCGTTTTTGTATATTGCTAATTTGTTCGTCCCAAGCTTTGTAAGCACTTTCATTATCTATTTTTCTGTTAAGAAATTCTTTGTCATGTTCAATAAACATATTATATAATTATTCTTTTGTTTTCATTGTAATTTTCCTTTTTTAAGTTTTATACAATAAACATAACAAATGAATATTTAATGTCAATATTTATTTTAGAAAAATAGATATATATTTTATTTAGATAGTTAATGCAGTCTTATTTATGTTTAGAGAGACAAGGCGAGCTTGTCAGTTTTCTTTTAGCCCAACGGCATCCAGTAAACAAAGTCTTTTTTAAGCTTTGCTAAGCTCCTACCTTTCCTACCTTTTTTAAAAAAATAAAACATAAGGTAGGAATGTCTAAACCTATCATTTACAAGTCATTTCAGTCTTTCTCCTACCTTTCCTACCTTTCCTACCAGTCGTTCAATCCTGTCAGACTATTTACCCATAGCTATTTCCCAAGCAAAAGGTAGGCAGTAAAAAAACCTTGTTAAGTCTTTAATATCAGTAGTTCCCAGTTCCTACCTATTTTGTCAATAAAAGGTAGGCAAGTTTTAATGATATTTATTTTTCATAATCTATTGACATTAAACTTATATTTGTTTTAATAAGAATGTAATAACAAATAATAACGGAGATAGATAATGAATAAAGAAACAAACACAAACACAAACAAAACAAAGCAAATAATATGCAGAATGGATGATGAATTGTTTGCAGAGCTAGAAATAATTAGAGAACAACTTGGAGTCAATTGGTCATTTCAAGTTAGACATTTTTTAAAAAACAAGGTTGATGAGTTGAAATCATCCAATAAACCAAAAATAAAAATCTAATGAACAAAAAAAAGCACCTGCTTAAACAGATGCCCTTTTAAAACTTAATAAGGAAACAAAGACAAAAACCAATAAGTCTCTATTTCTAACCCAAGTGTCAATGAAAGGAAACCAACTAAAACAAATACAACAAGGATACTTAATATGTTAGCTAATAATAAAAATAAATCAATAGGCAATTCAAAATTCAATGATCAATTGGAGAATTACAAAACTTTTGGAGATGCAACAGATGTTGACTTTGAAAATATAGAGCCAATCAACTTAGAATTGATTGAATACAATAAAGAAAACTATAACCACCAAATAGAGCTTATAGACCCAAGACTTTACAGGAACTATGGCTTTGATTTTTCAACTACTAATGATGCTAAAAAATTTAGACAATACATAAAAGATTTCTCTGAATACTCTTTCATGAACTTATCAGGAAAGCCAGTCATTGTTAAACCATATTATGAAAAAGGCTTATTAAAGTATGAGTTTGCAAGTGTGACTGATTTCAAGAACTTTAATAAACAAGATAAATTTGATGTATTAAATGGAAAGAGAGT
>NZ_JBMPOQ010000047.1:0-1687 GCF_049340505.1 Undibacterium sp. Dicai25W | reverse complement strand
CAACCACAACAGCAGTTGCTGGGTTCGCGTCGCTTTACCATGGGCAGGCAATCAACTAGGGCAACAAGCTATTCCCCGCATCGGACAAGAAGTCATCATCGATTTCATCGGCGGCGACCCTGACAGACCGATTTGCAGCGGCAGCGTCCACAACCAATTCAACATGCCGCCATGGCAGTTGCCGAGCCAACAAGCCTTAATGGGCATACGCAGCAGAGAACTCACTGACCAAGGCGGTGGCAACAGCGCTACAGGGCGCAGCAACCACCTCATTCTCGACGATACCCATGACCAAATTCAGGCACAACTCAAGAGTGACCATGACTACAGCCAACTGAGTCTGGGTTTCATCACGCGTATTGAAAACAAGCAAGGTCGCAAAGACCCACGCGGTCAAGGGTTTGAACTCAGAACGGATGGACACGGCGCCATTCGTGCCAAAGACGGTCTACTCATCACGACCGAAGCCAGAGACAAGGCACAAGGCCACATCACGAGCTTAGAAGAAACCGCCCAGCGCCTGCAACAAGCCCAGAGCCAACACAGCACCTTAGCTGAGGCCGCACAACAGGCCGGGGCGCAAGAACAAAGTGACCAGTCGGACGTTGCCAAAGAAATCAAACAAAAAAATAACGATATCAAGGGCACAGACAACACCAACGCAGACAAAGGCCAATTCCCAGAATTAGCCAAGCCGCATATCGTTATCGCAAGTCCAACAGGCATCGCCACGACCACGCCCGGCAACACACAACAACACAGCGGTCAGCATCATGCGATCACCGCCGAAGAACACATCAGCTTATCGAGCGGTAAGAGCCTGCTTGCCAGTACGCGCGAAGCAATTCGGCTATTTGCCTATAAAGCGGGGATGAAATTGATTGCCGCCAATGCCGACATTGAAATTCAGGCCTTAAAAAACAGCATCAATCTCATCGCTAAACTCAACATCAGCCACAACGCCGAGTCGATACAGATCAACGCGACAAAGGCCGTCATTATCAATGGCGGCGGCAGTTACACCAAATGGAGTGATCAGGGGATTGAACAAGGTACCAACGGCACATGGATGCTCCACGCGGCGACCCATAGTTTTCAAGATGGAAAAAAGATGGGCATAGATATTCAAGGATTGCCTCATGTCGATGAATACGATGAGAAATTTGCCTTTCATTTGCCTTGTGGCACACCAATTGTGGGACAAAGTTATCACGCCAAATCTTCCATCGGTGAGCACGCAAGTAAGACAACATCCGGCGGTGCTACACCAAGCATTTATACCTCATCACCGCAGCCATTACAGGTCGCCCCAGTGTGGCATGCGTTTAACTCACCTGAGCCGATGACGAGACCAGGATCGAGCAATACAAGTAACAACAAGGGAGATAACAATGCCGGTTAATACAACCCAAGGGATGACCAATAACACGCCCAACAGTTGCGTAAAGATAGATTGCGATTGTCAGCACGTATGGTCCTTAGCACAAGAATTTGCCTTTAAACGTTTATCAGCTAAATCGCCTGTGCTCAACAAAACCAACATGTTGCTGTATCAATATAACGTTCGTGCCCGACGCATCAGTGCCACCTACGCGAGGTTTTATTTAGAGACCGAAGAACATGGTAATCCGGCTAAAAAAGGACGCTACTACTGGGCAGCATTAGCAGCATTCGCCAGTAAGACAGT
>NZ_JBMPOQ010000046.1:0-1896 GCF_049340505.1 Undibacterium sp. Dicai25W | reverse complement strand
TTCAAGAACTGCTCGTTGCCGACCATACCGATTTTGGTCACACCCAGACGTTGAGCTGCAGCCATTACAGCAGCGACCGATTTGTACGGTACGACTGCGTTCGGACGCAGGTGAACTTCTGGCTGATTTGGATTGCTTGCCACTTCTGTCAGCTTGCTTTCCAATTCCGCACGACTAGCCACTGCGACACCGTTCCACAATACCGTCCCGTCAAAATCCACATCAATGTTCACAACCACTGGTGGTTCTGTTGGTTTGGATGGTGTATTGGTTGGCATATTCAGATTCACAGAGTGATTCTGAATTGGAATGGTGATGATCAGCATGATGATCAACACCAACATCACGTCGATCAACGGCGTCATGTTCATTTCTATCATCACTTCCGGATCGGCTGAAGAGCTGCCGGAACCTATTTGCATTCCCATATTCTTCCTTTATTTACCCGCTCAATTAGCCGCGTGGTGGTGGTTCGATGACGAAACCAACTTTGGAAATCCCTGCGCGTTGGGCGTTGAGGATCGTTTTGCCGATAAATTCGTAGCGAACGTTCTGGTCACCGCGGATGTTAACTTCCGGTTGCGGGATCTTTACGGCTTCTACTTTGAGTTTCTCGAACAGATCTTCTGTCCCGCCTGGCAGCGGACGCATGCCGCCATTCCAGTAAATATCGCCATCTTTACTAATTGAGATGGTGATGTTTTCTGGCTTGGTCTTAAATATCTGGTTGGTTTCTGCCGGCAGCTTGAGTTTGACTGTATCTGTGATCACCGGTGCGGTGATCAGGAAGATAATCAGCAAAACCAGCATGACGTCTACCAACGGGGTGGTGTTGATGGTGCTGTTGACTTCGTCTTCGCCATCACCATCGTTGCCGATTGCCATTGCCATAATGTGTCTCTTTCAGATTACTTTAACGTTCAAAACCACTAACTCATCATCACTTTTAAAAACCGTAGAGCAAATAAACACTGTGTTGCTCTACGGTTTTTGCTGTGCTTCTTTGCCTCTGTGGTGAGAGGTTTTTTGTTTGAGCTTACTTCTTAGCGACTTTGTTCATGCTGCCAGACAACACAACAGAGTGCAGGTCAGCGGCAAATGCGCGAACTTCTTCCATAGAGCTCTTGTTGCGACGTACCAGGAAGTTGTAACCCAACACTGCTGGAACCGCTACTGCCAAACCAATCGCCGTCATGATCAGCGCTTCACCAACTGGACCAGCAACTTTATCGATGGAAGCTTGACCGGACATACCGATCGCTGTCAACGCGTGGTAGATACCCCATACTGTACCGAACAAACCAACGAACGGTGCTGTAGAACCAACCGTCGCCAAAAATGCCAGGCCATCTTGCAAACGGCTTTGAACTTTATCAACAGCACGTTGGATAGACATAGAAACCCAAGTGTTCAGGTCGATTTGCTCTAACAATGCACCTTCGTGGTGTTCAGTTGCTTTGATACCAGAGTCAGCGATGAAACGGAATGGGCTGCCTTCTTTCAATGTTGCAGAACCAGCCTGAACAGATGCTGCTTTCCAGAACTTTGTACGTGCATCAGTTGCCTGACCAGATAATTTCACTTGATCGATGATCTTAGTGATCAGAATGTACCAAGAACCCATGGACATGATTGCCATGATGATCAATGTGCCTTTAGCAATAAAGTCACCAGTTTTCCACAAAGCATCTAAACCGTATGGATTTTCGATAACTTCTTTAGTTGGTGCTGCTGCATCCGCTGGAGCGGCTGCTGGTGCTGCGGCGTCAGCTGGTGCTGCTGGTGCAGTAGCAGAAGCTGCTGGCGCTGCAGGAGCAGAAGCTGCTTCGTCAGCGAAAACTGGAGCTGCAACGGTAGCGCTCAATGCCAAGAGGGCAGTCGCCAGGAATGCGGAGA
>NZ_JBMPOQ010000045.1:0-2035 GCF_049340505.1 Undibacterium sp. Dicai25W | reverse complement strand
CCGCATTATCGATATCGAGGCCTGATTCAAGCCACAGTCTTGCGCTAGCTTCTTCGTTTGAGATGCCTTGCTTCACGGTTGTCTGTATGCATGACATCATAAACAAGCAATTTCCCATGCTCATCTTTGCTATTCTTAAAATGGTGTGCAATCTCGTCGTTGAATGCTTTGTCTGCTGACTCAAAGAAAATCTTTTCAAACTCTTTCTTTTGGTCATCATTCATCATTTGGTAACGATATGAAAAAGTGTTGTCTACTGAGAATGTGAGTTCAGTAGCTGTTTTTCTTTGTTCCAATTCAACTGACTTTATTTCTTTTTCTGTAAAAAATACTTGTTCATCATTGGCATTATTTACATGCCCATTTTTTAAATCAAATTTGCTTAGTTTAATGTCATAGTATTGAACATCCTTTTTATCAAAAGTAATGCTTTTTCCAAGATCATTAACAACCATTCCTTTTTTAAGGTCTAACTTGGTAAGGTAAAGATTTTGTCCACTTTCACTGTCAAGAATGTGTGCTGTGCTTTCATCCTTAATAGTGTGGAATGTTTGCTTTATGACTTTGACAAAGGGTGCAGTTCTTGGGTCTTTTCCCATTTCTAGGTCTGCAATGGTGTTCATTTTTTCGGATGACAAAGAACCGTCAAGCCCATACTCTTTTGCCAATTCACCAGAGCATCTTGTAAATCGGTTTAAGTTGTCCTGTTGCTTTTTCTGAACAAGGGCAAGTTTTTCAGAGTTGTATTCCTTTTCAGCTTGCTTTATTTCAGAATTACTCATGCCTTGCAAGTTATAATTTTTATGTCTCATATCAACATCTAACTTGTCTTGTGCAATTCTGTGTTGTGTGTCGCCCAACTGCTCAACTTGTCTTTTTAAGTAATCGTGATACTTGTATCCAAGATTTATATTTTTAACTCCTAAGCCCATCTTATTCTCCTAGCTTAGAAAATAAGTTGTTCAAAAGATCGGTTAAAACATCAATCTTTTGCTCCAAGTCATGATGAGATTTCAAGATTGAATGAATGCGACTTTCCATTACATCTAATCTTGCAAGTGCAAGTTCTTGCTCTCTTAAATGGATGCCTTGGCTGTGTTGCAAAAGCTGGTCGGCAAATTCTGCTGGACTCAAATTCTTTGCTTTTGCTCTTTCTACAAATTCAGTATTGAGTCTGCATGTTGTAGTTTTGTTTAATGTGGTTTTCATTTTCTTTTTCCTTATTAAGTATATAAATAAGATACAAAATCATAAGGAAAAGTCAACTTATATGTTGTTGCAGGGTTAAAGCCTTATAAAGCAAAGGTTTGTAAGTATTGAGAAACAGCTATTAGCGATTAGTGCTTTAAAAAAACAAGAGAGAAAAAAAGAGAAACAAAGTAAGTATGAATAAGATGGAATAAGAGTCGGATAAGAGAGAGTAAGAAACAATAAGACTAAAAGAGTGGTTAAATAAGTTTAAATAAGTCTTAATGAGTGGCTAAATAAGAAAAATTGCTTGACATTCTATTTATATTCAATAAAGTTAAATATATGTATAGATGGAGTTTTTATGAGTATATTTTTAGATTTAATAGATGAGAAAAAGAAAGAATTAGCCAACCAAGAAACTGATTTGGTAATTGATGTTTTCAGAAACGAGTTTGACAATTTAACAAAGGTTGTTAAGCTGTTTTTGAAAAACAAAGGTAAAAAAGGTTTTGAAAATGGTGCTTATCAGAACATTGCTGAGACACTTTTTCAAAATGGCATAACAAAGAAAGATGGGTCTGTGCTCACTAAGTCTCAGGTTGGCGACTATATGAAAATTGTTCGTGCTGAGAGAAAGGGTGAGTCCAAGAGCAAGGTTGTAGCTGTTGCTCCTGTGGTGCAAGCTGTCTCTGTTGAAAAGCCTGTAGCTCGTCCTGGTGTTGTGCCAGGTGCGATCAAGCCTGTGGTGGTTCCTGCTCTTGTTGTGCTCGGGGTTCCATTGCGACGTGTGGTGCATCGGGTACAAGCGGCACGCGATGCACGTTATGAGTCCTTACGCGGTTTC
>NZ_JBMPOQ010000044.1:0-2402 GCF_049340505.1 Undibacterium sp. Dicai25W | reverse complement strand
GTAAGCACCCGGTGAAGTCATCTTGAAGTTAAGAGCGTAAGCGTAGATGATCGTGTCCACTTATTAAGTGGACACTTGTACATGATGGAAGATGGAATCAATACGCCTAGACGGCGTCGGCGACACAGTGCCGAATTCAAGGCTCAGGTAATTCAAGCCTGCAAACAACCGGGAGTTTCAATTGCAGCTACGGCTTTACGTTACCAGTTAAACGCCAATCAGGTCCGCATTTGGATCAGGGCTCATGAACAATTGACGATACAGTCGGCGCAAGCTACACCAGTCACCTCAGTTCCTGAATTTATTCCAATTCCATTACCTGCGCCGAGCGCCGCTACCGTGACTCCGGACATCGTGATTGAAATCAAACGAGGAGCCGCTAATGTGATTGTGCGCTGGCCGCAAGCTGCCGCCGCAGAGTGTGCTAGTTGGCTGCAGAACTGGCTAAGATGATTCGGATAGATTCCATCTGGCTGGCAACCGAACCAATTGATATGCGCATCGGTATGGACACTGCACTGGCCAAGGTAGTTAAGGTCTTCGGTGCAGCGCGACCGCATCATGCCTATCTGTTTACCAACAAGCGTTCGACACGTATCAAAGTACTGGTCTACGACGGATTTGGCATCTGGCTGGCGAGTCGCCGTTTGAACAAAGGCCGCTTTACGTGGGTTGGTCATGGCGTCGATATGGCAGGACTTAATCCAGAACAATTAAGGGCATTAGTGACCGGTCTGCCATGGGAGAACCTGGCTCACGGTCACTCGATTTCGGTGCTGTAGTACTGAGACCACAAAGTTGTAAACTTCTGTAAACGTCTTTGATTAAATCACCTCTGCTCTGGCACACTGCCAGACATGAACTTTGCTACCGCCATCGACGATTACACCAAAGAACAACTGATTCAGTTGCTGATTCATCAGCAGGCGATGAACGCCAAACTGACTCATGAATTAGCTATTCTTAAACGCCAGAAATTTGCAGCGACCAGCGAAGCTTATACCGGCGAACAGCAGCGTGAACTGTTCGAAACGCTCGACACCGACTTAGCGGCCGTCACTGCCGAAATGGAGCAACTGGCACTGACAAATCCCCTGCAAGCAGAACCAGCCAAACAGCAACCCAAACGCGTCCGACTCCCGGCAGAACTGCCGCGCACTGACATTCACCATGAACCGGATTCAACGTTGTGTCAGTGCGGTTGCCAAATGAAACGGATCGGTGAGGACGTAGCCGAGAAACTCGATTACCAACCCGGCGTATTCACGGTAGAGCGCCATGTTCGTGGCAAGTGGGTCTGCCATCAATGCGAAACATTGGTACAAGCGCCGGTACCTGCACAAATCATCGATAAGGGCATCCCGACCTCCGGATTGCTGGCTCAGGTACTTGTCGCTAAATATGCCGATCACCTTCCTCTGTACCGCCAAAGCGGCATCTTTGAACGGTCTGGATTAGCCATTCCCGATTCCACACTATCTGAATGGGTGGGCCGTTGCGGTGTTGCGCTACAACCGTTGGTGGATGCGTTGAAACAAGAATTATTGACTCAACCGGTGTTGCATGCTGATGAAACACCACTTCCGATGCTCAAGCCTGGACATGGTAAGACACACCGAGCCTATTTGTGGAGTTATTGTAGTACACCGTTAAGTAGCATGAGATCGGTGGTATTTGACTTTGCAGAGAGCCGTGGCGGCAAGCATGCAGAACAATTCCTGGGGCGATGGCGAGGCACCCTCGTCTGCGATGACTTTCCAGGTTATAAGGCGCTGTTCAAATCCGGAATCACGGAGGCCGGATGTATGGCGCACGCCCGACGCAAATTCCATGAGCTATGGGCAAATCACAGTAGTCAGATAGCTGGAGAGGTACTGGATTTATATGCGCGACTCTACGACGTGGAACGCGAAGCAAGTTTGCTCGATCCAGCGCAACGATTAGCCATTCGTCAAACACAAGCCAAGCCAGTTGTAGATGCCTTGCATCAATGGTTACTGGTTCAACGTCAGCGAGTCCCTGGTGGCGGTGCTACCATCAAGGCAATCGAATACAGCTTGAATCGTTGGTCGGCGTTGACACATTACCTTAACGATCCCCGGGTACCGATCGATAACAATTGGGTTGAGAACCAGATTCGTCCCGTTGCACTGGGGCGAAAGAATTGGATGTTCGCCGGTAGCCTGCGTGCAGGAAAACGTGCTGCGGCGATCATGAGTCTGATTCATTCAGCACGGCTCAACGGTCACGATCCTTACGGATATATGAAGGACGTATTGGAAAGGCTACCATTGCAACCATTCAGCCGCATCAGCGAACTACTTCCGCACAACTGGAAGCCTGCTCAATAAATCCGATCATCAATCTAAGGATCGGTCAACCTGTGTTGACCGGGTGCTTAC
>NZ_JBMPOQ010000043.1:0-2844 GCF_049340505.1 Undibacterium sp. Dicai25W | reverse complement strand
CGCTGGTCTGGTGCGACGCGGGATTGGAAATTGAAGGACGAGGTCTGGCTGAATCCGAAACGAAATCAGGCAGAGGAACTAATGCTAGCAGCATGACTTGACGCGACATCTTTGTTGACAACTACCGTTTTCAAACTAATCAGATTTGAAGAGCGCATGAAATTATGGTGTACTCATAGGTAGAATGCTGCACGCTTATAGTAACTTGCATGGGTAGAAATTATTTGAAACTAAAATCTAAAGTTAATTTATTTGTATATAATTTGTTAATTAATTAACTTTTATGTATCAATTTTATGACACCGGACGAATTAGAAAGTGTTCGCACCCTCAACGGGTCAAAATTGACTTCGCGCCAACATATGTTTAGCCAACAATCTCTATATGAAAAACAGCCATGGAATCATGGATGTTTTTCTTGATATATCCAGCAAAACTTAATATGCAAATATTGCAAAAACTACATATATTTATCTTTGGTTATTTTATTTGCAATGCAAATGCCGACACTTTAGAGATGAAATTTTGGAAAAAGAATGACGATACGTTAATAGCTTATGGAATGATTTCTGAGCAAAGTCTCGTCGAATTCAAAAAACAGGATTTTCAAAAAATTAAATATCTTGTGGTTACCTCTGGCGGTGGCGAGATTCATGCAGCGGCAGAAATAGGATTAATTATTTTGAGAAATAATATTACTGTGATCGCTAGCGAATATTGCTTGTCCTCATGTGCAAACTGGTTATTTCTTCCTGCGAAAGAGAAAATTCTTTCGAAAAACGCACTTTTGGGGTTCCATGCAGACATTATTTCGCAGTTTAATCTAGTTAGAAAACAAATAAAAATCTCAAACGGGGATCCGAGCAAAAATCTTTTTCTAATAGGAGAGGAATCCACAAAATTACTCTTTTCAGAGGCTGGCATATCGTCGACCATTTATTCAGAAATAGCACAAAGAACAACGTATGCACCTCCATCTATTGTTATGTCTGTTAAGACTGATAAAGGGCAGCTGGTAGAATATGAATTGACGGGCAATGACGAAAACGACTCCACGTTATATTCCAAATATCAAAATGCAAAAGTGATTTCATATCGTTGGAAAGGGAGAATAGAAAACGCATTTTGGTTCCCTTCTAAATCTGAACTAGAGTCGTTCAAAGTTTCGGGTATTCAGGATTACTATTATCCAACAAATATTGGTGAGGTTGAGAGTTTGGAAAAGGGTTACAGAATTCATTTGATTGGAAGTTGGAAACAAGCCGACTGACCTTCCCTCGATAATTAGTTGTACTAGCTCAGACTTAACCAGACACCAGGTGTCAGATGAGTTAGAGTTCTGAAAGACTGTACTAGTTCAAACTTCACCGGACTCGGTAAAACAAGTGGTGCTTATTCGATCACGGAGCACGACGCGGTTGTGCCTCTTAGTGACATCCCTCAATCTTCGGTCGGTGCACCTCTGCCTTGTATCGTCGCAACTGAACATTCTCTTGCCGTCGCCTTTCCGCTCCAAGAGCGTGACCCCAGCTGGGATGGGTCATCTATTCGGATTGTCTCGCATGATTCTGATGAAGAACTTATCGGTGTAATTCGATTTAATCGCGCAATCGCTCATTTCTTTGGGCCGCCAAATGATGAGGCTTTTAGAGTCCATCCGTTGGCAGACCGTGGCCTTGAGCCATATGGCGCATTTGAAATTACTTCCTCTAGTTGGATTCATGCCCTTGAAAAGATGAACTCGGTTCATCCTTGCCACATGCGCGAACACTTCAAGGTCTACAGGCACTTTGTCTTGTCATTTCACGACACTACGTTCGAATGCGTGGCAACTGGCTATACTTGTGAGGTGCATCGAGGCAACTTGCAGCAAATAATGGCGGGATTGTGCTAATCGTGCTTTCCGATTGCGGCCAATACCTGACGTTCACGCTCTAGCTCATCTATTTTCGGAAAAGATTTATGCAAGAACGATTCCGTAACGACATACTGACCAACTACAACAATCGCACAATCCTTGAGCGCTGGGACGCCTTGGCCCTTCCGGACGGTTGGTTAGTTGCTGGTTGTTTATTCCAGACGGTATGGAATTTACAGGCCGGGCGCACGCCGGAGGCAGATATCAAGGACTATGATTTGTTTTATTTCGATGGCGGCGATTTGAGCGAAGAAGGTGAGCGGAGCGTACAAGCACGTGTTGATGAAGTCCTACTTGACTTGGGCGTTCCAATTGAAGTTTCGAACCAAGCACGAGTCCACACTTGGTACAAATCATATTTCGGTCATACTTATCAACAACTAGACAATGCGCGTAGCGGAATTGACCGTTTTCTAATCTCCGCTACCTGTGTCGGAATTAATCCGAATTCAATTTATGCGCCAAACGGGCTGCAAATGCTTTACGATGGCATACTCACCTCGAACTCATTGACGTCACATATTGAGCTGTTCGATGCGAAGGCGGCATCGTATCGCTCTCGCTGGCCGTGGCTTCACGTTATGCGCACAGTGAATGCCCCTGAATGCAGCAACTAGGCGAAGTGCTTACTGGTCGCCAACCGATTTGGCAGTAGCGGCCAATATAGCGGTCGCTTGACCATTTTCTTTCTCATGATATTGCTTTGCTAATTTCTATGTGGCAGGATAGGCCAATGATTTAATGTTGTTATTTAATATAATTTTCAGGACTCACCAATGAACTGCTCAAGAAAACGAGGCGCGGCGTTAAAGCTACTGGAATCCATCGGTATTTCACGAAGTAACTATGCACCACCTCTCGTGCGTCTGTTGTGGCGAGTCGGAATTGATATACCACCGCCGCATTTTGGTGGCATTTTTACCAAT
>NZ_JBMPOQ010000042.1:0-3540 GCF_049340505.1 Undibacterium sp. Dicai25W | reverse complement strand
GCAGAATTATTCAAAATGAGAGAAAAACACATTGGAAAAGCACATTGGATACTTTAAGCAACATGCACCAATGAAAAAAGCACCTTGACGGTGCTTTTCTTTTATTCATTGTTTTTCTTTGTCTCCTTATATAGTAATTCTATAACAATGCTGGAAATACTTACTCCAATATCTTTTGCTCTCTTTTCTAATTCTGCATAGACATTCTCTGGAATTGTAATTGTTATTGCTTTCTTTTTCATAATTATGCTCCCAATATGTTGCAGATTTCATCAAGCAACTTATGTTCAATGGTTTGACCATTTGCATTGATGTGTTTAATTCCATTCAACAAGTTAATTAAATCTTGATTTACCATCATTGCATCTTTGCAAGTTTTTACTCTATCTTTAATGACTGCTTTTTTGTCATAGTCATAGAAAAAACTGAAAGGATGCTGGTCAATTGCATTGACTGTGCCTGCTTTCAAGGTAGGTAAGATAATTTCACGGTATCCAGCAGAGTCTTTGATTGCTTGATAAACAGGGCTGTTATAGTAGGTTTCAACACTTATTCCTGCACTGGTGTCAAACTTACCTTTGTTGATGGCAACAACATAGTTTATGTTTTCCAAGTCTTTGGTGTCGTTATAGATAGATGAAATAGAACTCAAACTTTTTTCATCTGCAAAAGGCATGGTTATGTAAATGGCTCTATCTGAAAAATCAAGAGCATTGGCAAAATCAGAAATACTTGCAAAAAGCTTTGTGTAAATGTCGCTGAAATGAGTTGCTGGCATGTCAAACAAAATAATGTCTGCATCTGACTCCAAAGCTTGTGAAAATTGCTGTGCTAATTCGTTTCTAAGAGTCTCTAACTCTGATGTGTCGGTCTGGTTGCCTTTTGATTGCATGAACAAGTCTAATGGTTTAACACCAGATAAGGCATTTTGTTTATTAAGTGGCAAAAGCTCTCCATCAACCTTTTGACCATATCTTGTGTATAAAGCATCGTGCTTTTCTTTTAAATCACAAAGGTATGTTTCAATTTCTAATCCAAGTCTATTTCTCGCTTGATCTACATAAAAACTTGAAATCATTGTCTTGCCTACTGAGCCTGCACCTGATGTGCTAAATATAACTTTCTTTTTCATATTGTCTCCTTTGTTTAAAGTGTTATGTTATAAATTTATCAAGTTAAAGTTAAATGTCAATATCTTTTTATGTAAATACTTAATATATGTAATGAAAAAAGCCACTAAAAAGTGGCTTTCATTTATTTTGTTTCATTTTCTATGTATTCTCTACAAGCAAATATTATTAACTTGTTTACAGCATGTCCTTTTTTCTCTCCAAGTGCATCAAGTTTTTCATATAAATCAATTGGCAGTCTAGATAAATAATATTTAGTGTTCTCTGCCTTTTTTCTGTTTCTTTTTTTTATTTCCATTTGATATTCTCCTTTTTAATCATATCTTATAATAAGATAGCAATTGAAAGGTAAATGTCAATATCAAAGCAAGATAAAAACATATTAAACATGTTATTCAAAAACAAGGTCAAGCTGTTCTGTCATACACCGTGCTTTTGCCATATCAAAGAAAGACTTATTCTTTTCAAAGCCAATGGCATGACGGTTGTGTTTCTTGGCAAGAACATGAGTTGTGCCTGAACCTGCAAAGGCATCCAAGATGACATCCCCGACTTTGCTATGATTTTTAATCAATGGTTCAATCATCCATGAATATTTTTCAGTTGGATGCTTTGTTTTCTTGCGACCAATTGAACCTTGATAGACTTGTGTCATTTCTGCTTGTTCACCAAAATTGAATGTGTGCTGTTTTCCCTTTGTTAACCAAACACATTCCTCGATGGTTGAGCGGTAGTTGGTCTTGCGAATGCCAGGCAATGGGTTCGTCTTTTTGAAATAGATTTTGTTTTTAAAATTCAAATCAAAATCTCGTTCCAAGTAATGAACAATCAAGCCTGTGTATTTCCTATCGAGAAATAAAAGCATTGTTCCGTTGTCTTTCAAGACTCGGACAAATTCAGCAATGAATGGTTTAAACCATTCGTAATATGCATCAATGTTTTCCCAATTGTCTTGAAAGTCATTTCCCCAAGCATCGTTAGTAGAGACAATTTTGTTTCCAATTTTTGTAAGCTTTGAATTGTTTGCAATGCCATAAGGTGGATCAGTCAAAACTAAGTCAACAAAGTTGTCTTTAATGTTTGCAAGACCTGCTTTGCTGTCAATGTTCAAGAGATAGTTTTGTTCATTCATATTCATTTGTTTTCCTTTGTTTGTTGTTGATGTATGAACTTTATTGGAAACAAAGAAAACAATCGCCAAAGCAAAACCCTTTCAGGGTTTGTTGACAACTGATATGATTTGGTGTATGGAACTTGACGAATTAAAAGGCAAACTCTGGATTGCCTACCTGCTGGAAACTGGAAAATTTAAAAGCATTGCTGACATGCACAAGGTGCTTGGAGTGGTGGAGTCCGTCCAGTCGTGGAGCCAATACAAGGCGGGCATTAGTCCGCAAGACTCCACTATTAAGGTAGTGGACAAGCTGATCGCAGGTAGTGGCTCGTTTTGGTGGGTTGGACCTGGTGGATTACCGTTGTGGTCTGTTCTTGATGGCAATATGGCAGTGTGTAGTCAAGTCATTGCAGGGTTGTTCAATAACTACCGTGGCAACAAGCCTTGGATGCTCATAAGCAGGAAAGAATTTTCTGCAATGGGTGATGCTGACAAGGTAAAAGGACTGCTTGAAATCGTCCTGCCTGAGTCTCTATGGCTCCCAGCGAATACAAGGGATGCTGAGTTCGTCCACCCGTTGTTGCCTGCTCCTACTGGCAATACTCTAAAGGGTTGGTTGTCGCTGTCAGAGCTGTTTACACGAACAGAAAATGCCTTGTCTGTTGGCTACCTGCAAGATCGGCTCAAATCAAAAGAACAAGGTGTCATCAGGTCTTTTGTTGCCATGATTAAAAATGAAAATTTGTCTGCTGACAAAAATCATGACTTGACGAACAAACACTATGTATTGAGTTTCATAGCATTGATAAATATTTGCAACGACTCAAAAGATAAGATGCTGTCTCCTGCTCCTGATTTTCTGAAACTAGGTGTCTATCAATCTGTTGTTGATGCTTTTGGAATTGGTGTTGCTGAGTTCGTTAAAGAGATGTAAAAAAAGCCCTTTCGGGCTTTCTTATTTAAGTATCTTTTCAAAATTTCCGTCTAGTGGAATTGTTTTGATTACATCTCGTCTTGGAATGGATGCTCTTTCAAGGGATACAAAGCATGTGAAAGGTTCATTTAAAGCATCAACAACGGTTTCATTGAATAATGGTGTTGCATGTTCTGCTTTGACAAACATTGCAGGTGCAAACATTTCTGCATGCTTTCCAATCATTTGACCTTTAAGAATATTGGCATTAAATATTGATGTAGACTCTTTAAGCATGTTTCTGCCAAAACCTTAAAACGTTGGCTCGATCAAGGTCATGATGACAATGGCAAACCAGTGGTCATGGTTGATACCCGCAATGA
>NZ_JBMPOQ010000041.1:0-3636 GCF_049340505.1 Undibacterium sp. Dicai25W | reverse complement strand
TCTATCTGGGCATGTGATTAAATTTTTAAGCTTTCCTTGTTTTGAGATTTCACCACCCCAAACACTTTCCTCCATTAGAAAGTATTTGGTATGTGTTGTCTCTGCATTGAAATCAAATAGAGTATCCATATTGTCAAAGATTTTGCTATGGTTTGGGCAAATTGCTTTATGCAATTACTTTATGAATGAAATTGACCTATCTGATTTCAACCCTAAAAAGATTATTGCCAACAGTGCCAAAACAGATGTTAAGTCTATTGGATTGCCAGCTATTGAGAAATTTATCCTTGGTTCTTTATCTGATGATATTTTTGTTGACTCACTAACCAATGTAATTATTGAGCAAAATGGAGATGAAAAATATGAACTTGACTCATGGGAGTTAAACTCAATCAAGGTCAATAGAAATCAACTTTTTCTAGAGTTCAGTGAGAACACAAAAAGAGAAAAGATTGAGCAAACACTTTTATCAAGAAAACTTGCTGAAATATTTGAGTTCCCTGCAAATTGGAAAACCAGTTGGAAAAGTGGAAAGAACTACTACTATAAATTACCAAGCAAAGTTCAATGCATGGAAATGTTTGCAAAATATATCAAAGAGAAACCTGAACAACTTTTCCCAAACTACACAGACCTTAAAACAAAAAAATAAGCATGAACCAACAAGAAAGCCACTCAAAACAGATGGCTTTCTTATTGCTCTATGCCTACACTGCTACAACAGCCCACAGGAGAGACAGCATGAACCAGCAACAGCCTGACCAGGAACAACCAGGCACACCACCACTCACAGAAACCCAAGCACTGATCCAACTCATAGAGATGGGCAACAGGGAGTTTGAGTTAGGACACTACCAAGATGCAGAGTCATTTTTTGCCGAGATGGAAATAGACAAGGACTGACCATTGTT
Source organism: Undibacterium sp. Dicai25W (assembly GCF_049340505.1). Lineage (NCBI taxonomy): Bacteria > Pseudomonadati > Pseudomonadota > Betaproteobacteria > Burkholderiales > Oxalobacteraceae > Undibacterium > Undibacterium sp. Dicai25W. Next base: position 2,725 of record NZ_JBMPOQ010000041.1, on the reverse strand, counting down.
CACCGAATGCCGTAGGTGGTATTTGAAAGGCTTGACCTTTCTTTCCATAGCTCCAAAAAGACTGAATTATGTATCAAACATATAAAAAGAAATAAATACACCATTGCACAAATATCAAGGACTCTTAGGAGTCCTTTTTTTATTGTCTATTAATATTAAATATATATTGATATATCTTGTTTTGATATTGACAAAGATAAATTATCTTTTATCTTATAGATGTATATATTTAAAAGGAGAACAAATATGAATTATACATTCCGTTCAAAATTACTTATCTTTATTGGAAAGTATATCTATGGAGATCCAAAAGCATTTGGTGTTAATTGCACTGCTGATGAGTTCTATGCACTTGAAAATGAAAGAGTAAAAGCTAACACAGCATTGCATCCAGCAACCGCAGGACATTGGAGTAATATGAAATCTCAATTATATAAAAATGAAATGAGATTGACCGTGTTTAAGCATGTGTCATACATATCAGTCATTCTTGCAGTTGCTGTTCTAAGCTTTGGAAATATGGCAAACAAAGGCTTTGTATTCGTTGGAGAAAAAGTATCAGTCATCAAATCCAACTATAAAGTAGAGAAACAAGCAAAGGTTCAACTAAATTACTTGATTGAACAAACACAGTCAAAAGGAAAAGAAATTTCTGAGCAATTTAACAATACGAAAAATGAGAAACAGTTTATTCAATCTTATGTTGATTTAAATAATGATATAGCATCAAGATATGAAATCATTAAAGAACTTGTCAATTCAAAGTCAATAACAATAGATACAGGCACTGATGCAATTTATGATATTTCAGCAGTTAGAAAAGAGATTGATGAAAAAATTCCAACTCTTAAATCTGAGAACCCTACTGATTATCAAAAACAAATCAACAAGTCAGCGATAGACAGAATGAATGCAGTAAAAGATTTTTTAAGACAAGAAAAAAATAAATAAGGAGATGAAAAATGAAAAATAATCAAGAAATAGAAAACCCACTTTATGCAATGGCATTCTTACTTATAGTAATGTTTATTATTTCTATAAAGCCAATGTTTTTATATGCAACAGACAAGCAAGCATACTATAAATATGAATTGGAAAATTTAGAACAGGTAGAGCAATACAAGATTGAACAATTCCGCAGTAATGGGTTAAGCATTGATGCATACACATCATCAATGAGAATGATTACAAGAGAGAAATTAGAAATTAATTCTCAATTAAATAAAAACAAAAACATATAACAGGAGAAAATATATGAAAGCAATAATAAAAAATACAGCATCTTTACCAAACATTTTTGGAAAAAATAACTTAAATTTGATCAAGGAGAACAAAGACAAATTGAAAATACAAGCATTATCTAAATTATTCTCAAAGTCTCTTGAAAAGAAAAGAGCCGAAACAGAACAATTTGTTGATGATGTTTGCAATAGACATGATTTCAACAACACTGATCCAGATTTACCAGCAGACCTTAGAGACATTCAAGGCGACATGCTAGTCACAAAAAATGGCTATCCAGTAGCAGGCAGAGTCTTACCAGACGACTTTTCCATTGGTTCAGCAAGTCCATCTATTGCGATTTTTTTAGCTCTTTGGAGTGTGGTTTACACCTTGAACCTTTGGAGCCATACAGCAGGAATTGGCTTTCTTGGACAAGCTGTCATCCTTGCCTACATGGGCATGTTCTGGACATTCTTTGGTTTCTGGAAAACCATAGGTTTTGCAATCGTTGCAGTAGCACCAGCAAGCATTGCACCTTACATCACACCAATTGCTCAGAACTTTGGTTTTTCTAGTGGCATTGTGAATTTGGCACTTGGAATGTTGCCAGCGACTTTCCCACTTATCCACTACAACTTGACCATGAAAAGACGAGCTATTCAGTTGCAATACAACTCTACTATCTCAAACCGTGAGTCATTAAATGGATCAGCAACCGTCAATATTTCTCGCCAAATCCAAGCAGAGAACTCCAAAAAAGACAAGACAGATTTCTTGACCTATGGACATGCAAAAGGAACTCTTGCAAACATGGGCGACAAGTTCGCACCTGATAGCGGATTACCCGTTGGCTTAACCGTCAATGAGTTGTTCAGTCATGAAATTATCTTTGGTTCAACTCGCACAGGCAAAACAACTGGTGCAGTTAGACCAACCTTAAATGAACTTAGAAAACAAGATTGTGGTTTATATCTTGGAGATGGAAAAGGTTCATTGCCAAGAGAGTGTGCATCATTCATTCAACTCATTGATCATGAAAATTGCCCAGAATTAAATTTCATTGACAACCTTGAACCATCACAACTTGCCAACTTATTGAGAAACCAATTTGGTAGCAAAGACAAAGGAGACTATTGGAGCAATCAAGCAGAAATGACATTGGTTCCTGCTAAAGTTTTCTATGATGAACTTGCTTTAAATATGAAAGTAGTTCCTAACAACTATGCATCTTTCTTGGAAATTGTTGACCAAATGAAAGTTGGAACAGGCTTGGACGGAGACAATCCAGATATTTCTAAACATCCTTTATTGTCTAAATTGATTGAAAACTCAAAAATGACAACAAAAGGAACCATGCTAAACAATGCTTTCATTCGTGTTATTGAATTGTCTAAACTTGCACAAGACACAAAATCAAGTATTTTTTCAACCGTTGATAACCTTAGGAACGGAATAGAGAGAAGTATCTTCCGCCGGCTCCTGGACCATATCCACCTGAAAC
>NZ_JBMPOQ010000040.1:0-3883 GCF_049340505.1 Undibacterium sp. Dicai25W | reverse complement strand
AGAGCTTAGATAAATCCATATCTTTTGTTTTTCGAATCACCCGAGAATCCTGTGGTGAAAAACGTTGATATTCCGATGGAATAGCTAATATCAGCTCATTATTTAATTTAAATACTCTGGGCTGATCGTTACCAAGCCACCACCTGCTGTGTTCAACTGAACGGTTCGGCCCCAGATACGACTGACGTTCAGGCGAACTCGAGTCTGTAAGCAAGAGCACTTTGTATGCAATTAAGCAAATAAATGCGCAACTGATAAATATAGTTATCTTCTTTAACATTACTTAATTTTTCATAAAATTAAAAATCTGAATTTATTAATTCGTTTAAATATTCAACATCATCAATATAATTTATTCTTCTAAATCTCAGCCAAAAGACTATTCGGTCGTTATTGAACACGAATGAAGAAATGATGCTGTCGAATTTTTCGTCTTAGGGCGGACGTTCATCAATTGGCCAAATATCGACTCTTTTATTGCACGGCCGACTGATAATGAGAAGGCGCTATGTCGTGTCTTTGATGCTATGCCCGAGTATAAGCGGGGCCGTAGTTGCATGAACGGAACCCCCACCAACCAATACAACAGCCAATCACAAAAGTACCAGCGTCTAACGAACTAGCACTTTGGCTTCTCGAATGTTCAATAGGCTCTAGATCGTTTACTTACGATCGAATAGCATTTCCTTCATTTGCTTCGCTGATACCTTCATCCTCAGCCTCAGCGATGCGATCTCTGAAGGCTTCAAGCGAATTGATTTTGGAGATGTACCGTGCTTCTGATTCTGTAAGAGCGTCGAATCCGTATCCGGTTGTGGATTTGAATTCAGACTCGATGGTTCCATATTTTTCACGTAAGGCCTCCAGTGTATGAATGCTCAGAGATAATTGCGCACTGTACTGTTTGCCGGACAAAACGGCACAGCCGACGACATTCGCCCCATGTGACTCGATAAAATTAATGAGAGAAACAACCGTGCCACCCTGGCTAAGCGTGTCATCGACAATAAAATAATTGCGCCCCGCTTCTACATCGCCGTCGAACGATGGGCGCGTGAAGAGTCGGTCTATTCCATTGGCAGAAGATCGCTGCGAAACGGTCGATTGAACTATCTCCAAACCTTGATCGACGCCAAGAGTGCTTGAGATTTTAACTGACAGCGCCAGCGGTATTTTATTATCGCAGCCCTTCTCCGTCCCAAGGACAGGTTGAATGATGACATCCATGCCCTTAATTGCGCCCTGAATTTCATCAATGAACGACTGTGCAAGCAGCTCTTGAATAAGGAAAACTGCTGCAAGATCGTCACCCGTCTTGGCAGCACGAAAATGAGAATTGCCTGCGAGCCCTCCTATCCTGCTACCGATCAGGACTAGCGGCCTTTCTTTTTGCTGAAAATAGGAATGGTTGTTCACAAAGGCTGCATTAATTTAAGGACTGTCATCGCCCCTGACCGGAGCCAATTGGAATCAATATTCCCACCACATCATGTTCTTGAGCACTTATTTGATATTAATAATAGTAAAATTGCCAATTAGTATATATTAAAAATAAATTCTACTATGAAGCTTACGCAATGACACGATTCGCACAACCAATGGTTATCCGCTGCCCCTCATGTAACTGGCACTTACTGCAATGCCAACTATCCTCATATAGTTTTCGTGAAAGTGACCTGAGAGTATGGACAGATGGCGTGACAAATGCTGGATACGAAAACGTCAAATCACCACTACTACAATGCCCTTTATGCAACAATCCGTTTTGGAAAAAGGATGCTGAAAAAGTCTTGGAATTCGCACCTGAAAAAAAAGAAAAAGTCAGTCGCTTTTCGCATGCGATGGATGTGCTTTCAGGTAGAAAGAAAAAGGAACAGAAAAAAGAAATAGAAACTAATTGGCTTGGTATTCCTAACAATGTAGAGAACGCAGTTGAATGCGATACGCCGACCATTGGAGATTGGTTGACTATATTGAACGGTTCCGTGACCTTAACAGCGGGACAGGAATCTATCGTCAGACGAAAAATTTGGCGAAAAGGAAACGATCACCTACGCTTACGCTCTGATGGATCTCCGTGCCGTAAAACCCCTTTGTTTTCTGATGCGTTTTCAAAGCAGAACTTGCTGGCGCTATCAGATTTGCATGATCGCTGCATGATCGAATATCCCACTGAGAGAGCAGAAATACTGCGGCAACTAGGCAGATTCGAAGAGGCCAAGCAAGTTTTAGACGGAATCAAGGAAGAGGACTCGACCATCATTACAGCGAAAATTCGTCAACTCTCTGATGAACGAATCGACACCTTGCAATCAGTTAAATAGAGACATACCGCCGATGCGTGCAAGTGCACGAAAATGCACATCTCAGAGTGCTTTACGAGATACCCTAAATTGTACTAGCTCAGATTTGACCTGACACGAGGTGTCAGATGAGTTAGAGTTCTGAATGACCGTTACCGGCCAGTAGCGGACCTTCGCATATTGAGAGAATTACGATGACACCTGAGCGTGATAATGAATACAAAGAGTTGCTAGCCTATGTGGGGGTCTTCTCAACAATTGTTTGGAAGGTTGGTCCTGACGCTGAGATTCATCCCGCCAAAACCATTGAGAAAATTGTCCAGAAATTTGGAAAATCAAAGGCGCTTATTGGGCTACGTCAAGCCGCCAACGATACTATAGAAGAAACAAGTCATTGGGATTTGGAGTCGAAAGTGCGCCTAGATGAGGCGCTCAAGGCTTCTGGCGTCGTCACCATTTCGGAAATTGTGCGTAGATATTCTTCGAGTTATAAACGCATTATTAAACGTGGCCATGTCCGTGACGATACCGAATACTATGTCGTCAACGGCATTTTGGTTGACCAAGGAAATGCAATCTCGGACGAAGAGCGGACACATCTGCAAAAGCTTATTGATGCGTATGAAGCCAAATGGTGATTCCGAATTCGGCCAATACCTGACGTTCACGCTCTAGCTCATCTATTTTCGGAAAAGATTTATGCAAGAACGATTTCGTAACGACATACTGACCAACTACAACAATCGCACAATCCTTGAGCGCTGGGACGCCTTGGCCCTTCCGGACGGTTGGTTAGTTGCTGGCTGTCTATTCCAGACGTTATGGAATTTACAGGCTGGGCGCACGCCGGAGGCTGATATCAAGGACTATGATTTGTTTTATTTCGATGGCGGCGATTTGAGCGAAGAAGGTGAGCGGAGCGTACAAGCACGTGTTGATGAAGTCCTACTTGACTTGGGCGTTCCAATTGAAGTTTCGAACCAAGCACGAGTCCACACTTGGTACGAATCATATTTCGGTCATCCTTATCAACAACTAGACAATGCGCGTAGCGGAATTGACCGTTTTCTAATCTCCGCTACCTGTGTCGGAATTAATCCAAATTCACTTTATGCGCCAAACGGGCTGCAAATGCTTTACGACGGCATACTCACCTCGAACTCATTGACGCCACATATTGAGCTGTTCGATGCGAAGGTGGCATCGTATCGCTCTCGCTGGCCGTGGCTTCGCGTTATGCGCACAGTGAATGCCCCTGAATGCAGCAACTAGGTGAAGTGCTTACTGGTCGCCAACCGATTGGGCGGTAACGGCCAATATAACGGTCGCTTGACCATTTCTTTCTCATGATATTGCTTTGCTAATTTCTATGTGGCAGGATAGGCCAATGATTTAATGTTGTTATTTAATATAATTTTCAGGACTCACCAATGAACTGCTCAAGAAAACGAGACGCGGCGTTAAAGCTACTGGAATCCATCGGTATTTCACGAAGTAACTATGCACCACCTCTCGTGCGTCTGTTGTGGCGAGTCGGAATTGATATACCACCGCCGCATTTTGGTGGCATTTTTACCAAT
>NZ_JBMPOQ010000039.1:0-4189 GCF_049340505.1 Undibacterium sp. Dicai25W | reverse complement strand
TAATCATCCACGCTTCCGCAGTAGTATCCAAACCGAGGTTGCGGAATACCTAACTTTGCCCTAGCGTGTTTATATGCGTGTACGAAAGGTTGGTGAATTTCATTTACATGGACAACTTCGAAATCGGCATGTTCAAAGCCGAGATCCATAAAGCCTGCACCTGAGAAATAAGAAAAGATTGCTAGTTTTGGCATATTGTTTATTCTTCTGGAAAAATTGTGGATATTTTCTCACGTAATCAATTTTTTCTATCAAATTCTTACTGGTTTAGTTAATTCCCAGCCCTGCGAACAATAAGATTCGCCTTTATTGATTGCGGATTGCCGTACAAGATTGCTAGCGAGTCCCAAGACGCCGTAGAAGTAGAATCGCCAATACCAAATCCGTTGAATTAATTAGCAAGTCCTAGTGCGTATCAAAACTCATGAACCACATTCGCTTACCTTACATCGCATTGACTATTTATAGAGACCAATTTGACGTGACAATTAATCGGTTTTTTAGTGTGAACTAGCTGGCGCATATTTCGATGTCTATGGTTCATATTGATTAACTTTTCAAAGGAATACCGCCCATAGCTGCCAGTTTTGGCTGAGCACCTAAGATATGGCGCAAATCATCCCTGAGTAGCAAAGCGTAAATCAGTCCTATTCCCCATAAAGGTGTCGTCACGATGCAAATGACAACGACAGCTTTACTACGTCTCCAGTAATACAATTTACCATCTTGTAGTTTAACGCCAATAATCCTACTGCCGATTAAATACAAAGTAACTTCTTTTCCGAGACCCCGCTCAATGAAATCATTCAGACTTCGTGCGGTTCTCAGTTTTTGCAAAATCTGATCTCCAATTTCTATTGAGTCGTAGTGAGTAAATGATTTGCCGATTTGATTGACACTTGATGTGCCACTGCCCAACATGCTTAGAACACCGGTTACTTCACGCATGGTTTTATCCCTTTCATTATTTGCGAATTTGTAGCCGCATAGAGGTGATGAATCTATGCGGGACTATCGGTTAGACTGACTATTTAAGGCATGACGCCGAAGGAGAAGTAAGCTGGTCCGTTGGCAAAGTTGTTGCCTGAATTATTGCCAGTCACTAGCAGACCTGCTGGAGAAGAAATAAGGTAATTGATCGTACCGTCCGACACCGAAGCTGTAGCAATACCAGTGATCGGAGTATTGGCGGTCAATGGGATGTTTTGGCTTTTTACAATTAGGTTTTGCTGAGATGCTGTTAGTGGATTCTGAATGCCATCGGTCGTGTTGAGCACATAACTTCCAGCCAGGGGATTCCACGCGGCTTGGGGCACGCCTAACCACATACCGGTCACAATCCCGCCACCACCTGTATCATTTTCTGTTACAACCATTGTGCTATTGGCTCCAGCACCAACCATAAATGCAGTCGCCCGTACTAGCCCACCAGATGAAAGATCAAAGGCATAACTACTACCTGAATGTGCTGCGAAAGTACCAGTCGCTGTTGCAGTGGAACAGGTAGAAGTGTTTTTGCACGTACTCCAATTGCCGAGGTTATCAATCGTGATGGTGGCATAGGACATGCGGGTCTGAGCAGGAGTGCTTCCAGTGTCATGCTGATAGCGAAGCACAGTATAAGTCCCTTGCAATGCCCCAAGGTTGGTATTAGAAGCTAATGCTGTGGTATCCATCAGGAAGGCAGGTTGATCAGCACCATTGACCACCGTATGAGAAACACCTAACGCCCCATTGCTTTGCATGACCGTGCGCATGCTAGTGCTGGAATTCCCTGTGCTATCCATACAAGCTTTATTCAATGGTGCTGGGGCATTCGCATCCTGAACCAGACTCAATGTGCCAGATAAGTTGCCCGAATACGCTAATGTCGTGCCACCATTGGAAAATTGCGCTGTACCGGCTCCACCAGTCAGGGCTACAGCTATCAGTGGATGGATATTGGCAATGGTGCAGGTAGTCGCCGCAGTGCCGTTACTATTATCACCCGAACTATTGCCAGAATTTGTGCTTGCAGTATTGCTCCCATTTCCGCCACATGCGGAAAGGGCTAATGCAAATAAACTTGCGACCACGATATGTAATTTCATGTTGCTTGCCTTTTATAAAGAAGATAAAAAAAGAAACTTCCAAGAACGGAAGTGCATAGTTATTGCTACGTGCTGCTTTTGATTAGGTACTTCTTCCTGTAATCACTTCAGAAATTCCACCAAGTCTGAATAGACCTATAAAATCAATTAATAATGATTTATTATGTCATTTTACATTAACGTATTGAGTCATTCCAAGGTTGACGTAAAAAGATCACACTTCAAGATCTAATATGACGGGGTGTGTCATGCAACAAGAAGAAATTAGTCCAGAAAAGCAACTGGCTCGTGAAGTCGGTGGGATTATTGCTATTCGCAGGAAAGCCAAGGCATGGACTCAGGCGAATCTTGCAGAGCATATTGGCATTGAAAAAGAAACCATGAGCAGGATAGAAACCGGCCATATCGCGCCGACATTGGCACGCTTAGCTCAGATAGCCAAATTGCTGGATTGTGAGATTAGCGACTTACTCAAAATCAGCACACCTGATGTGAGTGACCAAGCATTAGCCCTGATGAATCGCATGGAGGATTTGAGTGAGGGTCAGCAAACTATCTTGCTGGATTTATTCGGTAAGGTTGCATTGGCTATGGGTAAGCTGAATCCCAAGGATAGAAAAGTCGTGGAGAAATTCCTTGGCGATATTTTGTAGCCAAAAACTTGAACGTTTAAATAATTCAAAAAAAATAGAATGCCAACATATGCGAATATGAATGTACATCCGCCAAAGGGATGGGATGAATTTGAGGATATTGTTTGTTCAATGGCGAAAGTCCAATGGAAAGGCACCAGCTTTCAGAGGCATGGACGTCAGGGACAAGCTCAGAATGGGGTAGATGTTTACGGTTATGATGCTGAAGATAAAATAATTGGCTTACAGTGCAAAAATACAATCGAAGGTATATCGGAAAGTATCATTGCTGATGAAATTCAAAATGCAGAGTCATTTCAGCCACCCCTGTCAAAATTAATTATTGCGACCACAGCTAAAACTGACAAAGAGCTACAAAAATATGTCCGTATGATTTCGGAACAAAGGAAAATAGCAGGCAAATTTTCTGTGGAAATTTACTTCTGGAGTGGCATTTGGCAAATTTTAACTGCTGATGACAATGCCCTCTTTCAACACTATCCCCAGCTAAAACCGAAATCCCATCAAGTCAATTGGCCAAATTGGTACACGATCGGTATATCAATCCTTTTAATTTTCGTAGTAGCTGCTTTATTGATTTGGATATCGGAGAAAACAAAAAAATCGTCACTACTAATTGGCATGCCGTCTTATGTTCTGGCGTCGGACGGTTCAATTGAGTACGCTCTATCAATTAGTAACAAAGGCAATTTGGATCAGACAATATCGGATATCGAACCAATATTAACTAGTGACAATGGACACTCAATTCGACTAAGCTCGAATTTAAACGGCACGCACGGTTCTATTGACGAAATACGAGTAAAAAAAGGTGAAGTGCTGATTAAGAAAGTGCGTGTTAAATTACCTTCGTCAGCAAAATATGATTTGAATAATCCATGTGTCATTCCAAAAGCAAATCCTCAGATATTTGAGTTGGCTTTTCAATTCGTGGTTATTGATAGCGAAGGTGAGCGAAACATTTCAAAATTTTTGATTAGCAAAGGGTCAGTGGATGTCCGGCAAATCACTGTATCTTTTTTTCTAGACCCATTTGATGTCGCCACAAATCAAACAACTCAATTATTTTCAAAAAAAGAAGACGCAAACCGAAGGGTAACTGAATCAGGCGTACTGCCACTGGATCAACCGAGGATGATCTCTGGTAATAGCAAAGACTGGATCACAGGGTTAAACCCTATTGAGGCAATTAATTTCATGATTGCACCTGCTATATTTGACGAATCAAAGTGCATTCAATTTGGCAATGAAAATAACATTTTTGGAAAATCGAATTCCAAATAAGGAAAGATCGGATGGTCTGAAGGTAATCAATTCTGGGTGGAAATACCTTAATTAACTAACATGTACTGGACTTTTTTTTGGGGGGATGCTTTCCATGTCAACGGAAGTCCACTCTCCTTCGTTTTTGTCTTCAATGGATCTTTGCCAGCACTTTTCGGGTAG
>NZ_JBMPOQ010000038.1:0-4741 GCF_049340505.1 Undibacterium sp. Dicai25W | reverse complement strand
TTTCTTCTTTGTTGCGGAAGAAGTACGTCAAATCATGGCGCAATTGGGTGTGCGTACTTACGATGAATTGATCGGTCGTGTCGATTTGTTGGACAAATCCAAAGCGGTGACACATTGGAAATTGAAGGACGAGGTCTGGCTGAATCCGAAACGAAATCAGGCAGAGGAACTAATGCTAGCAGCATGACTTGACGCGACATCTTTGTTGACAACTACCGTTAGTTTCGTCGAACTGAATAAATTTAATATTAAACTTAAATTTTTCATCCCAACCTTGTTTGCCTAATGATGTGTCAATTTCATCACCTACTTGAAATGTATATTTTTGAGCGGTGAACTTCTTTTTAAAAGTGGAATTAATTGTTTGCTCAACGCCTACTTTTTTGCATTCAACAAATCCTATTAATTTTTTTGGATCTTTAATTTCACCAGCCTTCATTAGTGATTTAGTTGGCTTGGAAAGAATCGCAAATTCGACTTTGTGTCCAGCGTCCGTAAAACCATATAACTTTGGTTCAATATGAAGACGCTTCGATAAATCACTATCTGCAGTTAATGCTGCATACGTTAATACCTCTAGCATGTCGCCTACTTTTCTTCCTACTTGATGTCCAGCATGGCGAAATTTTGAAATGTATTTAAAAACGTCTGATAAGTGAGTCATAAAAAGTAATTGGTAAAATAGTTATAAATTGAAATGCCAGAATGGACGTCTATTGAAAAAATTAGTTTTCTAATAATTTCCGAATGGAATCATATCGCAAATTTACTCAATTAGATATGCTGTGCAGTTGACGCAGTAATTGAAAGCGATGGGATGGGATGGGATGGGATGGGATAAATTTGATGGGGGATAAATATATATAGAGAGGAGATAGTATTAAAAATGAAAATTAAAGAAGTTATTGGAAGCTTAACGGCGACACCAACTCAGAACAAGCCGCTCGCAATTCCAAAGCCATCAACGACCACCACACCGACGCAAGTTAAAAATAGTGCTGACAAGGCACGGATAGATGCGCTGAAAACTACGGCAGACGCGACACAAGACAGATTAAAAACGGAGAAGGACAGACAGAAGAAGCAGAAGGCAGTGCAAACTATAAGTTCGCTTTCAGCGCCAGCTTCATAGCATACAAAGTAATATTGGCAACTGCTTACGCACTTCGCTGCACACACACCTGTTCTTTCATCCTGTGTGCCGCAACGTCAATTAAATTTACGTTGCAATTTAGCAGCTTTAACAGCTTTAACAGCTTTAACAGCTTTAACAGCGACTATATTGCACTTATAGCAACTTTAACTGTTTTTTGATAGCACAGTCTGTAGCACATATCACAGTTTTACGCTGCAACCCGCATGAACATTGGCTTTGTGACTAACGTATACCTTGAAAATCCTTGTGTCGGTGGTTCGATTCCGCCCCGGGCCACCAAGAACATGAAGGGTTAGAGCCGTAGTAGGCACTAACCCTTTTTTGTTTCTTGGTGTCTAGGCTACGTATAGGCTACGCCGTAGCCTATCAATATTTTCAATCAAAACACGTTCTTTCTGTAAGTAAGTCCAACCTGCCCACCCTGTCCACGTTATTTTGATTAAATCCCTGATGCATTGGTGCATGTCCAAGTTGTGCCGTTAAAATCAAATTCGTATAAATCGCCACCCATTTCACAATCCCGCGCATATTTTTCATAATCAATATAAGCACGCACTGATTCGGGTACGTCGCTTAGATAAAATTCGTCAAACAGAGTTTCGGCTACGTCTTTCAAATTACCTTCGGACAAATTCACGTCTTCCAGCTTATCCAAAGCATTTTCCAAGTTGTAGCTTGAAACACTGCACAAGTAATACAAAGCTGTTTTTTCATGCTCGGCTAAATCGGCAATAGTTTCAAACCATAGGTTTAAATTGGCTTGATTGATACCACACGCTGAAAACAACTCGCAGTCGTCACCATCTATGAATTGAATTTCAAACTCCTCTACAGAGTTGCCAAAGGCGTCCAACAGGCTTTCTGATTTCTCGGTGTATGCCTCCAAGGTATCAAAGTAAAAACCGACTGCATCCAAGCTATAAGGCTGTGCGAAAAATGTGCTCATGGTGTTCTCTGCTTTCGTATCGTTTTTAGGCTGGTTGAGCCTGAAGTTGATTGAAGACTTGCTCTGTTTTTGCAGACTTCACAACTCGTTTATCTGCATCATTTTTGAGTCGTTTCGCCTAAGCCACGAATGGCATGGCTGGATAAGAAGCAATGCAAGCAATTTGTCAAAATCGCAGTCGCAACGAAGAGAGAACCGATTGCCGAAAATCCCGAAGGGGAATGCTTGTTTTGATACGCAGACGTGCAAATCTTGGCGTTTTTAGCGATACGAGGAAAAAGTGGTGCAGATAGATTGACGGGCAAAAACAGAGATGCCGTGGAATTGGACTTGAAAGTGTTCAATTACAGATGTCCATGAAGAAAGCACCATAAATTCACAAAAAACAACATATAAGTATTTTTTCGATATGCGTTCTGTATGGCTCCACAAATTAACTGATTTTCAAATAGCCACATTTGCGACCGATTGCTATACTGGCAATTAATTCTATGAAATCAAATGCCGAGTAAATTAAATGACATGGCCACAATATTTTCCTGCTAGCTGTCCACCGCAAGATGCTCGATCCGAAAATATTGAGGTCTTCAGGCTAATTGAAGAAAGCAAAGCTAAAAAATCAGATTTTCTTCCAACTGTTATTGAGTTCCCGCACCGGAAATTTGACGACGCGTGCATATTGTGTAGTGTTTCCGTATTCGTGAATATTGACGAGATTAAAAAGAGACAGGCACGCTACTCGAACTTAAAATCAAAGAAAATAGCGAAGGGGACTATTGCCGAGACAGATGGTTTGATTCTTGAAACACTATCAGCCGGTCACGTATCTTGGTGGCTTAAAACAGATGAACCTCATAGAACATTTAGTGAGGTCACCGATGGAAAGTAACTACTTAAAAAATATCATTAGCTCCTTAGTACCCTGGGAAATACTCGATTATTACGATGGTCCACGATTTTATAGTTGCAAGGATTCTGCGGGTCAGATTTTTATCGTTTTTTGGGCTAATGAAATAGAGAATACTGACTATTGGCTTTATTTAAAAGTAAGCCATGAAAGATATTTAGCGCTTAAAAATGGTCAGCTTTCCATTCGCTTTATTCTTACAAAACCAGAAGAAAATCTCGAATATTTAGTCATCAAATCTGGAGCGAATTTTTCTTTTCAGACTATAACGCCTGAGCAAATAGATTCTTCGTGGCTGCCAGATGAAAATGATTTTTTAAATATACCAACATCTTCGTTACCAGAAAAATTGACTAGCGCCAGGGATATTGCACAGGCATCTCATAGACAAGCCTTAGATATTGCCTTTGTAAGAAAGGAAAACCCATATGAAATTTCATGTGGTGTTCTTGGTAAAGCGTTAGATGCAATACAAAATCTAGTAAATGCTTTAGCTTGCGGATCAGACACCAATATTCGTCGGATTCCTGAAGATATAAAATACCAGAATGAACTGGCGGTAACGGGACTATTTGCGAGTTCGTTTGGAATTCGATTACAAACAAATCGAAATCAATTAATAGACGATGAGGAAACTAAAAAGGTCAATAAAATCCTCACTACATTAATTACCCATTTGGATGACCCTGATACTTTATTGGCAGAAATTCGAAAACACAATGTTCTTGCAAGAAGCCGATTCAAACATTTATTAACGATAATTGTGGATGCTGGATTTTCTTTGAAGGCAGACTGGTCAAATCAATTTGGTGATTCCCTATCAGCAATTGCTTCGTATGACGAAATGAAAAACTCTCTTTCTAAAATGAATTTGCAGGAAGGTGCATTAACTCGAATAAACGAATATGAATGCAAGTTGGTTGGGATCGATATTGAAAGCGATTTTTTTGCTGTTATGACGAACGAAGGTGACTTATTGCGCGGAAAATTAGTTAAACAGTTGGAGGGAAAACAATTTGAGGTGCCGAGTAGGATAATAGCTAGAATAGAAGAATCTTGTATCATTAATCCGCTGACTGATAGTGAAAAATGGCTTTATACTTTACTAGATGTGCGGCCAATCCCTTCGAATTGAATAAGTTGTGTAAGATTTCAATCAATCACTCGGACAACATCAGCACTACAAATTTTGCATCGTCCTGACAATAGATGGTTTATCGCTGGGTATTCGCACCATTCATCCGCAAGGGATGGATGGAAAAATAAATTTCATCGTTTTAAAAATGCCAGATAAGTGGATTGAATAACGGCATTTGCATGAATGATTTTTTCGCAGAATTCAGGAAATTCTTCCAAGAATTGCATTAACGGGTAATCGTGTTCTGGCACAGAAAATCCTGCGACGTTACAATCAATTTTAAGTATATTTTGACCGTCATAAATTTCAATGTGCGGGTACACCAAAGTGATCCACACATTCCCAATATTTGCATTCGTATCGCTGTAAAAAGTTGGTTGAATAATAAATTGAAAAAATACCAAATAAGAATCTGACGCGATTGAATGATTGGCGGACATGATAGGTAAAAAGAGTCACTGGTGAACCGTACACTAGTGGTACACCTTTTCATGCGTCAACTGATTAACGCGAATTGTGGTGAATGACCCTGGTATTCTTCAGGATATCGATGAACCTGCCGATTTGCAGGCATATTTGCATAAAACCTGAACT
>NZ_JBMPOQ010000037.1:0-5190 GCF_049340505.1 Undibacterium sp. Dicai25W | reverse complement strand
AAAAGCAAAACCCCTCACTGTTTTCACAGAGAGGGGTAGCATTGGGGAGCCTGACGATAACCTACTTTCACACTGGTTGCAGCACTATCATTGGCGCAGAGTCGTTTCACGGTCCTGTTCGGGATGGGAAGGGGTGGTACCAACTCGCTATGGTCATCAGGCATAACTTGTCGATCTACTGTGCGTGCGTTGTTCTGCAGCCCACAGCAAATCCAATTCAGAAGAAGTGTCGTAGAGTGTGCGCTCCGATCGATTCTCATCTCTCTTTCGCACTAATCTTTATTCATTTATTACTGGTTATGATTCGTACCAAACTCTCTTTGGCATTCACTTCATAATTTCTCTCGTAGCCTACAACCTGCTAAGGTTATAGGGACAAGCCTTACGGGCAATTAGTACTGGTTAGCTTAATGCATTACTGCACTTCCACACCCAGCCTATCAACGTCCTGGTCTCGAACGACCCTTTAAAGAGATCAAAGTCTCTGGGAAGTCTCATCTTAAGGCGAGTTTCCCGCTTAGATGCTTTCAGCGGTTATCTCTTCCGAACATAGCTACTCGGCAATGCCACTGGCGTGACAACCGATACACCAGAGGTTCGTCCACTCCGGTCCTCTCGTACTAGGAGCAGCCCCCTTCAAACTTCCAACGCCCACGGCAGATAGGGACCAAACTGTCTCACGACGTTTTAAACCCAGCTCACGTACCACTTTAAATGGCGAACAGCCATACCCTTGGGACCGGCTACAGCCCCAGGATGTGATGAGCCGACATCGAGGTGCCAAACTCCCCCGTCGATATGAACTCTTGGGAGGAATCAGCCTGTTATCCCCAGAGTACCTTTTATCCGTTGAGCGATGGCCCTTCCATACAGAACCACCGGATCACTATGTCCTACTTTCGTACCTGCTCGACTTGTCAGTCTCGCAGTTAAGCACGCTTATGCCATTGCACTATCATCACGATGTCCGACCGTAATTAGCGTACCTTCGAACTCCTCCGTTACACTTTGGGAGGAGACCGCCCCAGTCAAACTGCCTACCATGCACTGTCCCCAACCCCGATCAGGGGCCAAGGTTAGAACCTCAAATAAACCAGGGTGGTATTTCAAGGATGGCTCCACGCAAACTGGCGTCCACGCTTCAAAGCCTCCCACCTATCCTACACAGATCGATTCAAAGTCCAATGCAAAGCTACAGTAAAGGTTCATGGGGTCTTTCCGTCTAGCCGCGGGTAGATTGCATCATCACAAACATTTCAACTTCGCTGAGTCTCGGGAGGAGACAGTGTGGCCATCGTTACGCCATTCGTGCAGGTCGGAACTTACCCGACAAGGAATTTCGCTACCTTAGGACCGTTATAGTTACGGCCGCCGTTTACTGGGACTTCAATCAAGAGCTTGCACCCCATCATTTAATCTTCCAGCACCGGGCAGGCGTCACACCCTATACGTCCACTTTCGTGTTTGCAGAGTGCTGTGTTTTTATTAAACAGTCGCAGCCACCAGTTTATTGCAACCCCTTCATCCTTCTGCCGCAGGGCAGTCAAACTACAAGGGCGTACCTTATCCCGAAGTTACGGTACCAATTTGCCGAGTTCCTTCTCCCGAGTTCTCTCAAGCGCCTTAGAATACTCATCTCGCCCACCTGTGTCGGTTTGCGGTACGGTCTCGTATGACTGAAGCTTAGAGGCTTTTCTTGGAACCACTTCCGATCGCTTCGTGAACAAGTTCACTCGTCTCAACCCCTTGAATTACGCACCCGGATTTGCCTAAGTGCCTTCTACAAGTCAAGAACAGGCTCTTCCAACCGCCTGACGACCTTCTGTGATCCGTCCCCCCATCGCATCATACGACGGTGCAGGAATATTAACCTGCTTCCCATCAGCTACGCATCTCTGCCTCGCCTTAGGGGCCGACTCACCCTGCTCCGATGAACGTTGAACAGGAAACCTTGGGCTTACGGCGTGGAGGCTTTTCACCCCCATTATCGCTACTCATGTCAGCATTCGCACTTCTGATACCTCCAGCATCCTTTACAAGACACCTTCGCAGGCTTACAGAACGCTCTCCTACCATATGTCCTAAAACATATCCGCAGCTTCGGTGTATAGCTTAGCCCCGTTACATCTTCCGCGCAGGACGACTCGATCAGTGAGCTATTACGCTTTCTTTAAAGGGTGGCTGCTTCTAAGCCAACCTCCTGACTGTTTTAGCCTTCCCACTTCGTTTTCCACTTAGCTATACTTTGGGACCTTAGCTGGCGGTCTGGGTTGTTTCCCTCTTGACACCGGACGTTAGCACCCGATGTCTGTCTCCCAAGCTCGCACTCAACGGTATTCGGAGTTTGCAATGGTTTGGTAAGTCGCGATGACCCCCTAGCCATAACAGTGCTCTACCCCCGTCGGTGATACTTGAGGCACTACCTAAATAGTTTTCGGAGAGAACCAGCTATTTCCAAGTTTGTTTAGCCTTTCACCCCTACCCACAGCTCATCCCCTAATTTTTCAACATTAGTGGGTTCGGTCCTCCAGTGCGTGTTACCGCACCTTCAACCTGGCCATGAGTAGATCACTTGGTTTCGGGTCTACACCCAGCGACTATGTTCGCCCTATTCGGACTCGATTTCTCTACGGCTTCCCTATGCGGTTAACCTTGCCACTGAATGTAAGTCGCTGACCCATTATACAAAAGGTACGCAGTCACGGAACAAGTCCGCTCCTACTGTTTGTATGCACACGGTTTCAGGTTCTATTTCACTCCCCTCCCGGGGTTCTTTTCGCCTTTCCCTCACGGTACTGGTTCACTATCGGTCGATATCGAGTATTTAGCCTTGGAGGATGGTCCCCCCATGTTCAGACAGGATTTCACGTGTCCCGCCCTACTTGTCGCAAACTTAGTTCCACACCGATGATTTCAACTACGGGACTATCACCCTCTATGGTCGGACTTTCCATTCCGTTTGTTTATCAAAGATGCTAAATCTTGCAGGCTCTTCCCATTTCGCTCGCCACTACTTTGGGAATCTCGGTTGATTTCTTTTCCTGTAGCTACTTAGATGTTTCAGTTCGCCACGTTCGCTTTGCAACACTATGTATTCATGTTGCAATGACCTTACGGCCGGGTTTCCCCATTCGGAAATCTGCGGATCAAAGTGTGTTTGCTCACTCCCCGCAGCTTATCGCAAGCTACTACGTCCTTCATCGCCTGATATCGCCAAGGCATCCACCATGTGCACTTATTCACTTGTCCCTATAACTTTAACTCCTGGTGTCATCTTATTGAATCTCTTCAACAACATGGTTCATCACCAAGAACCGGTTATAGTTCTTTACTACTTATGAGTATTACTTTAGCGTTTGCCGTATCTCAAGAATTTATTTTTTTCTAAAACTGCCTTTCGGCTGCTTTTGATCAAACTCTTTTTAATACTTTGTTTGTTCGATACAATCATAACCCTTCCATAAATTATTCAACGTAACTGTCGTTACATCAAACGAAACACTCTTCCGAGTATTTCCTTTACAGAAATAAATTTTGATTATTTCTACTTTACTTCTTCTAAATTGTTAAAGAACGAGAACTTCTTATACTGCTTGTCTTTCGCTTTGAAAGAACAAACCTAAATCTTCACTTCAACGACCATTGAGTTATTTCTCTCAATCTTGCTGACTTAGGTTTGTACTATCGCTTCTACTATCGATGCCTTGGTAGGGCTGGTTGGGCTCGAACCAACGACCCCCGCGTTATCAACACGGTGCTCTAACCAGCTGAGCTACAGCCCCGCAATCGACTGCTTAAAACGCGTTTGCTCTGCGTTGCAACTCCTTGCCGTACTTGCGTACTGTCTGCGTCGCTGCGCCTTGATCAACCTCGTTTGAATCAGTCTTTTATTTGACATCTACAACTTGGTGGAGGTTGACGGGATCGAACCGACGACCCCCTGCTTGCAAAGCAGGTGCTCTCCCAGCTGAGCTAAACCCCCATTTATACTTCAGCTAGCTACTTCTCCAGCTGAAACATAACTACTCTTGGATTAAAGCTAACCTACCGCCTTAACTTATTCTCGTTATCTAATTTAACAGTCAATAAAAGTGAACACTCAACTACAGCGCTACTCTAGAAAGGAGGTGATCCAGCCGCACCTTCCGATACGGCTACCTTGTTACGACTTCACCCCAGTCACGAACCCTGCCGTGGTAAGCGCCCTCCTTACGGTTAAGCTACCTACTTCTGGCAGAACCCGCTCCCATGGTGTGACGGGCGGTGTGTACAAGACCCGGGAACGTATTCACCGCGACATGCTGATCCGCGATTACTAGCGATTCCAACTTCATGTAGTCGAGTTGCAGACTACAATCCGGACTACGATACACTTTCTGGGATTAGCTCCCCCTCGCGGGTTGGCGGCCCTCTGTATGTACCATTGTATGACGTGTGAAGCCCTACCCATAAGGGCCATGAGGACTTGACGTCATCCCCACCTTCCTCCGGTTTGTCACCGGCAGTCTCATTAGAGTGCCCTTTCGTAGCAACTAATGACAAGGGTTGCGCTCGTTGCGGGACTTAACCCAACATCTCACGACACGAGCTGACGACAGCCATGCAGCACCTGTGTTCAGATTCTCTTGCGAGCACTCCCAAATCTCTTCGGGATTTCTGACATGTCAAGGGTAGGTAAGGTTTTTCGCGTTGCATCGAATTAATCCACATCATCCACCGCTTGTGCGGGTCCCCGTCAATTCCTTTGAGTTTTAATCTTGCGACCGTACTCCCCAGGCGGTCTACTTCACGCGTTAGCTGCGTTACCAAGTCAATTAAGACCCGACAACTAGTAGACATCGTTTAGGGCGTGGACTACCAGGGTATCTAATCCTGTTTGCTCCCCACGCTTTCGTGCATGAGCGTCAGTGTTATCCCAGGGGGCTGCCTTCGCCATCGGTATTCCTCCACATATCTACGCATTTCACTGCTACACGTGGAATTCTACCCCCCTCTGACACACTCTAGCCATACAGTCTCAAATGCAGTTCCCAGGTTGAGCCCGGGGATTTCACATCTGACTTATATAACCGCCTGCGCACGCTTTACGCCCAGTAATTCCGATTAACGCTTGCACCCTACGTATTACCGCGGCTGCTGGCACGTAGTTAGCCGGTGCTTATTCTTCAGGTACCGTCATTAGCAAGCTGT
>NZ_JBMPOQ010000036.1:0-5922 GCF_049340505.1 Undibacterium sp. Dicai25W | reverse complement strand
CGGTATCTTGGCTGCGGTTGCATTGCCAGCATATCAAAACTACACAGTACGCAGCCGCGTTACTGAGGTGGTTGGTTTGATGGAAGGCTTTAAGCCAACCGTTTCTGAAAATATTGCTAATAATAATGGTACAGGCGGTGACAACTGCTTAGGTGTTACAGATCTGACTACTGCTACTGTCAACACTGCTTCTGTAAAATGCACTAGCTCTACTGGTACTATCACTGGAACTGGTACTACAAAAGCGAACGGTGTTTCTTTGACATTGACACCTACCTATACAACTGGCTCACCTGTTACTTGGAAGTGTGCGTCCGGTGCTAATACAGCGAACTACCCATTTGTTCCTTCTGAATGCCGTAACTAATCTCAGTGTAGTTATCTGAGTACATGAACCCGCCAGTCTCTGGCGGGTTTATCATTTTTGCATCCAGAAAGTAAACGAAAAAAGTAAATTCTTGTAATTTTGCTTAAATTATCAATTTAAAATTATTCTTTGAGCGATATGAATAAAATGGTACCTAGATTCAAGGCAATGTGTTGTCATTTGCTGATTTCAGGCCTCATTGCAGGTGTCGGCGCTTTAGTTATTTTGTTGTTGTGGTATCCGTGGCCCTTAAGTGAAATGTCTGGTGGATGGTCATTGTTGCTATTGGTTTGCAGTGTTGACGTTGTCCTCGGCCCTCTGCTAACTTTTGTTATTTTTGATACGCGAAAGCCGAGATCCGAGATCATTCGTGATCTTACTATCATCGCATGTCTTCAGTTGGCTGGCCTCGCCTACGGCGTTCATACTGTGTATTTGGCTCGTCCTGTCGTCGTCGCATTTGAAGGAAAACTATTCCGTGTTGTGTCTGCGATTGAAATTGCAGATGACGAGTTGTCCAATGCGTCTGATGAATTCAAATCACTGCCGTTGACTGGACCGATTTTTGTTGGGACTCGTGAAGTAAAGAGTGAAGATGAGCGCTTTGATGCCATTGCGCACGCAATGGCGGGTAGCGATAAGAGCATGCGGCCTATATTCTGGCAACCTTACCAGAAATCGGTGCCCCGAATTTTGTCCGATAGCAAGCCGTTGACAACTTTGCTGAAAAACCATCCTGAACAAAAAAACGCGCTTGACCAAGTCTTAGCCAAATCAGGTAAGAAGATGGATGAACTTCGTTATCTTCCACTGATCTCTAAATTTGCCGTCTGGACCATCTTGTTGGATGCGAAAACAGCACAGCCGGTTTCTTACCTGTCTGTCGACAGTACCTAATAAACTGAATCTATCTGGTATTCTGGGAGCCTTTTGTAAAATTGCTGCAAATCGGCTTCCCGGAATGTTGGCTGACTATTGATGATTCCATTGAGCTCAGCCCTGCTTTTTAATAGGATTTAATTTGTCGAACAGATCAACTTCATATGTGACATATGTGTTTGCGCTGCTTTTGCTTGTCGCATATTTATTGCCTTTTCATGTACATCCATTCAGGTCTTACTACAATGATGCATTGCCGATTCTGGGCGTATTAATCCTCGCATTTTTTCTTGGTCTGACAAAACAATGGCGTCTGGTGTCTTTGTCCTTGGTGCCGATTGGTATGGTTACCTGGATAGTTTTGCAAACTTTCTTCATTCCGCATCAAGATTCTTTTGACTTACTATTCCCTTGCATCTATCTCGCTTTGGCTGCTTTGGCGATAGCCGTCGGAGCCAGTTTTGGTGATAGCGATGAAAATCGTCATCAATTCACATTGACGATCGCTACTGCCTTTTTAATTGCGGGCATCGTTTCTGTCCTTGCGCAATTCTTGCAGGTACTAGATTTTAATGTCAGTCCCTATGTCATGTACATGAACCACGGTGACAGCATAGGACGACCCTACGCCAATATTGCGCAACCAAATCAACTCGCTCTGATTTTGTCATTTGCCCTTGCTGCAACCTACTTTCTGCACCAACAGAATTTACTTGAACGTGTTGCAAGCATCATTGTGACAGTACTGTTGTTAATTGGCATCGTTTTGACGCAATCGCGGATTGGCTGGATTATCGTGCCAGCATTTTCGGTATTTTTATGGCGTCGTTCTAAGGACGTGCAAAATATTCCCCGACCATTTTTGCTATTGGTTCCCGCTTTATATTTTGCCATGGTTTTTCTGCTACCTTATGTGGTGGGGCTTTTCGGGCAGTCAGGTGGTTCGTTGGCGGAACATATTGGCGGACGTTCTGAGCGCTCTGTTTTATGGAAGCAAGCCTGGCAAATGGCGGCCAGTCATCCGTGGTTGGGCGTAGGATGGTTTGGGTTTGGCTCGGAACAAGTCAAGATTGCTGCTGATTTTTCTTCATCAACTTACGCTGAACACGCACACAATATCGTTCTTAACCTCGCGGCAGAAATTGGATGGCCTGTCACCTTGTGTTTAAGCCTGGGTTTCGGTTGGTGGTTTTGGCAGACTTGTATTAAGCAAGAGCAAAGCACCGCGACACGATTTGCTGCCTTATGCGTGATTGCAGCGATGGTGCATAGCATGGTGGAATTTCCATTGTGGTACGCTTACATCTTGCTGCCCGTCGCGATCTTAATGGGCATATTGCATCAACAACGCTGGCCAGCAGCAGTGACAGAAGTCTCGCCGCGTCTCGTCATTCCTGTGCTGTTGGCCGCAGTACTGGTGATGAATTTAATGACCTGGGATTATCAACGCGTTTTGGCAGGATTTAACGTGTTGCGCTACCAAAAAGAGATCACTGAAGAAGGACAAAAATCACTGATTAAACCAGCGTATACTTTTTATCCTGAATTTTTTGATTACTTCAGATTGATGCAAATACAGGCATACGAAGGCATGTCTGCACGCGATATCGCTTACGTCGAAAAATGGACGCTGCGTTTTGGCTTTGTCCATATCATTAATAAACTCGCGGAAATTTATGTGCTCAATGGCGAACCGCAAAAGGCTGTAAGGATGATGCAAACGCTACAGCGTTTGCATCCATACGATTACCCGGAATATTATGATTACTGGAAAGCAAAGGGTGCGATTGATCCTCGTTATCAAGCTGCATTAGTTCACATCCCACCGCGCGACGCACCTTAACACTGCCGCATGGAAAATCGCTGATTGACCTGGTGACTTGGTATAGCCTGATTTGCGGTTAATCGATCAGGCTAACCCAGTCCCCCGATTTGCCACCATGCTTTTCTAATACCCGTATGTCGCTCATCACCATGCCACGGTCGACCGCTTTGCACATGTCATAGATGGTGAGTAAACCAACCTGGACGGCCGTAAGCGCTTCCATTTCGACACCGGTTTTGCCGACGGTTTCTACTTGTGCCTGGCATTGTATGGAGTTTGTGTCAGTACTGATGCTAAAATTGACATGAATGCGAGTGATAGCCAACGGGTGACAGAGTGGGATCAGATCGCTGGTGCGTTTGGCTGCCATGATGGCAGCAATGCGGGCGATACCTAACACATCGCCTTTTTTTGCAGTGCCTTCGGTGATGATGCTCAGGGTTTCTGGTTTCATGCGGA
Source organism: Undibacterium sp. Dicai25W (assembly GCF_049340505.1). Classification (NCBI taxonomy): domain Bacteria; kingdom Pseudomonadati; phylum Pseudomonadota; class Betaproteobacteria; order Burkholderiales; family Oxalobacteraceae; genus Undibacterium; species Undibacterium sp. Dicai25W. The sequence goes on along the minus strand of NZ_JBMPOQ010000036.1, from coordinate 2,392 downwards.
TGCTGCCACAGGCAATGGCGATGCGATGGCTATCTTGTTTTTCTGCGACATCAACCATATGTGCCTGACCATCGCTGTCAAAATGGGTCAGACTGGATTGCTGGAAATGAGTAGTCATGGATGTGAAATCTGGAGGAAAGTTGAACAATTTCGGAACGAATGCCGTCAAGGAACATCATAGCACCGTGAAAAGAAAAAATATCTCCTTCCTGCGGTCAAACGGACCTCATTTCAGACTGTTGATAGGGGCGGCTGTTCTCGCGACGAGTTTGTGCGCCTCAAGCAACTATGCTCAAACGACCTCCGCGACGCAAAATCTTCCAACCTTAGGCGATACGTCGCGAGAAGACCTGTCGCCGCTAGCTGAACGTAAGCTTGGCGAACAAATCATGAATCTGGTACGACGTGATCCAGATTATATTGACGATGGACCTGTTTCAGAATATCTGAACCGTCTTGGAAACCAGTTGTTAGATGCGCATCCCGATGCCAGGGGAGAGGCTGCTTATAATTTCGAATTTTTTGCGGTACGCGATCCTGTACTGAACGCGTTTGCCTTTCCCGGTGGCTTTATTGGTTTGCATACTGCGTTAATTCTGACCGCACAAACCGAGTCGGAATTAGCATCGGTTATCGGCCATGAAATAGGTCATGTCGCACAGCGACATATCGCCCGCGCGCTCACCAGTCAAAAATATGATTCCTATATTCCTTTAGTTGCACTGGCTTTAGCAGTGTTAGCTGCCCGCTCAAGTCCCGACGCCGCGATCGCCGTCGCGTCTGGTGGGCAAGGACTGGCAATTCAAAAGCAGCTAAACTTTAGTAGAGATGCTGAACGTGAAGCAGACCGGATAGGCTTTCAGATTTTGCAAGATGGCGGTTTTGATCCGAACGGGATGGTAACGTTTTTTGGACGTTTGCAAGCGTCCACACGCAACTATACTGACAACGCGCCGGAGTTTCTGCGTAGCCATCCTCTGACTAGTGAACGCATTGCCGACATTCAGGCGCGAGCTCAAGGCTTGCGTTATAAACAAAGAGCTGATGGTTTAGAGTTTTATCTGATGAAGTCACGTGTACGCGTGTTGCAGGATCCTACTGTTCAAGGACTGATAGACGCTAAGCAAGTATTTGAAATGCAGTTGAAATCGGAAAAAGAAGAAGATCAAATCGCCGCCAAATACGGTTTGGCCTATGTCGCATGTAAGCAGAGAGACTTTGCAAAGGCACGGAAGTTGCTTGATCAGGCAAGGGATCAAACCGTACGCTCGGCCCGACAAAAATATCTTCTTGATCTGAGTAGTACGTTTGATAGTTTGAGCATTGATATTCTGCTGGGGAGTAAGCAATTTGAGCTCGCGAGTATTGAAGCCAAAGATGCCATACAGCGTTTGCCCTTATCTCGCGGCTTGGTTTATCAGTATGTTGAAGCCTTGTTAAATGCAAAAAAAGAAGAAACAGCGGGTATTTTTTTGCGTGATCAAATCGTGCTGTACAGGCAGGATGCGAAGTTGCAAAATTTGCTAGCTAAAGTCTATGCAGCACAAGGTAAGCAAGCTTTGCAGCACATCGCGCTGGCAGAAGCCTTTGCGATTCAGAATAGCTGGACAGCTGCCTTACAGCAGTTAGATCTGGCACGATTAGAAAAAGATGCAGGATTTTATGAGTTATCTGTGATCGATGCGAACGAGCGTGATTGGAAAGAGAATCATAAGCAAGAATTGGCAGAAGAAAAGAAACGTAAACAGTAGCGTATTTGTATTAAAGTGCTGCAATTAAAAAAATTTAATAAACATATTTGGGATACTTGAATGATTTTCGCTTGGTTTGATGCACGGGAGTGCAAAAAATTTGGTCAGGAATTGGCTGATTTTTATTTGGAACGCGTGGTTGTCGATAAAAAAGATAAAACCACTAAATTTGTAGAAAAGAAGCAGAAAATTTTGCTCTCAAAAATTCAACAAAAAGTCTATCAATTCAAGATTTCGCAATCTTTGAATGTGTATAAAAAAGCGCAGCTTGGTAATGTATTTAAGTGGCGTTTGATTGAGGCAGGATTTGACAAAAGCTATGTGGATGAATTGACTAGCTGGCTGATGCGGAATTTTTAATTCAAAATTTATTTTTTAATGTCTGATAACTTGCTTGAGTAAACATGGGTCTCTTCGATAAATTTGCGTTCTTTAAAAAAAATAATGACACAGCCCCAGCGCCTGTCGAAGTTGATCATGCCCAGCCGGACCTTATCACTCAAGGTAACCAAGCTGAAGATAATGGTGATCTGGAACTTGCAATACGCTTATACCATCGGGACGTAAAGCTATATCGATGTCAAATAAAATGCCCGCTGGAGTATGACTGGTCATCCAGGTGATGAAGCGTTGCGCCAGTT
>NZ_JBMPOQ010000035.1:0-5995 GCF_049340505.1 Undibacterium sp. Dicai25W | reverse complement strand
ATTGGAAAGGCTACCATTGCAACCATTCAGCCGCATCAGCGAACTACTTCCGCACAACTGGAAGCCTGCTCAATAAATCCGATCATCAATCTAAGGATCGGTCAACCTGTGTTGACCGGGTGCTTACTGCACAAATCCAAGGTACGCAGATGGTACGCAACCAAAATGATCTTGCGCACCTTGACTGGTTTCCATTAAAAATGGTGATGCTGATGATACATATCACGTTAGAAAGCTAAGCAGCTACTACGTAATTTGCTATCAAAAAGAACGTTTGCTCGCAAAAGAAGGGGCTTTGAAGGGGCTTCAAAGGGCCTTGCAAGGACTTTTTAGAATTTTCACCCTTCAATTAATACTTTCAAGCAAGAGTCTAGAAATGCCGATGGATACAACCGTGTCCAAGGTGCGCAGATGGTACGCAAGCAAAATGGCCTTGCGTACCATCAATAAATTATTTTTGTAAGCACACTTACCTAACGCCCCTGCTGAATTTATGCGATTTAAAATCGAGATCAAATGACCGTATCGTGCCCTGAAGAAAACCCTGCTTGCTGGAGTTTCTTAAATAGCATGAGCGCAGTTCGGCGTTCTTTTTTTGGGCGATGGCTATCGGACTGTAGCGCTAATTGAATGAGGGATGCAATACCTTTATTTTTTAAGTTATTGATTTAAAAAGGGTTTGTATTACAAACTCTATTTAACGCTCTTTTTTCTTACAAATTCACGTATAAGTAGCTCAATTTCTAACGTCAATTCCTTACGCATATCCTCACTACTATCCTCACTACTAAACTCAATACGAAGAGTTTTGTCCACACTGCGAAGTTGCGCAAACTTCGCAGTACCATCCTTTACTGTGCTTTCAACTACTAGCTTCTCTTGGGCTGTTTTTGCTGACTTCTGAGGAGTTCCACTTGCTATTTCTAATGCTTGATCGACCGTTAATTTCTCATTTGACGCATATTCAACTATCGTCTTATGTGCCTCTTCTGTTTTTCCATCCCTGAACTTTGCTGCCATGGTGTAAATTATATTGAATCCAAAGCGGTCGGGATTCAATGAGATTACCTCAAGCGTCTCTTTTGGAATGTCATCAAAAGACATTATTTGTGAAATTAACCCCTTCGGCTGCCCTGTAATTCTTAGCTTTAAGTAGAACTCGGTACTAAATGGCGGCAAAGTGCCAATGCTGCCAGGAAAAATACAACCGGCGTCAATCCAACGCCGCCATTCAGAAGCATATTGGCGAATACAAAAATGTACAAAAATTTTTGCTGCTCGCGAAATGGGCCCTCAGCCTTGCCTTGAGAGTTTTTTTGTAACCGCCCCTGACAGTATTGAATTGCAAATATTTTTGCCGACATCTATCTAAACGTCTACCTATTAATTTGAGTCCACAAGAAATGCCGTGCCGTTCAATGACCCGATAGCCATGCGCTGAACAACTTAAACCACCTGTATGTAATCGATAAGCACACGAAAATCCTTTAAATGGTGAAACGAATTTTCGATAGAGGAAAATCATTGCAAGCACTAATCGATTCATAAAATTTTTATCTAAACAATGCTTGAGTTTGAATTAGAATGCCTTTTCACTGACTACCCAGTGCCGAGTGCCGAGTGCTGGCATTTAAGCAGAAAACATATTTTTATACCAGTAAGATTTTTTATCGTCCAACCACGAAAACTTTTTTGAAGATGCCAACACCTTGAATGGAGCCAACGAGATTCCATATCGGTATAGAAGTGCTAGTAACTCCCACAGAGATTCCTTGCCGAGAAGTCTCAAATTTAATTCAAAAATTAATCCGCGTCCTCTACCATGGACATTACTAACGGCAGCAATCTCCGACAAACCTTGAAATAATCGACGCTCATCACCTTTAGCGTAAAATTTAGTTAAAGTAATTTCAATCTGCACTCAATACTCCCATATAAATCTTTTCTTTCTGAATTTCACGAGATCAACGTTTGTCATCTAAGTGTGAATCCCACAAACTTCCTGCGGTTTCATAAAATATTTTCAAATATACTTCAATAGACATTTAACCATTGGGCTATTGGCAATCCAGAAAGTGCACCTGACATTTCATCATGCTTTAAACACACCAAACTTATCAAAAGAGAGGTAACAATGACAAACCATAGTAGTATTTTCATAAGGTTCACTTTGCCTGCTACGTACCGAGTAACGAAAAATCATATATTTCTAAATTCCTTTTCCAATCCAACGCAATCAAATTGTCTGCATTTGTACCAAGTTACATCATCGAAAGTGCATGCACCATTCAAATTATCTTTTAAAAATTCACAGCCATTAAATTCGCATTCATAAAACTTGGAGTTCGAAAACGCCACGCCGCGGAATTGGCAATTTACGAATTTAACACTCACAAGAATTGTTGTGTTGAACATGCCCCAATACATGTCTATATTTTCAAACACGCAACCAACAAAAATATCACCATAAGAATCGCCTTCCGTACTTATGTTTTTAAAGTTACAGTACCGGTAGACGTTATCGGGTCCCTTGGAATATCTGTCTAACTTTATCTCAAAATTTTCACTTTCGAATAGCATAAAGTCCTTTTTAGGCGTTCATCGGCAATGGCTCCAATGTGCCGACTGCAGGCAGCCATCTACGCTCCATTCTTTGACCGAGCAGGTTGATATATCTTATCTTCGACTGAAGGAGCTCGCAGCATCAAGGTTTCGACCGGAGGAAATACTTTGGTAACCGCATGATATACGCCAATTGGGAAGCAGCAAAATTCTCGCTCACGGACAATCGTTCGTGCCCCTTCAACTTCCACTTCAATCGCCCCTTTGAGAACAATGAAACACTCATCGCTTGAGGTATGGCAATGAGGTACTTCTCCATCGCCAACCCAGCTCTCATTCGTATTGTTGTACCAAATCTGAAGCTGGTTAGACTGGAAACCGATATCGTCGGGCGGGACGCGCCCTGACAAGAGAGTTGAATGGTCGGGTAATTTTTTATGATAAATCAGCGCCATGCACTGTCCTTAAAAATGAACACGATTAGCAAATGGGAACGACTGCTCATGGCCGGTAATGGCCGTCCGCCTAGAGTAAGGTCAAACCTCAATGCCGTCTCGGCATAATAATATTTGAGACCCTATATGTCTCCAGCTCGCATGCATTCCATCGTCTTTTGGCACAAACCAGCCCAGGCCAATATTGCCGACCTTGGAAATCCGTTTGCTTTCTGCACGATAGTGCGGAGGTAAATACCAGCAAATGTCTTTGCGATTGTTCCAGTTGCCGTGATTGAGTATGAGCCATTTCTTGCGTTTGAAAACGTCAATGTCTGGCGGTGTGCGTTCCAAGTAATCGAGACTTGCAATTAAGTTCTTTCCATACTCCGGATTTGCATCGTCCACGTTGAGAACCAGCGCGGCGGTGAATCGGCCATCGGGCAACAGAACAGCCAAACAGTCGCCTTTACTATAAGGCGCTCTGCGGATTATAACTTTGGGAAATTTGGACGGTCTAGGATTTGGGGACTCTATTTGCGCGAGAAATTTGGCAAGAGCGGCCTTCCGTCGGGCAAGTGCCTCAGAATCGTCGCCCCATCGTTCCAATCCATTTCCTATTGATATGTCATCACGCACGCGTTGGAGGACTTGGTTCTCAACGGTTCCATATTTCCATTGGATATGCGCTAATGCAAGCCAAAGAAGCGGGGCCTCGTCGGCATCTCCTTCGAGCTCAGCAAATTTCTCTCTTGCTTTTGCGGAGGCATCTTCAAGGTCATTTCCAGCCTTTAATTCGTCCGTGATCGACGAAATGATGTCAGAAACAATGTCATCTTCGGTAATGCGAAATCCCCAGGTTCCCAAAGTTCTTTCCTCCTACGATTTATGGCATATCCGCGAATTGACAAGGTACAGCAGTTCGAAATTCATGCGTGTTGCTCCATCTTGGAAAAATCAAATATTAATAAATGGCATACAAGTGGAAGCCACTTCCGAACGACTGTTATTGGCCGGCTGCCATTAGATTAGGTCTAAGTTTATAGGATTCCGATTTCCTTGAGCCAGTTTTCAACGAGCGATGACCACGACGAAACCGAATGCTGCTTATCCCTTAGGCCGAAGGCGTGCCCTCCTTTTGCAAAGAGATGGACCTCCGCCAGCACGTCTGCCTGATTAAGAGCCCGGGCGTAGAGCGTACTGTTGCAGATGGGGTCCACCGGGTCATCCCATGCTTGCACCAGAAACGTTGGCGGCGTTTGCTTTGTCACGTGAATGCTGGGGTCGAATGTGTCAGCAGCGCGACATAGATGACCTGGATAAAGCGCAATAGCAAAGTCAGGACGACTGCTTAGCTTGTCGACGGTATCGACAGGCTCGTAAGTAAGCGTGAAAATGTTGCTGGTCTGCGCAACCAGATAACCGCCTGCCGAGAAACCAATTACACCAATTTTGTTGGGATTGAGGTTCAGTTCCTTTGCCTTGGAACGCACGAGCTTGATGGTTCTTTGCGCATCCTGTAGTGCGCGTGGCACCTTTGGCGTAACATGGCACTGGCAATTTTCATCCCAATGATGGTTGCCGTTGGGAACGCGGTACTTGAGTAACACGCAAGTGATACCCCGAGATGTCAACCAGTCACAAATTTCAGTACCCTCCAAATCCATGGCTAGGACCTTGAAACCTCCCCCGGGAAATACCACTACCGCTGCCTCGGTATTTTGACCTTTGGCCGGATACACTGTCATGGTCGGCTGGCTGACATCACTAACCTGGGTCCATCCTCCGTGTCCAGCAACAGTGCTGACAGACTCTGTCTGCGAGGTAGATATCGCATCAGGTACCGCACCGGGCCAAATTGGAACTTGCAGCTGACCTTGCGGTGGTTGCCAAGTCTCAGCTTGCGCCGGAACCATGCCAATCAATAGAAAAACTAAACCTATAAGGAAACTGGAATGCAATGGGTCTCTCCTAAGCTGATTGTTGAATGACTGCTGTTGGCCGAACTGAGCCATCAAGCCCGAATATGGGTAAATAATTCCCCCAGCGTCAAATCATCACTCCATATCGTTTCTAAATCCAGCGCATACTGTTTCTTAAGGTCGTACGTCAACGTCTCAAATTCCAATGCGTCAGGCAGCCACCGACTTGGATATAAGCTTCGATAGACGTCCAATATTTTATCGTCAGGTCGAAACTTCAGCTTATCTTTATCCGCAAATGCAAACGCGGAAACGAACATTAAAAGGAAAGAGCGGATTTCATCTTTTGATGTAGTTGGAAACGTTCGTCGCCAGCCCCTGCCCTCGCAATTGCGGAATCGATAAGGGCGAGGCAGGCTCTTCCAGTATTTCGCTGAAATCAGCAGGCCGACACTTACCAGGCCCAAAATGAGAGCAATACTCAAGCTACGCCTCCGCATCGTGTTAACTTATTCATTGCTTTAGGTCCGCTTCCGGCCGGCAGATGACATCCTGTCCAACATTAAATGCCCTAATTTAAGAGTCAAGACTCGGAAATATTTTTGGAAGAAATAAAGGTAGAAATATTGTAAGCAGGCGAGAAAATCCGTAAATTGCCCCAAGCATAAGCAGAGCCAACGCGAATTTAGCCGATTCAGACGCATCGACTGGAAATGCTGAGCGCGCGATCCAAAAACTAAGGCATGCCGCAACCAACCCAATTCCTCCGACCATCAACTGAAACCATTTACGATTTTCCAGCAACATTAACTTTCCTTTTATTTTTTGAATCAAAGGCATATTGCCATACAAAAATTAGCAAAGCAATATCAATTCGGAGGTGCAAATGGATGACTGCTTCTGGCCGTTAGTGGCCTAAATAAGCGTTAAACAAGTTCCGCCTGCGGCGACCAAAATGCTTCCAATTACCAACACCTCAATTAACCTTTTTCGTGGTCTAGGTTTATCAATCTTAAGATAGCCGAGAAACCCGATAAAAGTGGCTACGGCAGATAAACACGTAGCGACAACTGTACA
>NZ_JBMPOQ010000034.1:0-8645 GCF_049340505.1 Undibacterium sp. Dicai25W | reverse complement strand
GCCTTGCTGCACCTTGGCATCCCGATGGGACTGAGCTATCTCATTGAAGTCACCGCCTGTACCATTATTATTAGCAATATTTTCAGAAACGGTTGGCTTAAAGCCTTCCATCAAACCAACCACCTCAGTAACGCGGCTGCGTACTGTGTAGTTTTGATATGCTGGCAATGCAACCGCAGCCAAGATACCGATAATAGCAACAACGATCATCAATTCAATCAGGGTAAAACCTTTTTGAACTGCTTTAACAATCTTCATAGATTTCATTATAAATCTCCGGAGGTTAACAAAATTGGGTTACGACTACCACTGTTATGCAAACACCGTGCCAGCATCAGATATCACATTCCTTATAAGCTAAGTGTCTATGTAAATAGTAAGATCCTTGATCAGCAACGACAAAATTCGTCATTAACAGTGACAAATTTCGTCAGCATTTAATTAATTCAGCGAAAATAGTCACATTGATTGGTCAGTTTGGCATAGTATTTAAGACTACAAAGGCTATAAGTGCAAGTTTTTACCTTATACAAGTCAAGAAAAAATGCAAGGATTAATACGTCCAGAATCGGCAATGCATCATTGTAGTAAGACCTGCCTGGAGGTGAAAATGATAAACCCGCCAGAGGCTGGCGGGTTCATGTACTCAGATAACTACACTGAGATTAGTTACGGCATTCAGAAGGAACAAATGGGTAGTTCGCTGTATTAGCACCAGACGCACACTTCCAAGTAACAGGTGAGCCGGTTGTATAGGTAGGTGTTAATGTCAAAGAAACACCGTTCGCTTTTGTAGTACCAGTGCCAGTAATAGCACCAGTAGAACTAGTACATTTTACAGAAGCAGTGTTCACAGTAGCAGTAGTCAGATCTGTAATACCTAAGCAGTTGTTACCGCCTGTGCCATTATTATTAGCGATATTTTCAGAAACGGTTGGCTTAAAGCCTTCCATCAAACCAACCACCTCAGTAACGCGGCTGCGTACTGTGTAGTTTTGATATGCTGGCAATGCAACAGCAGCCAAAATACCGATGATCGCAACTACAATCATCAACTCGATCAAGGTAAAACCTTTTTGCACCATATTCACTGTCTTCATAGATCTCATCTTCATTTCCGAAAAAGGGTTGATAAATAATCAAGCAACAACCAGTTCCATATGAGCATCTACGATAACTAACCTCCCTTAAAATAAAATATAAACCAGTTTATGCAGACTATAAAAAACACCCAGACTGCGAACAAATTTAGCTATATTCTCATCTCATACAAGAGATCGATCAATACTCAAAGCAAAATTAGATTACTTGAATTAGTGGACTATTTAACCATGAATTAAGTGCAAAACACAAAATAATTTTGTGTCGTAACATTATGAATATTAAATTAATTAAAAATTCACAGACCTATTTGGTGCTTTGATAAATTCGATAGCATTTTGAGTTAAACAAACAAAAACTGCATCTTCGTCGACATCAGATCGATGATATCACCACTTGCCAAAGGTGCTGATTTTTCGACATCGACACCATTGACCTTGGGTTTTTGCGAGCCATCAACATGCGCCAGTGAATAATGTTTTTCGTGTTTAGTGATGGCCACGACTTGCACGCCGGGACTTCCGATGGTTGTTATTGGTTTGGTCAGTGTCATTTCTTTACCGGCATTATTGCCATTGAGTACCTTGATTTTGGCAATCTTGGGAATCGCGGTCGCAGAAGCGGATGATGAAATAGTTGTCACCTGCTCATTCTTTTCCACCTGGAACCGCAACTTGTACTTACCGATGTCAATCACATCATCATGTTGCAACAAATGTTTCTTGATCGGCTGACCATTGACCATGGTACCGTTGGTACTGCCCAAATCGAGCACGAAAGAACCGTTGGATGTCGTGTCAATTGCAGCATGCTGACCACTGACAGTCAGGTGATCGATGACTATATCATTGCCGGGGCGCCGGCCTATGGTCATCCGTGATTTTGAAATGCTAACTTCTTGCTGTATCAGACCATTAAAGGTGACGATGATTTTCGCCATAACTCTCTCATCAATTCATTGTGACCAAAAACTACCTACCCAACAGACGTCGCAACCAGGAAAGATTGCGCACTGCATGTACTTTAAATAACACCACGGAAGAATTGTCGTTTCCCCCGGCAGCATTTGCGCTATCAATTAATAATTTACAACATGAAGGCAGGTCGCCGGAGTGCTGCTGCAATATGACTTGAATTTCATCATGACTCAGCATATCGGTCAATCCGTCTGAGCATAACATGTATAAATCTTGTTCTTGTAACGGATGTGCATGTATCTCAACGTCGACATTTTCTTGGGTGCCAACTGCTCTGGTAATTAAATTCTTAATATTAGAAAACCGTGCTTGTGCCTCAGTGACGAGTCCGGCATCAAGCTGCTCCTGAAGGACGGAATGATCGTGTGTGAGGATCGCCAGTTGGCCATCTCTGAACCGATAGGCTCTCGAATCTCCAACATGTGCCAGCAAGAGCTTATCTTGTGAGCAACACGCCACCACTACCGTCGTACCCATGCCAAAGCATTCGGCATTGGTTTGTGAAGCATATAAAACATGGCGATTCGCCAATTCGATAGATTCAGTCATCCAGCGCGACAATTTGACCGCTTGTAAACCCAAGCGAGCAAACCAGGTTGTATCGAGCTTGGCACATAAATAATCAGCTATAACCTGCGTTGCCATCGCACTGGCTACTTCTCCGGCTTTATAGCCACCCATACCATCGGCCAAAATGGCACACCCATAATCCGCGCACACAACGATAGCGTCTTCATTGTGATCTCTGACGCGACCCGTGTCTGAGAGAGCGGCGAATTCTAGTACGTGCTGATATGCCATCGATAATATATTTGCTGGATAAATGGAAAAACTGTTGATATGAATAAGAAATATGGAAGCTTGCGAGCCGAGGCAGTTCACACTCCTCCGAACAGCAATACACCTTGTATTTGCATGCTCATCAGCTGGGACAATGCAATACGGGACTACGCTATTCTTACGACCATCATTTGTTTTTTTTCGTTATTGGCTCAAGCTTAACATTAAGAAAATCAATTTGCACAGATATCAAGTCAAACCGTCGCGAGATCCATAGAAAAAGCCGCGATGAACGCGGCTTTTTTGTACTACGACTGAACTGATGCCGTGAAGGCGCCGTATTTACGTCAGATTACAGCATCGCTTTCAACAAACGCGCCATTTCTGACGGGTTCTTAGTTGCTTTGATACCGCATTCTTCCATGATGTCCAGTTTTGCTTGTGCAGTATCTGCACCACCGGAGATCAAGGCACCTGCGTGGCCCATACGTTTGCCTGGAGGCGCAGTAACACCAGCGATGAAACCAACAACTGGCTTCTTCATGTTGTCCCGTACCCAGTAAGAAGCATTCGCTTCATCTGGACCGCCGATTTCGCCGATCATGATCACAGCGTCTGTGTCTGGATCATCATTGAACATCTTCATGATGTCGATGTGTTTCAGACCATTGATCGGATCGCCACCGATACCAACAGCGGAAGACTGACCCAGACCCAGTGCAGTCAATTGACCCACTGCTTCATAAGTCAATGTACCGGAACGGGAAACCACGCCGATACGACCTTTACGGTGGATATGGCCAGGCATAATACCGATTTTGATTTCGTCTGGTGTGATCAGACCCGGGCAGTTAGGGCCGAGCAATTTTGTTTTGCTACCAGCTTTAGCCATGCGGTCTTTCAACATCATCATGTCACGAACTGGAATACCTTCTGTGATACAGATAGCCAGATCGAGTTCAGCTTCAACAGCTTCCCAGATCGCTGCCGCTGCGCCTGCTGGTGGAACGTAGATTACGGAAACAGTCGCGCCTGTTGCTGCTTTAGCTTCAGTAACGTTAGCAAAAATAGGAATGCCTTCGAAATCTTCGCCGGCTTTCTTTGGATTCACGCCAGCAACGAAACATTCTTTGCCGTTCGCGTAATCGCGGCACATACGTGTATGGAACTGGCCAGTTTTGCCAGTGATACCTTGGGTAATGACTTTAGTGTCTTTATTAATCAGGATGGACATATTGATTCCTTGCGATAATTAAGCGTGAGCTGCGGCAGCGGCAACAACTTTCTGCGCTGCTTCTTCCATCGTGTCAGCAGAGATGATTGGCAGACCAGAGTCAGCCAACATTTTCTTGCCGATGTCTTCGTTAGTACCCTTCATACGTACAACCAGAGGCACTTTCAAAGAAACTGCTTTAGATGCAGTAATCACGCCTTCAGCAATCACGTCACAACGCATGATGCCGCCGAAAATGTTAACCAGGATGGCTTTCAAGCCTGGATTTTTCAACATGATCTTGAACGCTTCAGTCACTTTTTCTGCTGTTGCACCACCGCCAACGTCCAGGAAGTTAGCTGGTTCGCCGCCGAACAGTTTGATCGTGTCCATTGTTGCCATCGCCAGACCAGCACCATTCACCAGGCAACCGATGTTACCGTCGAGAGAGATGTAAGCGAGGTCAAATTTAGACGCTTCGATTTCTGCTGGATCTTCTTCATCCAGATCGCGGTAAGCAACGATTTCTGGTTGACGGAACAAGGCGTTCGCGTCGAAGTTGAATTTTGCATCCAGAGCGATCACTTTGCCGGAGCCTGTCAAGATCAATGGATTGATTTCTGCCAGGGAGCAATCTGTTTCCATGAAGGCTTTGAACAAACCTTGCAATTGAACGCGCGCATCAGCGATAGAGCCTTCTGGCACACCGATTTTGCGGGAGATATCATCTGCTTCTGCATCTTGCAGGCCAGCACTTGGATCAATAGCGATGGAGTGAATCAGTTCTGGATGTTTTTCCGCAACTTCTTCAATATCCATACCGCCTTCAGACGATGCCATCAACACAACGCGCTGGCTGATACGGTCAGTAACCATACTAACGTACAGTTCTTTAGCGATATCGGCACCTTCTTCGATCAACAAACGACGAACTTTTTGACCTTCTGGGCTAGTTTGGTGTGTTACCAATTGCATACCCATGATCGCATCAGCGTATTCACGCACTTGCTCCAAGGATTTTGCAACTTTAACGCCGCCGCCTTTACCGCGACCACCAGCGTGGATTTGCGCTTTGACGACCCAGACTGGTCCGCCCAAGGTTTCAGCCGCTTTCACTGCTTCATCAACGGACAAGCATGGGATACCGCGCGGTACGGTCACTCCGAATTTACGGAGGATTTCTTTACCCTGATACTCATGGATTTTCATACGACTTCCCTTCAGACACTGAGGTATAAATAATTAAACAAACAAACTAGCTGGGTGATTTTGCGTCAGGCGAAGGTTTCGCCCAACGCGGGTAATACTGAACAACAGCCGGTCCGTCAACACGCAAAGCATGGCAACGGTCAAGCTGGAAAGGTTGTTGAGTTTGGTTAGCATTGCCAGCGGTATCACTGGCGCTGTCACGGGTATCGATCACATCGCCTGCAAAGGCCTGGATCGCCGCGGTTGGTAAAATTTGTGCGAGTTCGGTTAAATGCGTGCAGCCATGTATTCCTGCCAGACGTTCTTTCACGCCCTGACGGAACTGCTTCATCAAATTTAAACCGACCAGCTTTTTGTAATCCGGGGTGATCGCTTCGCAATAACCGGGATAAGGAACAGCGTCAGAACTTGCTTCGACAGCGATCACTTCAAGTTTTCGATCTACAGTGACGCGCAGATGCAAGTCGTGCAGCGCCTGACCTTCTGGGCGTACGCCGGAGGCAAGCTTAATGTCACGTGTCTTGTGATCTGTAATATGGGCGTCAAAATCCCACAAGCCATCTTCGCGTTCGTACGCAGATATGCTGATGGCACGCGTATGCTTCAACGTGCGTGGGATTGTCGGAGATGATAAGGGCATCATGCCTTGCTGGCGGCTAATTCTATATAAAAGAGCCACAATTGCGCGTCGTTACCGCAGCTTCTACGATAACAGCCGCTCCTGCGGCGCTGCAAAAAACCTTCGAATTCTAGCACAGCTAAAACCTGAACTCACCAAATGCGCTCATTTTTTGCACTTGCATAGAACAAAACTGCTCGAATTAATCAGTGAATTTGCATTTTTATTGTAATTTTGATTGCGCTTTTGATGATAAGTGGGCGTAATCAAAAACATCGAAAACAAATATCTAATTACTTCCCTCCTCATCAGCGGGACGGAAAGGGTGGGTGTGAGGGTTCACCCGCTGCCAAAATGCTTCGTGTCGCTGGCATGTTGATTTCCTGATACCACCCCGTCCAGCACAGTCATTACTTTCTTCCGCTTTCGGGCGAAAGGTCTTCAAAAGCAATGAGAAATATTTATTGATCTTCATCTTCCCGCGGTTCTCGCATCGCTTGCTGAATCGCCTTCCCTGAAAAGCCTCGTTGCTGCAAAAATCGACTTTGTTTCAAACGCTGTTCATAATCCTCGGGGGGGCGTGGGAACTTGCGGTGCAAGACCTCAATGGCCCTTGCGCTTTCGGTTTCAGATAAATTCGCTTTCACTCGCTGAATTTCAACGTCATCCATCTGATGACTTTGTAGCTCAGCCAAAATTCTTTGATTGCCAAAACGCGCAGAACGTCGATTCACTAATGAATCAGAAAACCGTTCTGCTGACATAAAGTTCGATGCTTCCAACCACGTCAGCACCGCCTCAATATCATCGCCCTCTTCTGCATAAACGGACAATTTTCTGGCCAGTTCTATCCGACTATGTTCGCGCATAGACAGATAGCGGAGTGCTCGCCCTTTCAGGCTTAATTTTTGTTTCATCATGAAAGTGACTTTATTGAGCAGCAACATCAAGCATCAAAAAAAAAAGCCGACAACTTCAGCATTTTTCTAGCTGGAAATTATCGGCTTCAGTTAATGTAAGTAAGAACGACTACTTAAATCAAATCAATCATGCAGCTGCGGCATCAGCATTCGGTGCTGGCAAAGCTGGAACACCAAGATGTTCACGCACTTTGTTTTCAATTTCATACGCCAGTTGTGGACGCTCTTTTAAGAAATTACGTGCATTATCTTTACCCTGACCAATGCGTTCGCCGTTATAACTATACCAGGCACCCGCTTTTTCAATGATCTTAGCGTCAGCACCCAGATCAAGAATTTCACCTTCACGGGAAGTGCCTTCTCCATAAAGAATATCGAAATGCGCTTCTTTAAATGGTGGCGCCACTTTATTTTTTACAACTTTAACTTTGGTTTCGTTACCAATAACTTCATCACCAGCTTTGATTGAGCCTGTGCGACGAATATCCAAACGAACAGAAGCGTAGAACTTCAGCGCGTTACCGCCAGTTGTAGTTTCTGGGCTACCAAACATGACGCCAATTTTCATACGAATCTGGTTAATAAAGATCACCAACGTATTTGTACGTTTGATACTGCCAGTCAACTTACGCAATGCCTGCGACATCAAACGCGCTTGCAATCCAGGTAAAGAATCACCCATATCGCCTTCGATTTCAGCACGTGGTGTCAATGCAGCCACCGAGTCAATAACCACCAGATCAACGCTACCAGAGCGCACCAACGCATCAGTAATTTCCAGCGCCTGCTCACCTGTGTCAGGCTGAGAAATCAGTAAATCATTGAGATTAACGCCTAGCTTCTGAGCATATCCAACATCAAGGGCGTGTTCCGCATCAATAAACGCGCAGGTGCCACCGAGTTTTTGCATTTCTGCAATCGCTTGCAGCGTCAGCGTCGTTTTACCTGAAGATTCTGGACCGTAGATTTCAACCACACGGCCACGTGGCAAGCCACCAACGCCCAGTGCAATATCCAGACCTAATGAGCCTGTGGAAACAACTTGAATCTCTTCCACCACAGCGCCATCGGCCATACGCATGACCGAACCTTTACCAAATTGCTTTTCGATTTGTGCCAGCGCCGCAGCGAGCGCCTTGCTCTTTTCTGAGCTGTTGTCAGATTTCTTATCGTCCATACATTCTTTCATTCAATAAGCAGCCGGTGGAAAATAAACGCCTGAGTTAAATCCGCGTTTTGCAGTACTGTATAAAAAAACAGTGATTTATGCAAGCGACTTTTTCATTGTTATTGAAAATGTGCAGTCTCTACCCTGAAGATCACTTGGGTTTTTATCAAAAAACATGGAAAAAATTTCAAATAAAATATCAATGCTGTCGATATTCACTTAACTCTGAATTTTGTTCAGCTAACTCTGAATTTTTTTGGATACATGTGGATATTTACCGTAAATAACCGAACTAACGTGTGCAATAGATAAATGATGGAGAATGATTTTTACTGGTAAGAATTGTAACCCTCCCGTAAAATCAAGCCATGCATAACTAGAGTTCTTGAGGCGAACTTATATGCCAAAGGAGAACAGAAATGTCAGAATTCATCTATCTTTGAACTCCATATTCCGAAAAATCAAAGGTTTATCAAAAAAGAATTTATTTATTATTGAATTGAAAGTTCAGCTATCTTTGAACTAAAGTGTCCGTATTAAAACCACTCTAAGCAAAATTAATTTCAACACAATTCGAGATGGCAAATAAAAAACACCGACCACGAGAGGAATCAGTGCTACGCGCAACCATGTGAGAAGAATAGGAAAATTAAATGGC
>NZ_JBMPOQ010000033.1:0-15578 GCF_049340505.1 Undibacterium sp. Dicai25W | reverse complement strand
CGACAAACATCTTTGACCAATCTACCAGCTTCAACCGCTTTCAATATTCCAATGATCTGTGTCTCTGTAAATCTGCTCTTACGCATTTCTGTTCTCCTTTGGCATATAAGTTTGCCTCAAGAACTCTAGTTATGCATGGCTTGATTTTACGGGAGGGTTACAAAAGCACCTACAGCAACGCCGAAACGGTTCACTGCCGCACAGGCAGCTTAGAAATTCTGGCTCTCCTTCTGGCGCTCCGTCAGGTGGTTCACTGCCGCACAGGCAGCTTAGAAACATGCAGTGAGCAAGAAACGCATCAAGGATAAGTTCACTGCCGCACAGGCAGCTTAGAAAAACTGACCGAGGACGAAAAACCGTCTGACACTGTTCACTGCCGCACAGGCAGCTTAGAAAAGTAACGGGTGCTGGGTAATCAACACAATGTCGTTCACTGCCGCACAGGCAGCTTAGAAATATATAAACCAGTCGATACAACCCCCCTGCTAGTTCACTGCCGCACAGGCAGCTTAGAAAAATATTCAAACCCATCTGAAAATACAATCCAAGTTCACTGCCGCACAGGCAGCTTAGAAAGCGCACAGCGGCGAGACTCTTGAGCTTAGCTAGTTCACTGCCGCACAGGCAGCTTAGAAAATCCTACAAGCAAGTTTTTCTCTCGACATGTTGTTCACTGCCGCACAGGCAGCTTAGAAAGTCCACCTGAAGAATTTCACGCGGCATATTTTGTTCACTGCCGCACAGGCAGCTTAGAAATGACTAAACTCACCCTTTACATACTTGGGGGTGTTCACTGCCGCACAGGCAGCTTAGAAAACGAGGCGCAACAACAGCTCAATGAGCTACTAGTTCACTGCCGCACAGGCAGCTTAGAAATGAAACCGAAAACATTGATATTGGGAGTGATAGTTCACTGCCGCACAGGCAGCTTAGAAAACCTATCTATAAAAATCTGCTAATCGTTTTATGTTCACTGCCGCACAGGCAGCTTAGAAAGGCATAAGGGTTGGGTTTGATGGCGCGAGTGCGTTCACTGCCGCACAGGCAGCTTAGAAAGGCACCATCCAAACCAAAAGCTGAAGATCGATGTTCACTGCCGCACAGGCAGCTTAGAAATTCACTTACCGCAAGTAAAAATGTGCCTAGCGGTTCACTGCCGCACAGGCAGCTTAGAAATTCCAGTACGTCTACGACGAGTTCAAGTAGCTGTTCACTGCCGCACAGGCAGCTTAGAAAACCTGCAAAAGCGGAAACAGGATTAAACAAAAGTTCACTGCCGCACAGGCAGCTTAGAAATCTAACTTGTCCGAGTGCATTTTTGCGACATCGTTCACTCCCGCACAGGCAGCTTAGAAAATTCGAGGAAGACGAACCGGGCGGAGGTGGAGGTTCACTGCCGCACAGGCAGCTTAGAAAATATTTAAGGGTAAGCCAACTGTGCTTTCCTGGTTCACTGCCGCACAGGCAGCTTAGAAAATCAAAGTGACGGGGACAAGCGAATTCAAATCGTTCACTGCCGCACAGGCAGCTTAGAAAATCAGTGGGGCATTCGGAAGTTGCGCTATACCGTTCACTGCCGCACAGGCAGCTTAGAAAAAGCAAAAGCAATCAGCATTACCAATAAAACGGTTCACTGCCGCACAGGCAGCTTAGAAATTATCCTCCAATGATTTATCTCTAGGATTTCGGTTCACTGCCGCACAGGCAGCTTAGAAATCTCTGTGCGCAGCATCATCAGCAAGACGATAGTTCACTGCCGCACAGGCAGCTTAGAAAGTCCCGACCATTTAAGACAACTTGTTCGATTGGTTCACTGCCGCACAGGCAGCTTAGAAAAGATCGGAAATTAAAAATAGAGTGCGAACCCTGTTCACTGCCGCACAGGCAGCTTAGAAATGTAGGTGCAGTTTTTCACGACCGCGCTCTTTGTTCACTGCCGCACAGGCAGCTTAGAAACAATAATGCGCCGCTTTGATGTGCTTTTTCTCGTTCACTGCCGCACAGGCAGCTTAGAAAAAGTTGCTAATAAGAATCGTTGGCTTAAGCAAGTTCACTGCCGCACAGGCAGCTTAGAAATCAAGACTATAAATTGTTTGGCTGGTCTTTCGGTTCACTGCCGCACAGGCAGCTTAGAAAACAACAAGTTGAAGACGCGCACCGATCTAATGGTTCACTGCCGCACAGGCAGCTTAGAAACATGAAAAAAGCACCTCAAAAACTAAATGATTGTTCACTGCCGCACAGGCAGCTTAGAAAGACACGTTAACGCGATTTTTAGCGGGCATACCGTTCACTGCCGCACAGGCAGCTTAGAAAATCGCGCCAAACTTGATAGCACCAATAACCCGGTTCACTGCCGCTCAGGCAGCTTAGAAATGTTCCGTAGCTATAATCTGCTGCACGTGAAGGTTCACTGCCGCACAGGCAGCTTAGAAAACGGCGGAAACCGCCGAAACTGGCGCATATTCGTTCACTGCCGCACAGGCAGCTTAGAAAGTAGATAAAATGGTTCGCGTAGTCTTGCGGAAGTTCACTGCCGTACAGGCAGCTTAGAAAAGACGCAGCCGATTTGCTGGAATCACCAGACGGTTCACTGCCGCACAGGCAGCTTAGAAAATGAACGGCACGCCGTTGCAAAGACAAGGCAAGTTCACTGCCGCACAGGCAGCTTAGAAATTCAAATCAACATCAGTAAAAATCTTGCCGCTGTTCATTGCCGCACAGGCAACTTAGAAAGTTTACGCCGACGTGTTAGTCGTTCAATAAAATAATTGCGCTATTCCGTTCCATGCGATAACCATTCCCATGCTTGTATATATACAGTAAAAGTGTTTAAATATAATGCATGAATAAAAACTCCAAATTCGCTACTAGGAACTTTTCTCTTTCTGATCTTTGCGTGCTGGCGGACATTTCTATTCGTACCGCACGATATTATGTCCAGATCGGATTGGTGGATAAACCCGAAGGTGAGACACGTGCCGCTCGATATGATAGTCACCATCTAGAACAACTCCTGCTTGTTAAAAAATGGACTTCTGCAGGGGTATCCCTTGATCGCATTAGACAACTATTGCATGGCGAAGAGTCTCCAGTTCCGGCAAAGCCACGCTTGCCAGGCAGCATCGAAGTTTGCAGCCATTTGACTGTCGCTGATGGTATTGAGATAGTCATTGAGCCTGGCCGTGCAGGATTGTCATCAGAGCAGATGCGCAGATTCGTGCGCGGTGTGATGCAGCTATATCAAGACCTCGATTCAGAGGGATGATTGCGACGCCTCAAAAAGCCGATCACGGTTTTACAAAATTGGTTTACCCCTAAGGAGCAACAATGAATATGCTGCCTCGTGCTAGTCTTAAAACACCTCATGGTAAAGAGTTCAATTTAGATAGTATTCGCATGACTGGTGATATGCGTGGTCAGATACTTAATATGCAGATTGTTCAAGAGTTTTGCAATTCAACGTCATCACATGCTGAAGTAATCTATACCTTCCCATTGCCATGGCGTGCTGTCTTGATGCACGTTGATGTGACTCTCGGAGAAAAAAAACTCACTGGCATTGTAGTCAGAAAAAAACAGGCAGAAGCCGATTACGAAGAAACGATATCGACCGGTGATACAGCCATCATGTTGGAGAAAAATCCTGACCATAGTTACAGCTTAAATCTCGGAAATCTCGCTCCGCAAGAACATTGCACTATCTGCGTTCACTACGCACAGGTTTTGCAATTCGAACAAAATTGCCTACGCTTGCTAATCCCAACTGTCATAGCGCCACGTTTTGATAATAGCCATGCTGATGTGTCAAAACAATCTAATTTTCCTGAGCACCTAATTCCTCGACATAGTCTGGAGGCAGAGTATCCATTCGATATTGAACTACGTTTGCATGATGCACTGACAAAGGCGAAGATTACCTCACCAAGCCATCCAATAGCAGTAAAGAGTGCGGATGGCATTTGTTGTGTTTCATTAAATCGCCAAGGAACCTTAGATCGCGATTTTGTGCTGGCGCTGGAAGATTTTCCAACCAATTCTTTGCTTGTTATGGGGGCTGATTATCGCTATCCAGAGCAATACGCAATGTTGGCGAGTTTTTGCGTGAACATTGATCAAGAAATTAAACCAACTATCTCTCTTAAAATATTGGTTGATTGTTCAAGCTCTATGGCGGGCGATAGTATTGCAGCATCTCAAAGAGCTTTACGTGTAATCGTGGACGAACTGAAAGAAGGAGATAGGTTCTCGCTTAGTCGTTTCGGTTCTCATGTCGAGCATCGTTCGCGAGCAATGTGGAAAGCAGCGCCAGCGAGCAAACTAGCAGCCCAACGCTGGGTCGGAAATCTAGAGGCGAATTTGGGTGGCACTGAAATGGAAACAGCGTTGCAGTCGACCTTCGATCTCAATGATATGAATAATAGTGACGTCTTGCTGATTACTGATGGAGATATTACCGAAGTCGACAGCGCTATTGCATCTGCTAAAAATTCTGGGCACAGGCTATTTATTGTTGGTGTAGGCAGTAGCCCTTCAGAAAGTCATTTGTGTCGTCTGGCAAGTGCAACAGGGGGCGCGTGTGACTTTGTGACGGCAGTTGAGGCGGTTGAACCAGCGGTGATGCGTATGTTTATCCGCCTTCGTTCCCCAAGCATCCAAGCATTAGATTGCATCTGGCCAGAAAATAACGTGCCACTATGGACTTCAGGTTTTGGTGAAAGCGTGTTTGATGGAGATACTTATCAACTGTTCGCCTTGTTTGAACAACGACCAGAAGGTAAGCTGATTTTGTGTGGAAACACTCTGGGAGAGTCTAAGCGAGACGAAATTGCCTTTGTTGATTTCTCACAGGCTTCTACCACCGATAATCAACTTTCACGAATGGCGGCCCAAGTACGGATGACGCACATGTCGATAAGTGGAAATGCGCTTGACTGCAATAAATCTGATATAGAAAAAATTGCCCTTGATTATCAACTTGTGAGTGAACGCAGCAATTTCCTGTTGATACATGAACGGGAATATACCGAAAAGGCAGGTGAGATGCCGTCACTTTACATTGTGCCTCACATGTTACCAGCAGGGCATAGCGGAATTGGCCATGCAGGATTAAATAATAGTGGTCGGAAGGATTTTCATCCGAGGAGAAAGCCTGCAGTTTTCCGTCGGGAACTGACAAGCCTTCATACTGACGTAGCAACTAGTGAGGCAACATACGATATTCCTGCGTTCCTCAGAAAAGCTCCAGGAAACGGTAGTATGAAAAATTTTTACGTCCCATTTTCTCTTAATTATGGAAGTGTAAAAGACGAATCAGGACGTAAGTCCAATACCAACTACTGGTCGGAGCAGATGGGAGAAAGAAAGCTATCTCCATGGGGACTTTTCTCCTGGTTGAACATAACACCGACACACAAATGGCCTGTCAGTTTCAATGAATTACGAAAAATCGATTTGAGTGAAAATGTGCTCGAATGGTTGGAGTTTGTTCTTATGCATGACTTTCCTCAAGCATCGGAGAAGATGATTGTAGCCAGCTTTTTGCATGTAGTATCAAAAGTGGAAATTTTTCAAGTGCTACTTGAAAATGAAAAGTCAAAGACAGGATTTCGCCAAATTATCAATCGTCTCGTCGGGAAATTAAACCTAGTACCACGATCTCAACCTAGAACAGGCCTTGAAATTAATTTGATAAATGGAATTCAGTGTGCCCTTGATGACGTGCAAACACTAAGTTGGCCAGCAGAAATTGGTGAGTTGGCTTAGGGCTAGCGATGGTAAAGATAATAAGTGATCTGGCTAGCCGTTCGCTTATTTCTGCATGTAACCTTTGTGTAGATGTCTATATTTTAACTTAATCCATGTGAGCGTGTTTGACTGAAGTTACCTTGTCATCAATGAAGTTGATTTCGCATATATATCGATCAAATTGAAATGCACCATTGAACACCACTAAGAGAGTATGTTCTGGCGGGTTGATGTCAAAAATTTGAGTCATTTTTTTGTTTGCGCCATTAGCTAGCGCTTTTTCTTTTAATCCGGAGATCGGCGTGCCTGCGGTTACAGTGGAGCAAAATTGTTTTTCATTTTTATCAGCCTCGCGGTTGCTGACAATACCTATCGTGCTAAAGATGAGGATAACAAAAAAAAGTCCAAATAAAGTGCGGAGAATTGTGGATTTTAATTTCATGAATCTTTAATTGTAATAATTTCGATTTAATCTGACCAACTACCAATTGAAACGGTATGGCAGTCAGATCACAACTAATACAGTGTAGCACTTCGTCTGGCAACCCATAAATCATGTGCTATCTGCATCCTCATCCATTGCTCAGCGGTGCTTCCAACGTGGGCTTCAAGAGCTATTGAAATCTCAGCGCTAAGGCTAGCCTTCGCTTGAAGAATCTTAGAAATCGTATAGCGGCTCACATTTAACTTTTTTGCCAATGCTGCCCGGCTTATACGCAACTCTGGAAGAACGTTTTCTTTCAAAATTTCGCCTGGGTGTGTCGGCATTCTGTTTGGATCTCGCTCTATGGGTTTATTTTTCATATCGCTGACCTCGTTGTACTCAGAGTTGAAAGATGAACACGATCTTATACTGAAAAGCGATATTAAGAAACGAGAAATCAATCAAGCCTGTCTTCAAATTTCTTTTGAATTAGTGCGCGCTCGCTTTTTGCGCGTATCAAGGCCTCAACACAATATTGGTCGAGGCGGAGTAGGGTGGCTTCCTTGCGTAGCTCGGCGATGGATTCTTCGTCACTAAAGGCCTGTTTGTAGGGGCGTTTACTTGATAAGGCATCGTACACGTCTGCAATTGCAACGATCCGGCTCTCAATGGGTATTTGCTCAAGCGTTAAATGCTCAGGGTAGCCAGACCCATCACCGCGCTCATGGTGGAATGCGACGATGTTGCGCATTACCCGGAATGCCAGATCGGATTCAAGCTCCAACGCCGTATTCATCTTGTCGATAATTTGTATGCCAATTTCGACATGTGAACGCATAACATCCCACTCATGCTCTTCCAGCCTTCCTGGCTTTAGCAAAATATTATCTGGAATGCCGATTTTTCCAATATCGTGAAGCGGCGCAAACAGAAAAACGTATTCAATGAATTCATCCGTTAAATTAAAGCGATCTGCAACTGCTAATGCCATTAAGCGTGAATACGCAGCTACTCGCTCCAGATGCTGCCCTGTTTCTACATCTCTCATTTTGACCAGATCGCTTGCAATATGAACCGTTCCAACTAAGTCGTGAGCAAGCTTGATTCGTAGCAGGAAAAGTTGAGAAACCAGGTCTGCTAATGTTTCTAAAAAGAAGATGTCAGGAGGCTTAAACGCGTTTTCTGTTTTTGAATCAAAAAATAAGAATGCCGCAAACTTGCCTCCCTGGTAAATCGGGACAGTAAAACTGGACTGATAGCCCCTATTTAATAACCAGGACGAATGCGTAGAATGTCGATTAAGGCTGGTTTTGATATTTTCTATTACACGTGATTGCCCAGTGTTGACCAAATCCAGCAGCGATGGAACATCCGCCAATCTGGCTTCATATCGTTGTAGTTGTTGCGCGTCATGATTGCTACTGGTAAATGTCTTAAGTAAATCGGTCTTTTTTTCGTAGAGAGCAATCGCCATTCGATCAATAAACGGATAGCGGCTGGAGATGACAGTATGAATCGAAGATAGATTATCACCTAAGGAATCAAACGAATTCTTAGTCGATAAGTCTAAGTTTGGAACTTGAGATTTGTCCATCTTCGCCTCTCACTAAAAATCAGAGCTAAGCTTATTACTTGTCAGAGATAGATACTACGCCCACTGAACAAGGCTTGTTCAAATTTGTTTAGCTTGATAATACTTCGATAACATAGCTTGCCTTGTTCCAATGAATGACGGTAAACGCAGAGAAGATTTTTTAAGAGGCCATTGGTAATACAGGTTTTTGCTTTGGTTTTTGAAAAGATTTCGGCTTATACGTACTTATTTCCGCTGGAATTATGCCACTCTAAAGTTGGCTATTTCCTGTTGCAAGGTCGACGCCTGATCGGTTAAAGCACCTGCTGCTGCGCTAGTTTCCTCCACTAAAGCCGCATTGTGTTGGGTATTCTCATCCAGCTCCTGGATCGCACTGCTGATCTGACCGAGTCCTAGTGACTGTTCTTTCGTTGCAGCGGAAATCTCGCTTAAAAATACGCTGATTTGACGGGCGTTTTTCACCATCGTTTCCATTGTGGTACCCGCTTGTTCAACAACTTTGGTACCCGTAGATATTTGCTCAACACTGCTTGAAATCAAGGTTTTGATTTCGTCTGCTGCCGCCGCGCTGCGTTGGGCCAGATTGCGCACTTCACTGGCAACTACCGCGAAACCACGCCCTTGTTCGCCCGCGCGGGCTGCTTCTACAGCAGCGTTTAAGGCGAGAATATTCGTTTGAAACGCAATACCATTGATCACGCCAATAATTTCGTTAATCTTGGAAGACGAGGCATGAATGTCGCGCATCGTACTAACGACTGTTCCGATGACGATGCCGCCTTGCTCTGCTACCTTGGCATTTTCTGTTGCAAAGTTGGCTGCGGCGACGGTTTGTTGCGCGCTATTCTCGACAGTAGAACCTATCTCTTCCATCGTGGAGGATTGTTCTTCCAGCGACGCTGCTGCTGACTCCGCACGTGAGGATAAATCCAGACTGGCAGCAGAAATTTCACTGCTCGTTGCGTGTAAAGCACGGGCTGAGTGACGTACAGTTTTGATCAATGCATGTAAGGCATCATAGGTATGGCGAAGATCAATAATAACTTGCGCTGGTTCGTCTTTACCCCATGGCATTGCTGGCGCTGTACGTAAGTCGCCGTCGCTCATTTCTTTGAGATGCTTACTAATTAGTTTTAGTCCGCCGCTGGTGACTAAATAAAAGGTATAAAATCCATACAATGCAGCAAGAATAGTTAGTCCTAGCATGGCAGAAATCAGATAAAGCTTGCGCTTCATTCCAGAAACACGGTCAGCCAAAACCTCGTCTAGGGCATTGATTAATCGATCGGTCAGGCCATATTGACCTTCAATCGTTTTATTCGCTGCGGCAAGGTAAGTAGCCTGCACTTCTGGTGCATAGTCCTGGTTTTCAATCACACTTTTTCTAGCCACCGCAAAAAATGCGACAGTATCATTGAGTACCTGCTTGGCGTTAATTTTCTCCCCAATTTTGCTGTCATTCGCGCTCACCTTCGCGAGGTCGGCAAGCATATTATCGCCTTGGAATTCGGCGATCGGAATCAAACCATTGAGTGTATTTTGCTGTTCTTTCGTGATGCTGCCAGCTTTGAGAATGCCAACTCCCAGCCCGCGCATTTTTCCTGAGCTTTCGATAATGTCTGGCGCGCGGGCAAAGACCGCATCCATTAAGTAAAAGCTGACTATTTCAGGGTCTAAAGTCAAATTCGAGCCATCAGTAACTTGTCCCATTAAATTAATCAGAGATTGCACGTAGGCCGTATGAAGTTTAAATACTTCTGCTGGCGATGCAGCTGGAATTTTGGATAAGGCGTCCTGTGATTCGGCATACGACTTTTCTACACCAAGCTCTTTACCATAGCGTTTTTCAATCTCGTCTAACTTTTTTTGTTCTTGACGAAGCTTTTCAGATAAGGAAGCTAGCGTTGCCGGTGCAGTCCCTGATACTGCCGCGGCAACGGAGTCCCTGCGAACCTGTTGTGCCAAATTGAGTACAGGGAAAATTTGACGGTTATATTCTATGCCTATACGTTCTTTTTCTGAGAACGCAATGCTTTCAAACATATTGGCGAAGTATATCCAGGTCAATACTGACAAGGGAATGACGAACATCAAACAAATCAAAATTGCCTTTGATTTGAATTGCAAATTACCCATCAATCTCACACCTGGAGTCCATATTGCTTTGGTGTGGAAAGTATCTCTATGGATCGAATCACTTTTTGGCGCTGCCAGAAACTCCTTCAACTCTGGACTAACTCGACGGACAACGGACAATTTGGCGGCATCAGACATATTCAACTTCCTTTAAAAAAGGTACTTCGAATAAGACTATTTGTGCAAAGATAAACAAATTTCTACTTCAATAATGCTAATTGCTAAAGAAAATTATTACTAGAGAAATAATGTTGCAATGTTTTGCGCTTTATCTGACGACACGCTTTAATTCAGCCTCAAGTTGATTTGTATCAACTGGTTTAATCACATAACCATCCGCACCAGCTTTTTTTAGCTTGCTCAAGTCATCTGCTTCAGCGTAGCCAGTAACCATAATGATCAGTTGGTGCGCATTTCTTATTTTCTCTTGCTGTCTGATGGCTGCTAATACCTCTAGCCCGTCCATGACAGGCATGGTGACATCTAACAAAATAACATCAAAACATTTGACTGCGAGGCATTCCATTGCTTGCTGACCATTTTCCACCACAATGCCCGAATGCCCTAGGCTATTGAGGTAAAGCACGAGGGTGCGCTGCATAAAGTAATCATCGTCGACGACCAGGACATTGAGTGATCGGGCAGTTTTTGAATTGCGACGACTGAACATGTAAGCATTCCCAATGACGCTTTAGGAGACCATAGTCATGAATGAGGTTTGCCTGTATTTTGACATTAGTTCTAGGGGAATAAATAAATTTTTGATGATATATCACAACAAATTGACTTAAATTTACACACGGTTCGCGGCGGACGCTCCTTTGATTAATGAACTTGAAGTGATGGTGCTATCAAGTTCGTCATTTGACGCCAAAGGGTACACAACCGAATAATTACGTTATTATTTGAAAGACAAGTCTCAGCACGAAACCGCCGGTCATGAATATTCTCCAAAGCTGCCGTTTTAATCATGTTTTTCAGAACCATACCTGCTAACTTGGAAGTTAGTGATACACATTTTTTAGAGAGTTGACATGCTTTTACGCTTCATTGCCTTGTTCGCTGTTTCCGCCTTATTGGGAATTTTCGTTGTCGTTCCTAGTTCTGCGCGTGCGCAAATCGTTGCATTTCCGACTGAGGAAAAGTATGAAGAAACAATCTTAAAGTTGGACGATCTTACCGCTCAATGCGTCAATCATGGGGAACGGGCAATATTCAAATATGTGAGGAACCTCAAACTTTTATCCTGGTACAGGTCAGAGTCGTATTCCGCCGTACAGGAATTTCAGGTAAACGAACTATCGTACGGCATTGCTTTAAAAGATACAGGCAAACCACGATACCCAGGATTTTTAGATATTCGTGATGCCCGAGTTGAAGATAGTAATGAGGCCAAGCCATTAATTCGTACAAAGATGGATTTTCCAGGAATTTTTTGGGTGAGCCAGCCGCGCCCAAACTACTCGACCTCCAAATGTGAAAAACTGTCCAAAGCCTTGAAAAGCAAAATCTCAGAAATGGAAGCGAAGATTCCATCGACGTTTCCAGAATTGCGAAAGTTTGTGGCAATGACTGAGCCGGAGGAGTTCTTAAAACTTTCCAAGCTAATTGGATTTTGCTCTCGAGACGGTGCGCGAAAGTATCCAACATTTGTTGGGCCTACAAGCTTTGAGGCGTGGATTAGTAATAACTTCAGTAAATCCTACGGGCGGACAGAAGTGCTCTCACGCCCTCTCTATGAACAATTTCAAAGAGAAATGAAATCGCTGGGTGGTATGTCTGAAGCGGCCAGAGATATAGATTTTGAAGAATATAGCGACGGTATGTGTGACGGGCTAGAAGGCAAAATGGAATCATATGATAGCAAGCATCCTGCATTATAAGTTGCGAATAATGTGGAATTTAAAGGATAGGAAACGGCAGAGACTGTGTCAAAACGTCTGTCCGGTTATAGGTTTGAAGCTGCCTTTGACGGCGTATCTAATATCCGTCGTTATCTGCAAAATCTCAATCTGTTTGCCGACACATTGATCACTATCGATGGAAGTAAATTCAAGGCAGTCAATAATCGCGATAAGAGTTTTACGAAAGGCAAAGTTGAGCTGCGTATGAAGGAAGTTGAAGACAGCCTCAACCAATACTTCAAAGACCTTGAAACAGCTGATAGCCAAGAGCCAGAAATCAAACAGCACCGCAATGGGAGCGTATCAGCTTACAGTTATTTCAGACCGAGGCTATTTTAAGAATACCGAAATCCTTGCCTGTGACGATCCCAACGCCAAACCATTTCTATTCACTTCAATGACGAATGAATTTTTACCGGGCGAACAGACCCGGTAAAAACCCATCAAAGTTCAGGTGCAGCAGGAAAATCGACGGGAATTTCTGTTGTGCTGTGAAGGAAATTACTGATGGTTTTATCACCGATCACCATCATTACATCAACCAAATTACCTTCATTCCAGCCTGCATCAAAAAACGCTTGCAATACGTCTTTGTCGGTGTGGCCACGCGTAATCATCACGTTGTGCGTCAACTTGGTCAGTGCATCAAGACGCACATCAAAACTTGCGCTGCCACGACGAATTTCTAATACTTGCTCGTCGCTGAAACCAACCATTTTTCCGACCATGGTATGTGCGGCAAGGCAATAGCGGCAGTGATTAATTTGACTCACGCTCAGGTTGACAACTTCACGCGCTTTCGACGACAGAGAACTCCTGGCATTTTGCAGCGTCAAATAAGTACCTAGTGCAGTTTCTGAATGCGTGAATGTTGCATATAGGTTAGGGACAAAGCTTAACGCTTTTTTTAAGTTGTCCATTAATGTCTGGTTGGCAGGCGAAGCCTGTTCGTAAGTTGGTACGATAACTGTTTTCATGATAATGAGTCCTTTATTGTGCTGTATAGCCGCCATCGACAGCGATACTTTGGCCAGTTAAATAACGTGCTTTGTCGGAAGCCAGGAAGACGATTGTTTGCGCAATTTCTTCCGGCTGCGCACCACGCTTTGCAGGCATCATTGCAAACATGCCAGCTTTCGCATCTGCATTGCCACCGGTGAAACGATCCAACATGGCGGTCTCTACCGGGCCGGGTGCAACGGCATTGATACGGATGCCAGAAGCAGCCACTTCTAATGCGGCTGTTTTGGTCAAACCTTCAACAGCATGTTTGCTGGCAACATAGACCGATGCGCCAGCCATACCAACCTGGCCCGCAATACTTGACAAATTGATGATAGAACCTGAGCCTTGCGATTGCATCGCAGCGATTTCATACTTGAGACTGAGCAATACACCCAAGACATTGGTATCAAAAGTTGCGCGATAATTAGCAGCGGTCTGGCCGGTTATTGGGCCAAGTTCACCTTCAACGCCAGCGTTATTCACGGCCACGTCAATACGACCAAAGCGTTTCTTTGTGCTGGCAATCAATGCCTCAACCTGTGCTTCGTCGCTGACGTCTGCTTGTAAAAATTCTGCTTCCACGCCTTTGTCGCGTAATTCTTTTGCTAATTGCAGGCCAGCCTCTTGCTTACGTCCGGAAACCACTACGTTGTAGCCTTCCGCCGCAAAAGCGAAGGCGGTAGCGCGGCCTATGCCAGTTAAAGCGCCGGTAATCAATACTGTCAACTTACTCATTTCATTACTCCTGTGGGTTGGTGTGGAGTGAAGTATGGTCGTAGCAGACCTTGACCGCTAGACCAAAAAAAGGACTATCATTCATTCCTATCTGGAATCAATGGGGTAAATAATGGATTGATTACTGGCGATGCAAACCTTTGTTCGAGTCGTGGAAACAGGCAGCTTTTCGGCGGTTGCTCGTGAGCAGGCTGCTACTCAAAGTGCCATTAGTAAGCAAGTCGCCAGTTTGGAAAAATATCTGGGCGTTCGCTTGTTGGTCAGAACCACGCGTGCAGTAACGCCGACCGATGAGGGCTTGCGCTATTTTGAGGAGGTCCGTCGACTGGTAGCAGAAATTGGTGAAGCAGAATCGCATTTGCGGGAGGGGGAACGCGCTCTATCCGGCCCGCTACGTGTCGCCACTTCTGTCGGCTTTGGTCTGCGGGTGCTGTTGCCTCATGTTCGCTCCTTCATGCGTAAGAATCCAGATGTAGTGATTGATCTGAAGCTCGATGATGGCTTTGTTGATCTGGTTGAGCAAGGTATCGACGTGGCAGTGCGTATTGGCAGCCTTGCAGATAGCTCACTCGTCGCACGACGGATTGCAACCTCACAAAGAATGTTGGTTGCCGGTCGCAATTATCTGGCGCAGTTATCATTAGATCAAAAACCACCAAAAATTCCTCAGGATTTGCAACAACATGCCTGCTTGGTTTACACCGAACTACGTATGCGTAATCAATGGGAATTCAGCACTGCCGATGGTTCTGCCGTCAGTGTCAGAGTGCATGGTCCATTGCAGACCAATAATTCAGAAGTGCTTCGTTCCTGCTTGCGCGATGGCATGGGCATTTGCTATGTACCTGATTGGTTAATTTCAGACTTGATCGTAACAGGCGAAGTAGTGGCACTGATGCAAGACTGGTTGCTCAATCCAATCCCTATCCATTTAGTTAGTCCGCCTGCACGTAAACATTCTTCCAAAGTCAGAGCCTTTGGGGATCATATGGCGGCGGCGTTTTCAGGTGTCGATTTACTTTGAAGGTAAAATTTCTATGGTCGCGTACAACTTGTGTGACCACCTTATATGCATAGAAGGGGACCCAAGCGCCGTTGACCTCGTTCATCATCGTGATGGAAATGGTCGATGGCCACGCGATGGTATTGAGTCTGATGGCATGCGCTCTTATCGCGAGTGGTATTTCACGAGTACTGAGCAAGCCGCTATATCCCTCGCTAGCCCAGGTTCAGCTCAAGCGAATTCCAAATTCATCAGCTGAAGAAATCAAGGCGCGAACCGATTTGAATGAAAAAGATCGGTACTAGTTAAACGTGAAACGAACTTGGACTAACTTTCTCAAAAATGTTTATCGATGTTTGCTTTGCATTAATTTTGAATGACTGATTTGTAGAATGTGATCCACCCGCTATGGGCACGGCCCGGTCATTTGATCTCGATTTTAAATCGCATAAATTCAGCAGGGGCGTTAGGTAAGTGTGCTTACAAAAATAATTTATTGATGGTACGCAAGTTCATTTTGCTCGCGTACCATCTGCGCACCTTGGACACGGTTGTATTCATCGGCATTTCTAGACTCTTGCTTGAAAGTATTAATTGAAGGGTGAAAATTCTAAAAAGTCCTTGCAAGGCCCTTTGAAGCCCCTTCTTTTGCTAGAAAACGTTCTTTTTGATAGCAAATTACGGGGAAGCTGCTTAGCTTTCTAACGTGATATGTATCATCAGCATCACCATTTTTAATGGAAACCGGTCAAGGTACGCAAGATCATTTTGGTTGCGTACCATCTGCGTACCTTGGATTTGTGCGCCATCGATTGGCTATCTGAACGTACATCAGTTTCCAATACGAAGGGGATATGCAATTCTTTAAGGCCATCACTGAAATCCTCACATATCCCCACGTTCAAGGGGCAATGATGCTATTGATACCTATCCTGATTATCCGGTTTGACTTTGGAGATCATAATATCGGTGAAGGTCTTTTTTCTTTGACAATAATAGTGGCGCACAGTTGCAATATGACAGCTTGCC
>NZ_JBMPOQ010000032.1:0-19854 GCF_049340505.1 Undibacterium sp. Dicai25W | reverse complement strand
TATGGTGTGGCAGGCGTTTTCGTACGTTTAATGTGGTCGATGATTTTAATCGGGAAGTATTAGCGATTGAAGTGGATCTGAATTTACCTGCGTCCCGTGTAGTACGGGTGCTGGAGCGTATCGTTGCCTGGCGTGGCTTTCCGGCACAGATCAGAATGGACAACGGACCTGAATTTATTTCAGCAACCTTAGCAGATTGGGCGCAAAAGCATGATGTCCACCTGGAGTTTATTGAGCCAGGTAGACCCATGCAAAATGGCTTCATTGAACGCTTCAACCGCAGCTACCGCCAAGGGGTATTAGATATGTATGTTTTTAAGAACTTACAGGAGGTCAAAGAACGGACAGAATTGTGGATGAACGATTACAACGAGCAATGTCCACATGATTCTCTCAACGGGATGACACCTGTTGAATACCGATTGTTTCATCAACCTCAAAACTCTAGTAATACATGGCACTGATTGGGGGAGGTTTACACTTTGTCTGTTTTCTAAGCTGCCTGTGCGGCAGTGAACCGTTCAGCAACACCTGCCGCACGAGCCTTCGTTTTCTAAGCTGCCTGTGCGGCAGTGAACAACAGTTTTCATTTCTTCATTATTTAGGGAAATTTCTAAGCTGCCTGTGCGGCAGTGAACGGGCAGTCATGCGCAAAGGTGAGCAAGTTATTTTTCTAAGCTGCCTGTGCGGCAGTGAACAAGAAGATCACCTGATCGCGTTATCGATCGGTTTTCTAAGCTGCCTGTGCGGCAGTGAACGCTTATGAGTATCAGACAGACACTCCAGATGATTTCTAAGCTGCCTGTGCGGCAGTGAACGTCAAGAAGAGGGCGCTTTTCACTGAGAAACCTTTCTAAGCTGCCTGTGCGGCAGTGAACGCAATATAAATTAATCGGCACTGATGAGACCATTTCTAAGCTGCCTGTGCGGCAGTGAACTTGCGTATGGCGTTCAGCTTGTTTTCTTGTGCTTTCTAAGCTGCCTGTGCGGCAGTGAACGAAGCCAAGGTGGTAGCTGATGCCGCGACGCATTTCTAAGCTGCCTGTGCGGCAGTGAACCTGTGGTTATGCAAGTTGGCGCATTCGCGTTATTTCTAAGCTGCCTGTGCGGCAGTGAACGCGCCGCCCGTCCATGCACTAATATCACTACATTTCTAAGCTGCCTGTGCGGCAGTGAACTGCTTGAATTGGTAGTTGTGAACGATACGATATTTCTAAGCTGCCTGTGCGGCAGTGAACACTGCCGCGCAGTTTGGTGCCGACCCTATACATTTCTAAGCTGCCTGTGCGGCAGTGAACCCAACGGTGGTTCATCGTCAAACGGTACTCCATTTCTAAGCTGCCTGTGCGGCAGTGAACGTTTTGGCGATTCGTATTTACGCAATTCTTCGTTTCTAAGCTGCCTGTGCGGCAGTGAACAAAAACATTGGCACGCATTGGGTGCTGCATGTTTTCTAAGCTGCCTGTGCGGCAGTGAACATAAACTGCAAATCTAATGTCGCCATGCCAGTTTTCTAAGCTGCCTGTGCGGCAGTGAACGGGCATGATGAAGAAATCACTTCAAGCACTTGTTTCTAAGCTGCCTGTGCGGCAGTGAACCAAAGTTTGGCGTTGTGTGCTGCAAAGTAATTTTTCTAAGCTGCCTGTGCGGCAGTGAACGTATTGCACAGCCGGACAGTGCTCAGTCGTGTTTTCTAAGCTGCCTGTGCGGCAGTGAACTTCCCAGCGACCTCGAATCTGCGAATATGTTTTTTCTAAGCTGCCTGTGCGGCAGTGAACCTAACGGAACGTTTTGGTTACGGGTCGATGCTTTTCTAAGCTGCCTGTGCGGCAGTGAACAACTACTTGTACTAGTTGAAGAGGTGCTAGAATTTCTAAGCTGCCTGTGCGGCAGTGAACACACGTTAGCTGTAACAACCTGGCTAGTCGCTTTTCTAAGCTGCCTGTGCGGCAGTGAACGTGCCTTTCCGACCCAGATGACAATTGCCGATTTTCTAAGCTGCCTGTGCGGCAGTGAACTGAACAGTGCGCTTGCTGTTTTGACTGAGAGTTTTCTAAGCTGCCTGTGCGGCAGTGAACTACGCCTGACCATTCTCAAGCGTGCCTTTGCTTTTCTAAGCTGCCTGTGCGGCAGTGAACCAGAACGGGAAGATGGTACGCGCTTACGA
Organism: Undibacterium sp. Dicai25W; assembly: GCF_049340505.1. Lineage (NCBI taxonomy): Bacteria > Pseudomonadati > Pseudomonadota > Betaproteobacteria > Burkholderiales > Oxalobacteraceae > Undibacterium > Undibacterium sp. Dicai25W. The sequence continues at coordinate 17,687 of NZ_JBMPOQ010000032.1, read as the reverse complement.
AAATTTCTAAGCTGCCTGTGCGGCAGTGAACGCAAAGAAGATTTCAGTCATGGCGGCTGACTGTTTCTAAGCTGCCTGTGCGGCAGTGAACGGGGCAATGCTGGACAACCTGGACAAGCTCAATTTCTAAGCTGCCTGTGCGGCAGTGAACCTATACCTGCGAATGCAACGCAATGCAGGGTTTTTCTAAGCTGCCTGTGCGGCAGTGAACACATCGGCTGCGTCTGGTTATTACAGCAAATCTTTCTAAGCTGCCTGTGCGGCAGTGAACTGTATTCTACTGCGAAAAAAATAAGTTATAACAAACACTTAGCGAATTTTTTCGGTTTTCACCAATGGTCTAAGGGCTTGTTGCAACTGCTTGATTTTTATAATATTTTTTTAAAGAGCAAATTGATTGGTAAAAAAAGGGTCGCAATCGTTTTGATTCAACACCCAAACAAGGTCAAATTAATGAACTTATGACTTCGATTACTTAAACGTGCTGCGTAACAAAATCATCATTTGTAAGATGGCAAGCATATTGAGTCTTTGCAATCCTTCCATCTGACTTCCAGCTTCGCTGATGTAATATACATTCATCAAATCCATGTTTGCGTGATCGCGCAAATTGCCAGAAAACGTCGGATTCCCAATACACTATTGTTGTATCGCGATATCAAAAAAGTATTGAGTAAATCAATTTCCGTTGCATAAACCGTGTTGATTTGCTGCTTAGTGAGCGTATCGGGTATCAAGTTTTCTTTGATCGCATACGTGTTAATTTAGCAACTCACCTTCGCGAGATTACGTCGAATATCCCAACCAAGCTGCGCAAACTCTTTCTCTTTCAGACGCTGAAATTCTTTAATCAGATACAGTTTAAATTCTACTCAAATCCAGCTCGCAAATTAAAACACAATATCCTTTTGCACGTAAGTCCCGCCGTAACATCCCTCTTTTGAGATCAAACCCAAAGCACCGGAGGACTTGATCCATTGCTTGGGTGTCAGCGTAAAACTATTTAGCCCAGCCTGTTTTTTAAACCCATCAAATTCGATGGGTTTAAAATCCGAGTTATTCAATTACTCCCAAATTTCCAAGAACTCTACGGTATTGCGGCGAAGCCAGTTACCGACAACAATATCGGTTCTGTCTCCGCTCTTAAAACGCGCAATGTCAGTGATGCAAATGTATTCAATGTCATTTTTAGACGACATGCCGACTTGTTGATCTAGAACTTGGAGTTTGGTTTTCATTAAGTAATCGATCCAAAATTTAAAACCAAGGAACCGTAGCAGCTTTACTTAGACCGTAACAATCATACTTACCTTCAACCAGTTTATCTGTAAGCACTCGTTCTATAAAAATATGGAAAAAGGGCGATTCCCCTTGTTCTAAACGCTTTTTAGTTTGCTGACTTTCTACATTGATAAAAGGCAGCTTGCATTCTTCAGACCGGTTCTCTTTTCGCAAATAGGCCAACACCTCATCGTAAGGTTTATTTAAATGCACAGCTCTACGTTGCGCCTTCTTTTCGATGGACTTAACTGGTTTTCGCTTAAAGCAAGCATATTGCGAAACATCCTTCGGCACTGATTTAATCGGCTTAATATGGCAATAGTCACTCAGCCTGTTTAACCAGCGATGAATGTCTAATTTTTGCAAAGCCTCGTCCGTGTTAGCCAGCAACCGCAATTGGTTCCCCAAAGGGAAATCCTTGTCACCATAGTTGATGATAGAAAGCGCAACTGCAGATTCGTTGTCACCTATTTTGTTATCGACTAAAGCAATATGCACTTGCTGAAAGACCTTTTGCCAAAGGAAGCCAAGGTTGGCTTCAGCGTCTGGTAAAAGGGTGATGTCCAGATAGTATTTCATAGCTATTCCCCAGCACTTTCCCCAGCGCTTTCTCCGAACACGCCACCGCGCACTAATACCGCCATGACATAGTGTTCTTCAGATGCATTGGCCAGCTCTTTGCCTCGAGAGTATTTATCGAACAAATTATAAAAATCTGCTTTGTTTTTCGGGTTACGATAAGCAACACCTAAATTTGTTACAGCGCCATACGGTTCTACCGCAATCGGGCCGGTCTCAAAATTTTCATAGTTAGGATACCAAGTATCAATTGACCGCAAAGCATTACCAATCTTTTGCGAATGCATCGCTGCATGGCTATTGACCGCATAAAGAATTTTACTTTTCTTGGATTTGCTATTCCCTTTGTCTAAAACTAGTTCTTCACTTGGATAAACTTCTTGTGCTTTACCAATCTGCGCATAAGCATTAATTTCTAACATTAAGAAATCATTTTTCCCCGATAGAGCGCTTGCAATGCGTGCGGCTAATTCGCTGATTTGTACATTATTTTCATCAAACGTCCTTAGTGGAATTTGTACAGCATTAAAGACCCAGCTCGCTTCAATACCTTTATTCAACACCTTAACGTGTACCTCGATGTTTTCAGCGCCGACGCGGTTACGCCACAAGAAACGTGCATTAGCAATATTGCTTGCATAGCGGTTTGCCAGCTCGGTAAAGCCATATTTTGCAATGTAGGCTTTTGCCACATTGGTGTAACTTTGATTAAAAGCAGCGTTATTACATGCTGACGGTCGCTCGACACCACTTAGTACTTTAAGTGTAAAAGTTAATTTAAGCGTGTCTTGTTCTTGTCCTAAGGCGCACACATCCACAGTTTGCAAATTAGGGCTTTCTACTTTCGCATCCAGTTTTGCTGGATCAGCGATAAATGCATCTGAATCTTTTTTCTTAAAACGATTGGAAATCGTTCCACGTACTGATTTCTCAATCAACGCCAGTGGCGTCGTATGCGCAAAGCGATTGTCCCATGTCGTGCCATACATATACCCATCTGAAGGGACAAGTTTTTTTTCAAAAGCTAATACTGAGACTTTGCCGATTATTTGCGCTGCGCTTGTTGCCATGATATTGCTCCTTTATATTCGGTTAAATTGTTATAAATTGCTATTGATTACTACTTGGCGTAACGGTTGCTGACATAGATAAAGATTGTTGGGTTCATCGTAGAGGTAGTGCCACATTAATTCGTCGAATGATCGAAGTCGATATGGCATGATAAATTCACCTAAGGTTACGACTGCTTCGGCGAATCGGTGTGGCGTCGAAGGATCACGTTGATTTAGCGTTTTACTCGGTTCTGTCACAGGTGATATACCTTGAAAACCTGTTGCAATCGGAACAAGCCAACCAGATGACTTACGTTTGCTCGTCCATTTGACGTTGCCATCTTCATCGATTTCGCTATGATTTTTAATGGATAAATAATCAAGCAACGCATCTAAGGCATCCTGACCTTGCAGCATGGCTTCAAGCATCAATTCACGACGTTCAATCAGGGCAAAACCTGGCATTAATTTGTGAGCCAATTTTCTGAATTCTTGCGAATCATCTTGATTGATTTTGATAAATTCTGGCGTCGATGCAGACACTATATCCCCGCCTGCCATCTTTAATTGACTGTGTAAAAAACTCAGCAGGAGGGGCATAACTTCTTCTTCGTCATCCTTATCAATGCCTTTAGTTTCAATCACTAAAGAGACTTCTAAATGGCAACGTGCTTCTTCATTAAAAGCAGGGCGATTGCCGTCTTGATCAAGTGGATTACCTGTGCCGATAATGGAATAAACATAGTCGCCTCGACCTTTGTAGGTTTGCAAATTAATGTGATGGCATACCACCCCAACTCGCTTAAAAATTAAATCATCAAATCCAGCAGCTACTAATTTCCTTTGCAAAGCATGGGCTGCACCCAACCATGCCGTCATCGCTGGGAAGCCGATGGTGTAGGGACTTGATAAAGCATTTGCATTTTGTATGTTTATATGTGGCAATAACAAGATACGTTTTATACTCATAGCAGTGCCTCCTTCTGTTCCTGAATTAATTGGGTTACATGTTTTAGTTCGTCATCATTGAGCGCTAAAGAACTTTTCCCAAGAACTTTTTTATAAGCCAGAACCATCCAGCGCGCTATGTCCCGAAGAAATTCGTCCAGAAACTGCTCATCATTTATTCGCTCGTTGTGCCAAAGATCATCGAGAACGATTTTTTGTAATTTTGGCAGAGCAGAAAAACGCTCTTTTGACGACCACGCCAGATCTACAGCGCGTAACTGCCAAATTTTTTTGACAATATCATCAAAAATTTCTAGTAATATTTCATCGCGACGTGTGCGCACTTGGATATTGTTGCGACTATCCAACAGCCATCTATGAAGCAATTCAAAGTGGGTCTTGAATTGATTTGGCCATAAACAATTACTGAAGAAATCTGTTGTTGGTAAGCGTGTTGACTCAGGTGTTAATGATGGTGGAAGACTTGGAATTAGATAAGCGATACCAAAATTTTTGACATTGAGGTAGCTTACATTGCCCATCTTTTTAAAATCGTCATGACCAAACCCCATTTCGGTCAAATTGGGGATTTCGTCAAATCCATCAGCATAAAATTTATTCTCGGTTTTCAGTTTTCTGACAGGACTTCCGTCAATCCACTTATCCAACCCATCAATTCTTTTTTTGACTTCAAACATCAACATCGAAGGTGTAGTGATCGAAAGTAGATGATAGCCAGCATCACTTGGAAAATAGACTTGCCGTATCAGATCATGAGTCACTCGCGAGGCATCTTCGCCCGAGTAAACAGACAAACATTTTCTTTTTACAGATTGAAAATTTAGCGCCAAACTTTCAACAAAGTTTTTCAATCCTTCATCTTCATTTTCGAAGAGATTGACGAGTTTTTGGCCGCTGTTTAATTCAATCGAAAGTAAAGCGCATAACTCGAAAATAATTGTGTTGGTTGCTGAATTTCCTGATACATCAAATCTCGTTTCTAACTCGACGTTACCGGTCTTTACGTAGCCGTCTTTACGGAAAGTGCCATAAAACATACTGGCGCTTGCCCCTTTAATTTTGGGATTGGTGAATTTGGCAGGATGTGTTGTAACATTTGGCTTCGCATCTTTTATCGCTTTTTCAAACCATGTATTGATGGCGTATTTACTTTCCGCATCAGGCTGGTGTTTTTGCCGCGCAGCATCAATGGCAGGTGCAGATTTATCCTTTTTCGTCTTGATCTCCGCTGCCACTTTCTTTTCAAGAAATTCTGCTTTTTTCTTGAGAAGAAAGTCCTCAATTAGTCGTTTTGCTTCCATCATAATTTCCCTTGTTTAACTTCTGTTAGCCCAAGCTGTGGCGAATAACTAAATTTCTTTTGCCCGTCTTCATTTAATGGGATAGAAATTTCCCCAAATCTTGATGCTGTTTTTTCCTCGCTAATCCCAAAGCTCTGTGCGGTAGCTTGCAAAATGGTGTGATAGTCGCGCTGTAACCAGAAACGACTGTTAGGTGCAGCATCATCCTTGTGACGTATGTTTTGTAACTGTTCAGCCTTGGATAATTTCCCTTTCTGGTCTTTTTCCATAAAAACAAATTTACTTGCTGGATCATCCGCATTTTGCGGTACCAGATACAAAATTTGTTTAGGGCGGCTATCACGAAAACGATTGAGTTGTTGTGGCAATGCAGTAAGCCACCAGCAATGACGCAGCCACCCTTCTAGTGTCTCTGGCCCTTTAGTCGTGAATTGAGTCAGCAAATTGGCGATTGCTTGATGTTCTAAATCTGCCAAACGATAGTTTGGATCAAGAATGGTTGAACGAGAAATACGCGGCACTGCATTAATACGCTCACCGATCAATGCTTCATCAAGCAAATCATTGAGGCGATGGCTACTTAAAGGTAGCGCATCGCTCTCATAGCCGGGTCGACAAAATACGGCTTTACGATCAATGGCGGGCACATTTCGTTGCTGGATGCCTTTGAGGTTGTATTCCATTAAGACCATATTCGGCAATGTTGGTTCAATGTTGCGATGACGTAGAACACGCCCAGCCAACTGAATAATGGAACGATAAGAAGATGGCTCAACCACAGCCCAATCAAAATCGTGATCGCGCCCGACTTCTTCGACTGGCGTTGCGACCAAAATATAAATAACATTCGGCGCTGTTGTTGTGGCTAGTTGCAGTTTGATGTGGGGGTGTGCAAACACTGCTAATGGATCTTTGCGTTTTAAAACTTCATCAAGATGCTTCTCTTGCACACTGCGCATCAACAAGACTTGCTGGCTGTGATAGACCATGACTTTGACTTCAATATCATTCGGCCAGTCTGCCATCATCAAATATTCAGCAAGCGCGACACAAGGAGGTATGTTCGCTACACGTACTACACCGAACGATACTTTTGTATTTGTATTGGGGTCGATTTGATGATGTTCCAGATGTTTTTGGATAACAGCTTCCTGCACCGTTTCAAAAAAAGCGTTTTGCAAACTGTTTGGCGCTCTTTCGCCCGATTCTTTGATCGGTGTAATCTGTGCTTTACGTTTAGCGATTTGCCGTGAAAGATTTTTGACGCGTTTATCAATAAATTTTTGGTGATAGGAATCAAAACTCATTTCGCCTTGTGTCGTTGCCAGCATCGATATGCTTTCAACTTGCGCACTAAATTCATCCACCCATGCACAACCTACTTTAAAGGGCATTTCGCGGCTTTTCGCAAATAATTGCCATCCTTGTTGATAAGCATGGAAATAGCCTAGTGCTAAATCCGGTGGAATTGTCGCTGAAGAAATCATCACTTTACGCCCAAGCATTCCAGCCAAATGCACTAAACGGGCAATGGCAATCAAATCGCCACCGTCAAAATCGTCAATTTCATCAATCACGAGATCAGATGACATCAAGCGTAAACACGGCAAAATATAGCGCCCACCACGGGTTGTCTCTGTCGCGGCCATGATGTGATCAATGGTGCAGACAAGAACAGGCGCATAGAGAAACTGCCGATCCTTATTAGTGGTAAGTACAGTAGCTAAGCCTTCTACGGGAATGTCACAGTTATAGCGTAGCTCTCCATCCATCAATGATTCTGCCGATTCAGAGCCAAATTCTTCTTGCGTCGTTTTTTCAACATCATCGCCCTGATGCGCCTTGTGCAAATCCATGACTGCTTTAGAGCCAATTAAAACAGCAAGCTCGGTATCATCCAAACCAATCCGCTGTTTGTATTCATCTCCTGTTTGAATGGTCAGAGTACGCAATCCCAATGCTAGGATATAACGTAAGTTGTTTGCATCACGCGAAAGGGAGCGCATAATTTTGGCATTAGCAAAAGTTTTTCCACATCCGGTACTTGCCATATTGACGGTGAAAAATCCAAACTGAGCGTCAGTCTTTTGATCGAGTTCTATCTCGCGCCAGCGCCCTATCTGCGTAACGATTTTGTCTTGCCATGCGAATTCTTTGGGGCTTTTTTCTTTAAGACTTTTGGTCGAATCAGCAAACGGCAATTCACGCTCAAATGCAGGCAACCAATGTGCCGCATTCAATGCTTGTTTGGCGACACCGCATAAATGTTCATCTAGTTTTTGTTTAAGCTGGCTTGTTTGACTATCGGTGTTGGCATAAATCGTCAAACTACTTTTCCAATTTTGATCAGCGGGCTTGGACGAATATAAGTGGTCGCCTAGCATTAAGGATAGACGCGCGTGGTGCAAAACGACCCGCCAGACACCATTTTCCATAGACGCAGCCAACAGAGACTTTTCTGCAATGGCTTTAGCTGCCCATTTTTTGATCTGTTTTAACCATTGTTCTGATTCGCTTAACAAGCCATGTGGAAAGTTGAAACAATCGGTTAGCTTGATTTCACTGTGTGGATTGTCATAGCCCCAAAAACTTTCAAACCATTTATTCGCCTGACTTAATGAATTACATGCTTCGTCACGCCATTTTTCTTCGCAAATAACTTTAGACAGAGTAGGCAGTTTATGGTGGGTAAGAATGAGCCAAGCAACCAAACTGGCAAGTGGTGGTAAATTTTTTAGTGGCTTTTTAGTAGCATTTTTGGTTAAAAATTGCTTTAATTTTTCTTCATTAACTTCACCATCAATCAAGCGTTTCAACCATTGTTCATCGTTATCCGCGTCATCAATAAAGGCATTTAGCAATAAACACGAGACCCACTCGTGCCGCAGTGGATCACTCATCGCTTTATGCGCAGACAGTTTATTTTGAAAACAAAGAGATGCCTTGCCCCAATCATGCAATAGCGCAGCCAACGCAGTACACACGTTAATCAGCGGCAAATAGTGCCAATTACTTTCCTTCATTTTCATTTCTTTTTGCGTACTATTCACCGGCACTATTCCCATCTCATTAAACATCCCTTTATTCCCCACCGCCCAAATAAATTCACTACGCGCACGGCTACGTATCCAATGACACGCCACCGCTGTATTTTTACTCGCCGTCTGGCGCAGCATTTTTTTGACCACCGCTAAACCGTCTTCGGTAATCACTGTTTGCCAGGTATTGTCACCAATGCGATCGGCGAATGCATCCAGTACGCGGCGTGTTTTTTTGAGGGCATTTTTTTGGCATTGTGAAATGAAGGTGACCATCATGATGGTGTGTCTCCTTTGGTAGTTTCGTCATCGCCCACATCACCAATTTCATCATTTGACTCTTCATTCGACGTCTCATCTATCATTGCTTCAGAAGCGATAACAGCATCTTGTTCTGCTTCGCCACGTAATGCGATTGCTTTGATTTGGTCGAACATAAAATCGAGCGCTTTGTGGTTGGTAAAGGCTTGTAAGCATTGCTGGCGAAATTCTTGCTCGGTGGCGTTTTCTTTGGCGCAGATAAATGCCCATGGAAGAACGATGGCGTCTTTGATGAGATCGGCGACGTCGAAGACCAATGCGCCACGGCGGGTTTTGCCGTGCATGACGGCAAAACCGTGCGGTATACCTAGTACCCAAAGCGTGCAGGCGGCCACGCCGTAGGCGAGGTAGTTGCCGTGATTGAGAAAGGCGTTGGCTTTGTCGGTTTCTTGATGTTGACGTGTAAAGCCGTTTTGTTTGGTGTGCTTGGCTGCGTATTTGTAAAGTAGTTTGGTGAGTTGGGCTTCGTTTAAAAGTAACTCCGCGGCTTTGTTGGCGTGTTCAATTCTTTGACTGCAGTGCGTAAGTGCAGCTTGAATTTCACTGTCGTTGATGTCAAAACCTTCTGTTTTGAGGTCTTTGTCTTTTTGCCAGACTTGGCTTAAGAAAGCTATGCGCGCTTGTTGCAATTGTTTGGCTGCGGCTAAGCGTTGTTCATCATCAAACCAGAATGAGCACCAACCTTGTAAGTATTGCGTTGGACGATATTCGCTTTGCGGTGTCATCCATTCAATCTCATTGCCCATGTACAGCGGCGTGCCGCCACCACCGCAAAAGCCGACTAGCACGCCGGCACGTGCCAGCATTCTAACGGCGGCATGCGTGATGGAAGTACCGCTTCCCAACATGAGTACGGTAGTATTTGCGAATGGGATATTCCAATAGTGATTTTCGTTCTTGGCTTCTTGCAGATACAAAACGCGACCATCTTTTTGCAAAACTCGACAGTGCTCTAAGTAATAGAGATTTGCTCGCTTTGAGTGCAGTATGGCTTTTAAGTCTGATGGTGAAAAGTCTTGCATGTCGTCTGTACACTTTACATTTAAGCCACATTAGAAAATAATATTTATTCAATATTTTCATTATGCAAACAATAATATACAGATACGAAATACATGTCTATACTGACTACATATACATGTCGATTTTTCAATCATATCTGGATAACGAAATATGAAATGGGCAATTAGGTGGGATTTATTGACGCGCTACCGATTGATTGAAATAGTTGCGAAATGGGAAGGTCGATTAACAACTAATCACCTATGCAACAGTTTTGGAATTGGCCGTCAACAAGCTAGTAAAGATATCAATACATATTTACATGACATCGCCCCTGGCAATTTGTTTTATGACAAATATGCAAAAGGATATGTACCTAGCAATGCATTTTCTCCGAAGGTCACAACCGGAACAGCAGATGAATATTTGCATATTCTTAGCAGAAGCAAAGATATCGCACATACCTTCTCAGGATTAGATATAGGGTTCGCTCATACTGAGATACTACATGTACCAATTAGGAACATCGAACCGCAGATGCTAAGGGCATTGGTACAAGCGGCAAGAGAAAAAAGACGTGTAGAGTTATGCTACATATCGATGGAAACGGCGGTTGAAGAAGAGCGAATAATTGTTCCACATACGCTGGTATGCACTCCATTACGTTGGCACGTCCGCGCGTATTGTGAAAAAAATCGTGACTATCGAGATTTTGTTTTAAGTCGATTCAGAGGACATCCTGAAGTATCACTGATAAGTAAAAACACCTCAGATGAGGATGTGTTGTGGAATACTCAGGTAACGATAAAAATTTCACCAGATAGTAGATTAAAGACCGAACAACGACAAATCATCGAACGTGATTTCAACATGAAGAATGGATATCTTGAGGTAAAAACAAGAGCGCCATTGGTTTATTACACGCTCAAGACATTTAACATTGATCCTAAAATCCAGGATGTGCGGCCTGAGGCGCAACAAATCATCGTCGCAAATTTTAGCGAAATTGAAAAATACCTATTTTAAATTTCAGAAAACATGAATACTCTAATAGACTAAACATTGACTCGGATCACTTGTGATTATTGTAAATAACTTGGTGCGCCGATACCAAAATTTCTGTAGACCACACAAATTATAAAATCTATAGGGCACCTTTATGCTTAGCTCAGATTTTCCCAAGCTTCGTTTTTCAAAGGAGCGTTCTGTAAAGGATTGCCAAACATGTTATTTGGTGAAAAAACTCCAAGCACTCAACTTGTTCTATGGAACCCCTTTTCCGAAAGAAAGGGGTTAAAGCTTCTTTTTTACATGCGAAAACTATACAATATTCGCATGCAAAATAAATTGAATATAATAAAAAGAAATAAGGGAGCGTGTTTTTAATTGCACTAATAACACTATTTTAAGGGATTTTTTTATTATCCATATTTTCATCCATAGAGAAAAAATAGGAAAATAAAATTCATTTAAATCAAAGACTTAGTTTAATTATTCGATTCCGGCTCTCGCACCAACCAGATACTAAGCTCTTGATTTTTCAAGGGCTTTTTTGGTTTTTACGCCCTGTTTTTGTCAAGTGTCACATATGAGTGTCACATATCGCACAAAATGGGCATCAAATTACCTTCCAATTTACACCGCAACAGACATGGTGTTTTGTACTTTCGTCTCAATATTCCGAAAGATCTACACGGCTACTTTGAGACCAAAGTCATTTACCGCAGCTTGCGCTTCCAGTATCCGGCTACCGTTACAAGCTTTGCCGCTAGGCAGCATACTTTTTCGAATATCGGTATAGACCAGCAATATCAGATGAACATAGGAAAGACATCGCCCCCTCAATCTTTTCAAGCGGCCAGTCCCACCATTCTATTTCTAACAACATTGAAATTTCCTCCTCTGAAAAACGCTTTTTTATAATTTTTGCGGGATTCCCACCTACCATTGTGTATGGCTCTACATCTTTCGTAACCAGTGCTCTGCTTCCTATGACTGCACCATGCCCAATTTTTATTCCAGCCATGATCATTGCTTCGGAACCAATCCACACATCGCTACCTACAACCGTATCCCCCACTTTTTGAAATGCATCTACTGCATCTTTGAATGCCACTTCTTCCTTCATATAAAAAAACGGAAACGAAGTTACCCAATCATATCGATGGCCTTGATTGCCTGCCATGATGAAAGATGCACCTGAACCGATAGAACAGAAGCTGCCAATGATCAGTTTATCAATATCTTTCGATTCCGATGATAGAAAGCGAGCGCAATCATCGAATGAATGACCGTGGTAATAACCAGAATAATAGCTAAAACGTCCGACCAAAATATTTGGATTATTAACCTGATCAACAAGCTGCTTTCCTTTAAAGGGACTATCGAAGTAATTAATCATCGTTAATAATTTTTTTATTTTCATATTAATTGCCATGCCTGGAATGGCGGCTAAGTGCCGAGGCCGTGTAAAAACACAAATTCCAAGGCGTTCAACACGTGAGCCTCTATAACGCCGTTTTAAAGACACTCGTGACGCTGTAGTTTAATCTGAATTCTTCAATTTCACGACATCCGTTTATTTTATTACCCTAATCGCTTCTAGGAAGCTGTATGAAGACGAGCGACAATATAAACCCTCTCAGTTCTTCATTGCTTTCATTAACGGAATGATGCTCAGAATTTTCATCGCTCGCTTCATGTTATATGCAAGCTCATTTCTGCGGTAATGTGTTTGAACGTTTTCATCTGGAAGTGTTGCGCGCCCATCCAGGATTTAATCGTGCTGTAAGTATGCTGTACCGTTTCCCGTCTGATCCGCATCACTGTTGGAAATTTATCGAACCTTCTTTGCATCTCATTGAGCACTGCTTTATTTCTCCAGAGGCTGACGCGTATCTAGTTTCTTGGCGTGCACTGATCATTCAAAGGACATGCCTTGCAGCCCGATGCCCAGTAGCCGTAAACGTAGAGCTTTAAGAGAACAGCGCGATGATAAGAAGGTCACCCTTTCACGGCGTGTGTCACGCCATCAAACCCCAGTGCAATGAGATCAAAATTATCGATAAACACAGCAACCACGCGTACCGGATTCTCTTCCGTTACATAGTCATCGAGCATCTCTGGCAGCAGAGTACTTTGTATACGTTGCTCACCTTAAATAAATCGCTTCATCTAAACCTCTCAATGCGTTGGAACATCGATTAGACAAACTTCATGTATAAATGACGAAGAAATTTTTTCATAGTCGTCTGAAAAAATTACAGTACATTCCCCGCGTTATTGTCACCGGCAAACTTGGAAGTTACGCAGCAGCTAAATATGTGCAGGATAAAGGTGCCAACAGTCGCACCGAAAATTCTCATCAAACAACGCGCGCGCGCGCGGCGAATGCGGGGATTCAAAACCAGTCGGCGTGCTCAACGGATCTTAACAACCTTTAGCGTTCTCTCTTCTTTTTTTAAGCATGGTCGTCAACTACTAAGTGCAAAAAATTATCGTGAGATGATGCACAGACGTTTTGCAAGTTGGTCCGAAGTTATTCACTCTCCAATCGCCGTTGCGTAAATTTCATATGGATTTTGCGAATCTTTCGACTAAGATTTAGACTCAGCAATTTTTTTAATTAACCTGACAATGCCCACACTGGCTCAATGTCGTCACAAGAGCAAAAATGACAAAGGGCTGCATCTCTGCGCCCTTCTGTTTTTATTACCTATTATTATCTGGACAATGGAGATAACTAATAAGTGCGCTCCTCATCCCTGTGCGTCGATCAAAATGTTGAATCAAGCCATCGCCATTAGAATTACCCATGAGGGCTTTAATACCATGTTGCACCATGTATTGCGGGTAATACTTTGGCGCACCAATACTTTCGATCTTCTGACATATTTCCGTACGCTTTGCATCATCACCAAGCGTGGTGTTAACTTGGTTCATGAACGATGTCTTATTGTCTGGCGTCATCGCCTCCAACGTAGCCATCCGCAGTACCATTACTGCTTGATGAGCCGACTGATCTGAAACGCGAAGGGTATCGAAACTCCCATAGACACCTGAGAGTGCAAAAATAAATACGGCGTCGTCGAATCTTCCTTGTTGAACACATCGCAGCATCGACATACTCAAATCTACCGGGCTGTATATATTTTTCATATCAGATGCCTTTACGCAATCGATATCATTGAGAGACTCCAAATTAGTTTTCACTTCATTTTTTTTTATCTGTTGGCCGTGCGCGGTCATTGTCATCCAAGATTGTGCACACATCACCGCCAAGAAGATAAACATCCGCAAAAAATGCTTTTTCATTGAATCACCTTTTGAAGTAGTGGCTGACCAGACGGTTGTGTCGCAATAAGGTAGCATAAGCGCGGAAAGTAGTAATGTCACGAAAAATTAAAAGCTATGCCACGGTCAAAGAAACTTCGTGCTGCGGTCAGATCGCGTTTGGCCGTGAGCAGAAAATCGATGGTTTATCCCTGACGGTCAACGGCGCGATACAAATTTTTCCGTTGCCCCTTGACCTTGATATACGTCTCAACCATGCGCCAACTTCGACCTACGGAACGCTTACGCGAACGAAATATTTTGGCCAGCACTGGCAACATCTTTACAGTCCAACGATGTACTGTGGCGCGATCAACGACAACGCCGCGTTCTTCCAAGATTTCTTCGATGTGACGAAAACTCAATGGGTAGGCCACGGACCAGCGCACACAAAACATCATTGCTTCCAACAGATAATGCAGTCGTTTGAGAACCTTATGGAGAGTGCTTTTGATGAGGCTTTTTGCGAAAATCGTCCATATCAAACTTTACCAGATACTCTTATTGCGACACAATCCTCCAGATTACTTACATTGAACCTGGCCAGCAGTTGTATACGACGCAGAATCTCCACACCATATGGTCATGCAACCAGAAAGCAAAATTAGCATCTGAGTAGCTAAAACGAAGTTTCTAATTAGTTTTATTCTACCCATCCGAGTAATAGTGGAGCAAATGAAAACACTTCGAACGTCAGCTACGTGCCGCCAAGCGCCCGAAACTGAATTTGTTGAATGGCTCCTGTCCCGCGCATTGCAGGCATACACAGTCGGCAAACAATAAATTAAAAAATCAAAACAGCAATTTTTATAATTTATGACGGCACAACCCAGATTGCAGTCGTTGAGACGATTCGGTAATTGCCAGGACGGAGTCAATCGCTAGGATATGAAATATTTCAATAATAGTCTGGCAATGTACTGCATTAACGAATCAAAATGTTTCCCAATCAGAAAAATCGGTCGGATTGCTCTCCTCAGTCGATTTTCCTATAAGTTAAATATTTTTTAAGTATTCCGAATTAGACGCTTAGTATTTATCGCGATTGAGGCAGAACGAGCGCTAGTCCCTTGCTGCATTGGCCGAATCAATTTAATCGTGTTGGCGGCAATGTTACGTGTCGCGTCTATTTTGAAAACGCTCACAATGTGGGCAAGGTTTTTCGCTTGGTCTTGCAGTGATCCTGCCGCAGCGGCAGCCTCTTCAACTAAGGCCGCATTTTGTTGTGTCACATTGTCCATTTCGATAATAGCTGTGTTGATCTGCTCAATACCGGTCGTTTGTTCCTGACCTGCAGCGGTAATTTCACTGATGACATCGGTCACACGTTTGACGCTTTGTACTACTTCAGCCATCGTTGTCCCAGCAACGCCAACCAATCTACTTCCAGCCTCAACTTTTTCTACGGAATCACCGATCAGTGTTTTGATTTCTTTCGCTGCACTTGCGCTACGTTGCGCCAGATTTCGCACCTCAGACGCAACAACTGCGAAGCCACGCCCTTGCTCTCCCGCTCTTGCTGCTTCAACTGCGGCATTCAAAGCAAGAATATTCGTCTGAAACGCAATGCCGTCGATCACACTAATAATATCGACGATTTTCTTTGCTGACTCGCTAATTGAATTCATTGTACCAACCACTTCTGAAACCACGCTACCGCCTTTGATTGCGACCTCAGATGCAGTTTTAGCCAAGCTATTGGCTTGACGAGCGTTGTCAGCGTTTTGTTGAACTGTAGAAGTAATCTCTTCCATTGAAGATGCAGTCTCCTCAAGAGAGCTGGCTTGCTGTTCAGTACGGGAAGACAAGTCCAAGTTTCCCGTAGCAATCTGAGTTGACGCCGTTGCTATGGTATCCGTTCCAGATCGTACTTGAGTAACAATGCTCTGTAGTGAGTCGTTCATTTCCTTGAGCGCTTGCATCAACTGACCTGTTTCGTCTGTTGAGTTTACTTCAATGCGGCTAGTTAAGTCACCAGCAGCCACAGTCTGCGCAACTTTTACCGCTTCATTGATTGGACGTATAATGGAGCGAGTAACAAAGACACCAATAACAGATGCGAACAGGGCAGCGAGAGCAGACAATATGATCACGAAAGTTGTTGCTGCATTAGCCTGCTCAAGAGTTTCCTTGGCAGTGTTTTCCATCACCTCTGTCTGAAACTCATCAAATTTCTCTATAGCACCGAAGAGTGCATTTTGCGGTGGGATTACTTCCTTGAACAAGAACTCGGTTGCATTATCTTTCGCACCTTCTTCAATTAACTTTAGCTCTTTATCCGCAGCAGCATGATATGCAGTGCGGGCATCGGTCATTGCTTTGAAAAGTTCTTTCCCTTTTGGGGTATTCATCAGCTTTTCAAGTCGAGACATGATCGCTGGATTTTTCTTTTCCGCATCGGCAGCTAATTCGATAAATCTCTTTGCTTCTTCGGGTGTCGGTGCAAGCAAGGCATTGCGCAAATTACGCGCCTCAGTATTGGTATTGCCCCTGACCTGAATGGCCAATGCGATCTTTGCATAGCGATCGTTGACAATCGCGTCTGTGTTTTTGCTTCCACTATTTAAGTAGGTGACGCTCAAAATGGAAATAATGATCAATAACAGTATTACGACACCAAACCCTAGTCCAAGACGTGTACCAATTTTAAAATTTGAAATTTTCACGGGCATTCTCCTGGCTAGAAAATTAAGTTTTGAAATTTGTTTAGAGTTCGTAAAGCCTATTTATTCAATATTTCTTGTGGATAATAATGTCAGTAAAATTTGAAAACAAAAAGTTGATTTTTGTTAATTCAATTTCATGAAATAATCGTTTGCATTTCTAATCAACCAGAAACACCAACCTGCGCGATGAATTTAAACGTTTCAACTTAGTCAAGCCGAGCAATAATAACAAGAAATAAATAATGCGCGCGATTGTTCTTTTCAGTGGTTAGTAAATTAAGCGAGGTAAGCGCACGCTCAAGGATAAAAATTAGCTCTTGTGAATTGGGAAGCTGCCCGCTGGTGATTTATTGAAATCAAATTGCTGAACAGGTTTAAGTTTTTTACCCGCACTTTTGACGTAATTGACGTGAATCGTAGCAATTCTTGAGAACTCCGTTTTATGTGAGACGATTGCTTCTACTTTAGCCGCAATTTCTTGCGCCTCGGCTTCACGCTCCGATCTATCTGCCGTATTTAATTTCCCATCAACGAGCGTGATTGTAATTAGATGTGCGGTCGATATGACCTGCAATTTTGCATCATCAATGCCAGTGACGCCAATGACTGCTTTTTTCAGCTCAGGAAGTGTGATTGTTTGCTGTTCTACCTGCGCTTTATCTGAAGCTGCGTCACTACTCCATGCCATTGGTGTGAAGGCTAACAATGTTCCGTAAAATACAAATAAAGCAAATTGATTTTTCATATGATTGCCCGTTGAATCGAATAGATCGGAATAGTAGCAACAGCTACCTTTTGTTCAGGAGAGAGCACATCGGCATTCCGAATATAACCAAGGGCATTCACCGTCTAAGCTAAGACTAGGTGATAAAGATTAACACCCCCTTGATTTGAATCAAGCTTTGATTAGCGACTTTTTCTTAGAAAAAAACTATTCCAGAATCGACCAATAGCAAACAAGGTGAATCTTTTTAGATTTCTCACAGCACAATTACTTTTTTTGATAAGACTGAGGAATACACCAATTTATGCGAATTACCCCCTATGTCAGGATAGATGTCGCGTCAATTAATTCACATCAACCGTATTGGGGCGGAGTAAAGACATGCAGTGAATCGTTATCCAGCAGAACGCAAGGAGGCCATC
>NZ_JBMPOQ010000031.1:0-23698 GCF_049340505.1 Undibacterium sp. Dicai25W | reverse complement strand
TGTTTGTCAGTCTAAAAACACATAAAGACGGTGATCAAACATGGCGGTGTACGCAAATCAGGTTTTACTATAACTCAAAATAGTACGATCGTATTATTTTTATTTGAAATCTGTTAAAAACTAACGCAATGCAAAAAAGGGGACAATCAAATTACTGCATTTTCAAGAAAATTGAAATGTATGGTTTGTCTGAATGAGTCTGGGTTTTGGATCCGAATAGTCCAAAACAAGATGTAGAAGTTATCAATTGAGATTTCAATGAATAGCGCAAAAAAAACAACGCAGCATTTGATTAAAAAATATCCAAATCGACGTTTGTATGACACCCAGACCAGTAGCTACATCACGCTTGTCGATGTAAAACAATTTGTTCTGGATAATGACGATTTTGCCGTGATTGACGCGAAAACAGGCGATGATCTGACGCGCAGTATTTTATTGCAAATCATTCTGGAAGAAGAGGCGGGTGGTTCACCGATGTTTTCCAGTGTGGTTTTGTCTCAAATTATCCGCTACTACGGTCATGCTATGCAGGGCATGATGGGAAACTACCTCGAGAAAAACGTTCAAGCGTTTATCGACATCCAAAACAAGCTGGCAGAAAATTCTAAAGGCATTTACGAGGGCAAACCATTTAGTCCTGAGATGTGGACGCAGTTCATGAATGTCCAGGGCCCTATGATGCAAGGGATGATGGGGAATTACATCGAACAAAGCAAAAACCTGTTTGTACAAATGCAAGAACAAATGCAGAGCCAGGCAAAAAATATTTTCAATGTATTTCCATTCAATCCGGATGATGTGAATAAAAAGTAATTTATTTGCCGGACTATTTTAGTTAAGCTGCTGATTTTTCAGGAAAATTCGCTGAAGCTGAGGCAAGCTTGCATAGCAAAGGGTACAATAGCGGATTCGCTTTTGTACCTTTTTTGTTTTTACGCACCCTCTATGTCTATTACTGAAATACGCCGCCAAGAAACTGCCGTTACACCGAAGGTCGGATTTGTCTCCCTCGGTTGCCCTAAGGCTTTAGTTGATTCCGAACAAATTTTGACGCAATTGCGCGCAGAAGGTTATGACACCGCCAAATCTTATGACGGTGCCGATCTGGTGATTGTCAACACCTGTGGTTTTATTGATGCTGCGGTGCAAGAGTCTTTAGACGCCATCGGTGAGGCGCTTGCTGAAAACGGCAAAGTCATCGTTACAGGGTGCCTTGGCGCTAAAAAAGATGCTGATGGTAATGACATGATTCATGCCATCCATCCTAAAGTATTGGAAGTGACAGGCCCGCATGCGGTGGGCGAAGTCATGGCAGCAGTACATAAGCATTTGCCTAAGCCTCATGAGCCTTTCATCGATTTGGTTCCTGCGCAAGGCGTTAAGCTCACACCTAAGCATTATGCTTACTTGAAAATTTCTGAGGGCTGCAATCATCGTTGTAGTTTCTGCATTATCCCATCCATGCGTGGCGATCTGGTATCGCGTCCTATCGCTGATGTGATGCTGGAGGCAGAAAATTTGTTTAAAGCGGGTGTCAAAGAATTGTTGGTGATTTCTCAGGATACAAGTGCCTACGGTGTGGATGTGAAGTTCCGTATGGGCTTCTGGAACGGTAAGCCTGTAAAAACCCATATGACTCAATTGGTCGAATCTTTGGGTGAATTGGCTAAGCAATATGATGCTTGGGTCCGTTTGCATTACGTCTATCCATATCCACACGTTGATCAGATCATCCCGTTTATGAACAACGGTCATGTGTTGCCATACCTTGATGTACCACTCCAGCACGCGCATCCTGATGTTTTGAAACGCATGAAGCGTCCGGCCAGTGGTGAGAAAAACATCGAGCGCATCAAGGCCTGGCGCGAAATGTGCCCGGAAATTACGATTCGCTCCACCTTTATTGCGGGCTTCCCTGGTGAAACTGAAGAAGAATTTGAATACATGCTGGACTTCTTGAAAGAAGCACAAATCGATCGTCTGGGTTGTTTTGCTTATTCTCCGGTCGAGGGCGCTACTGCCAATGAAATCGATGGTCAGTTACCAGATCATGTACGTGAAGATCGCCGTCGTCGCGTTATGGAATTGCAGGAAGGTATCTCAAAGCAACGCCTGCAAGCAAAAATCGGCAAGACTGTGCGCGTATTAATTGATAGCCTGGACCGGAGTGGTGGTGTTGGTCGTAGTTCCGCCGACGCGCCTGAGATCGACGGTGTTGTGTACGTTAAACCACCGTTTGAGCCGCATCGCAAGTTGAAGGTTGGAGAGTTTGTTGATGTTCGTATTACCGCAGCAGATGCGCATGATTTGTGGGGTGAGGCGGTTTGATGCTGTCGCTCCTTGGTAAAGTATCTGCAGCAGTTTCACGGTTGCGGGTTGCGTAAAAAAGGAGAGCTGGGCTCTCCTTTTTTTATGTGGTCTACCCAATCAGGCTAAATTTATCCGCGTTCTCGTGCAATACGATTGACGCCATTCAAATGTTTAATGTTGCGCATAATCCTTGCAAGATGTGCACGATCTTCTACTTGAATGGTGAAATGGATGTGGGTCATGTCGTTGGCATCGCCATCTTCCATATTAACGTGACTGATATTTGCTTCTGACTCGCCGATTTCGGCAGCGATGCGCGCTAAGGCTCCCCGCTCATTAGTAACCGTGACCGCAATGCGGGTATCAAAACTGCGATTGACTTCATCACCCCAGGTTACGTCAATCCAACGATCAGGCTCTTTGATATGGAGACGTTTGGCATGCTCGCAATCGTCGGTATGCACCACCAGGCCTTGATCTCTTTTTAATTGACCAACAATGCCATCACCAGGGATAGGCATACAGCACGGGGCTAATTGTACTGATAAACCTTCGCTGCCGTAGATAATGACTGGATCAGGTTTGTAATGATGTTTGTCGCCGTACTGCTGAAACGGAATAGAGGAGGAGTCGTCCTCAACCAGATCCAGGATGTGTCTTGCAACCAAGGCCGCCATCCGCTTGCCAATACCAATGTCGGTGTAAATTTCATCCATCGTTTTAGCGGTGGACTCATTGAGCAATTTATCTATCAGTGACGATGGAAGTTCGGGATTGAGACTCACTGCTACTAATGCCTGCGCCAACAATTGTTTGCCAAGCTCAGTAGATTCGTTGAGGTTGATGGTACGTAAATAATGTCGGATTGCCGAACGCGCCTTACCAGTACGCACATACGAAAGCCAATTAGGTGTCGGGCGCGAATTAGGTGAAGTAACGATCTCAACAATATCGCCATTTTTTAATTCCGAGCGTAATGGAACTGGCTCGTGATTAATACGTGTTGCAATTGCCTGATCGCCGATATCTGTATGAATATTGTAAGCAAAATCCAAGGCAGTTGCGCCGCGTGGCAGTGCAATGATTTTAGATTTGGGCGTGAAAACATAAACTGAATCAGGGAACAAATCAACTTTAACGTGTTCCAAAAACTCAGCCGAATCGCCAGTCTGCTTTTGGATATCGAGCAGGGACTGAAGCCACGCATGGGTCCGTTGCTGCAAATCGGTGAGACTTCCTTCTTCATTCTTATATAGCCAATGCGCTGCTACGCCGGACTCTGCTACGCGATGCATGTCTTGTGTGCGAATCTGGAATTCAACTGGCGTACCGTAGGGTCCAATCAATGTTGTATGTAGCGATTGGTAACCATTGGTTTTAGGAATGGCAATGTAATCTTTAAACTTGCCGGGCATCGGCTTATAAAGCGCATGTAAAGAACCTAATGCGTAATAGCTTTCGCGAAAATTTTCGACCACAACTCTAAAGCCGTAAACGTCGAGCACCTGAGAAAAGCTCAGATGCTTATCGTGCATTTTCCGATAAATGCCGTACAGCGTTTTTTCACGCCCGTAAACTTCGGCCTGTAAGCCGGCTTCTTTGAGTGTTTCTTTGACCGATTCCAAGATCTTGTTCACAACCTCGCGGCGATTGCCGCGTGCAGCTTTTACCGCTTTAGACAAGGTGCGGTAGCGCATAGGGTATAAATGTGAAAAAGCCAGATCCTGCAATTCACGGTAAATGTTATTCAAACCAAGACGGTGTGCAATAGGCACATAAACGTCCATAGTTTCGCGTGAAATCCGACGTTTCTTTTCGGGTAGCATCACGCCCAGAGTGCGCATATTGTGCAGACGGTCTGCCAATTTAACCAAGATAACTCGCACGTCGCGCGCCATCGCCAGCAACATTTTGCGGAAATTTTCTGCTTGTGCTTCGATCTGGCTTTGGAATTCGATTTTTTCTAACTTAGATAAACCATCGACCAGCGTTGCAACAGGTGCCCCGAAGCGTTCTATTAATTCTTCTTTTTTTACATCCTGGTCTTCCATGACGTCATGCAGCAGAGCGGCCATGATGGCCTGGACGTCAAGTTTCCAATCAGCGCAAATTTCTGCAACAGCGATCGGATGTGATATGTAAGGTTCGCCAGATTTGCGAACCTGCCCCAGGTGCATTTCGTCAGAAAAACGATAGGCTTCTTTAACAAGTTTGAGATCACCCGGAGACATGTATTGAGCCAGTCGCTCGCTCAGTCCGGAGGTTGAAGCTACACCAATGTTCGTCTGTGGGCTGCGCGCCGTATGCGCTTCGCCTGAGATCAGTGGGTGTTTTTTTGTGCTTACTTTTTTGCTGGTCGCACCAGTTTGGCCTGTTGAACTTGCAGGCAGGTTGGGGGTAGTTTCAGCCGGTGTGGCAACTTGGGGTGAATTCAGAGATGAATTTGTTTCTGTGACGCTCATTCTGCTACTCCCGGCCGATGAATTTGATGCTTCGGTCGCAATGCCAATTACACTGGGACTTTTTTCAGCATCTCAATACCAATTTTACCTTGAGCGATTTCACGCAAAGCCGTTACCGTTGGTTTGTCTTTGGATTCGACTTTTGGTGTGTGACCTTGCAATAACTGACGTGCACGGTAAGTTGCGCACAAAGTTAATTGAAAACGGTTAGGTATCTGTTTCAATGCATCTTCAATGGTAATACGTGCCATGTTTTTTCCTAAATACAATAATAATATGGTGAATTAATTGGGGTTGGCATGAATGCCAAGTTGGGCGAACAGTTCGCTATTGCGTGTTGCCTGCTGCGTAAATCTGCAGCGCGTTGCTTTGACGATGGCGTTCAGTTCTGATAACGCAGTTGCAAAGTCTTGGTTAATAATAACATACTCGAACTCTGGCGAGTGCGCCATTTCGCCACCCGCTGCCAAAATCCGTCGCGTAATGATGTGCGGTTCGTCTTGCCCACGTTTTTTCAGTCGCTCTTCTAGTGCTGGAATTGACGGTGGCAGAATAAAAATTCCCACTGCGCCTGGAAATTGTTTGCGTACTTGTTGCGCACCTTGCCAGTCAATTTCGAGCAAAACGTCAGTACCAGCGAGCATTTGCTGTTCGATCAAAATGCGTGAGGTACCATAATAATTTCCATGTACTTCGGCTGACTCCAGAAATTCAGACTGTGCTTTTCTCTTTAAAAAATCTTCGGCGCTGGTGAAATGATATTCACGACCATCTTGCTCGCCCGGACGCGGCGGGCGCGTTGTGTATGAAATTGACAGTTTTATCTGTGGTTCTTGGGCCAACAGAGCGTTCACCAAGGTTGATTTGCCTGCGCCGGATGGGGCTGCCACGATGAAAAGACTACCTGCTGTTGAAGTAATGGGTATCATTATCTGGCCTCTGTCGGGTTGATTGTATCAATGGTCAATTGCGAAATCGCAAACAAGTGTTAGTCGCGACAAAAACTAATGCAAATTCGCGTTCGCAAAAAAATATCGCGGGAGTATAAGCAAATGTCACACCTTATTCAAGGTTTTGTACTTGCTCTCTCATTTGTTCTATCAATAATTTTAAGTCCATCGATGCGTCTGCTAACTCCTTGAGTGCTGCTTTGGAGCCCAATGTGTTGGCTTCGCGATTTAATTCTTGCATCATGAAATCAAGGCGTTTTCCGACTTGTCCACCTTTTTGTATGATGTGCCGCGTCTCAGTCAGGTGTGCGGATAAGCGTGCGAGTTCTTCGGCGATATCAATGCGGATGCCATAGACGGTCACTTCTTGGCGGATTCTATCAAGCGCTTCTTCTCGCGTGACTGTTTGTCCGCTATTAGGGCCTGTCGTCGATGTTGTCAAGCCTAGGGCTTCTTCAAGCCGGGAAATTGCTTTTTGTTGAAATTGTTGTAGTACTTGTGGCAATAATGGTTTGATTTTTTCAACAATTTCTTCCATTGCTGTAACGCAGCTAATGAGCACTTGTGCCAATGCTGCGCCCTCGCGTTCGCGACTGATGACAAAAGCATCTAAGGTGTTATTGATCGTGGAGACTATACTTGTCTGTAGACTTTCAGCATTAATCTCTGCCTCTTCAATGACCCCTGGCCAGCGCAATAATTCATTGGCAGTAAGGGGATTCGCTTGGGGGAATTGGTTAAGTAACTGATTCTGAAAAAATGCTAATTGATCAAGTAATTTCGAGTTAAGCGCTTTACTATTGTTTTCAGTGGTTTTTTTTCCGAAACTGAAGCGACATTCAACTTTTCCGCGGACGATTTTTCTCGAAATGGCGTCGCGAAAAAGCGATTCAACCGAACGAAAGTCGTCATTGATGCGAAATTGCAGATCGAGAAAGCGGGAATTGACGCTTTTTATCTCTATCGTTATCGTTCCGGCTTCTGTTTCTTGGGTGCTGGTCGCGTAACCAGTCATGCTGTAAATACTCAAGGTAGATCCTTTTTAGGTAGTGCTCGTTGGTACTGTTGGCACAAAAGAGAGGAATAAGTTGTTCTAAAGCAGGATATTCTTTACAAATACCTCAATTATCAACACAATCACTTCTGTATAAAGGATTGGAAGATCAATGGCTGCACAAAATAACGCCCCGTTGCCAGATGGACTGGAAATTGCCGGATATCGCATTGTAAAGAAAATTGCGTCTGGTGGCTTCAGTATCGTATATCTGGCATCAGATGAAGATGGAAATGCTGTTGCAATAAAGGAATATTTACCTAGTTCCCTGGCCTTACGGCAACAGGGCGAACTGGTGCCAGCTATTTCAAATGAGAATTTACCAATTTATCGTATTGGTTTGAAGTGTTTTTTTGAAGAAGGGCGGGCTTTGGCACGCATTTCTCATCCCAATGTTGTTAGCGTCGTTAATTTTTTTCGCGCCAATGAAACCGTGTACATGGTCATGGCCTATGAATCGGGACGTTCTTTGCAGGAACACATTTTAAGACGACGCGATAAAGGCGAAAAACCTTTGGTGTCAGAGCGCTTTATTCGCCGCATGTTTAATCAGGTGATGAATGGCTTGCGTGAGGTTCACACTAATAAATTACTACATCTTGATTTGAAGCCAGCGAATATCTATCTTCGTCTTGACGGCACACCGATCTTATTGGATTTTGGCGCTGCACGTCAGACGTTGAAAACGGATATTCCGAAGTTGTATCCTATGTACACGCCTGGTTTTGCCGCTCCTGAACTATATCAGAAGAACGGCAACCTGGGTCCTTGGACAGATATCTATAGTATCGGGGCATCGATTTTTGCCTGTATGATTGGCGCGCCGCCACAGCCGTCTGACCAACGCAGCATCAACGATAAAATGGAGTCGCATTACAGAAAGCTCGAAGGAACGTATTCCGCAGAGCTGATTGAAGTTGTGCGCTGGTGTTTGAAATTGGATCCGCTGGAACGTCCGCAAAGTGTCTTCGCTTTGCAGAAAGCGCTCGCTACCAAGGCTCAGCCACAGCCAGAGTTGACGATGTTTGAAAAAGCCAAAATAAAAATTTCGAATTTATTTTCCAGAAAAGACAATTTAGCAGTCAGTGACCACACGACAATTCAGGAAAATACGCAGAATTAATTAGTTTGTTAATTTTATGCCTTGATGGCTTAATTGTAGAGATTGCGGTGCTTTGATACGTTGCTGTAGCGACATTGTCCGTGTATTGTTGGGATATGTTTTTCCTATCCGATTTTATTTTATAAATTTTAAAGCTGAATAGTTCATGCGTTTTTCCGTCTATCAAGAAAGTCATATCGGTGGCCGTAAGGTCAATCAAGATCGCATGGGGTATAGCTTTACCCGTGATGCGATTTTGCTACTATTGGCTGATGGTATGGGAGGGCATATCATGGGCGAGATGGCAGCCGCCATTGCTATGCAAACGATCGGTTCCCTATTTCAGCAGCAGGCACACCCGCTGGTAGGGCGTCCTGAACGTTTTCTGGAAGACAGTTTTTTAGCTGCCCATCAAGAAATCCATCGTTACCGTAATATTAATAATTTACCTGAAACACCGCGTACCACTATCGTCGCATGTTTGATTCAGAACGGTTACGCGTATTGGGCGCATTGTGGTGATTCGCGTTTGTACTGGATGCGACAAGGGCAGATATTGCTGCGCACCAAGGATCACTCGCGCTTAGAAACCTTGATTGCACAAGGCAAAGTTGATCCTGCTGAGCGTCATACCCATCCTGATCGAAACAAGCTTTTTAATTGTTTGGGCGCGCCAAATTCGCCGATTGTGGAACTCTCACGTCGTGCAGCATTGCAACCTGGCGATATTATTTTGCTGTGTTCAGACGGATTCTGGTCTATGTTGCCAGATCATATGCTTGCGCAGCGATTACATGAGCATACGATAGTTCGTGCTATTCCAGAGTTGATCCGCTCTGCGGTCAACATTGCTGGCAAACATAGCGACAACACTACTGCGTTGGCGATGATGTGGGAAGGCGATGATCACCTCGATGATTCATCCGTTATTTCTACCAATACCTTGCCAATTGGCTCAATTACTACGACGATTCAGGCTCCAATTGATGCCGATGTCATTGCTGAAAGCGTAGAACAAGATATTTTCAACGACGCGGAAATTGAAAAAGCGATTGCGGAAATTCGCAATGCGATTCACAAATCATCCCGTATCACTACTAAAAATTAAATTTATGTCAAATATTCAACGCCCTAGCGGTCGCGCAGCGGATGCGCTGCGCCCGGTGGTTATTAGTCGCCACTTCACCAAGCATGCTGAGGGTTCGGTATTAATCGAGTTCGGTGATACCCGCGTGATTTGTACTGCCAGTATTGAAGATAAAGTACCAGGCTTTTTAAAAGGTAAAGGGCAGGGCTGGATGACTGCGGAATACGGCATGTTGCCGCGTTCTACCCATACGCGCATGGATCGTGAAGCAGCTAAAGGCAAGCAATCTGGAAGAACGCAAGAGATCCAACGTCTGATTGGTCGCTCTTTACGCGCAGCTTTCGATCTCGAGGCATTCGGTGAGCGCACTTTGCACATCGACTGCGACGTTATTCAGGCTGATGGTGGAACACGAACAGCCTCTATTTCTGGGGCAATGGTTGCTGCTTATGATGCGTTTAGTCAATTGGTCAATAAGGGCGTGATCGATCGGGTGCCTGTAAAACACTTTGTTGCCGCGATTTCGGTCGGCGTTTATCAAGGTTTTCCAGTATTGGACCTCGACTACCCGGAAGACTCTGCTTGTGATACGGACATGAATGTGGTTATGACCGAAGATGGTCATTTTGTGGAAGTCCAAGGAACCGCAGAGGGCGTAGCATTTGATCGTCAGACCATGAACCAATTACTGGATCTGGCAGCAGATGGTATTAGCGATCTGATCGCATTACAAAAGCAAGTACTTGGATTGTTGGAAGCCTGAGTAAAATGACCATGACTCAGAAAATTGTTTTGGCCTCGAATAATCAAGGCAAACTCAAAGAGTTTCGCCAGATACTGGCACCTCTGGATATCAGTTTGCATGCGCAATCTGAGTTTGAGGTTCCGGAAGCGGATGAGCCGTTTCATAGTTTTGTAGAAAATGCACTGACAAAAGCGAGGCATGCCTCGCGCATCACGGGTCTGCCCGCCTTGGCGGATGACTCTGGTATCTGCGTCAATGCGCTTGGTGGTGCGCCTGGCGTGCTCTCTGCGCGTTTTGCTGGTGAGCCAAAGTCCGATGTGCGAAATAATCAAAAGCTCGTCGCAGCACTTGAAAACATGGCTGATAAATCGGCGTACTATTACTGCGTGTTAGTTCTGGTGCGCTCCGCCGATGATCCACAACCTGTGATAGCTGACGGTATGTGGAAGGGTGAGATTATCGATCAGCCGCGGGGTGAAAACGGCTTCGGCTATGACCCTCACTTTTGGATATCCGCTTTGCAAAAAACAGTGGCTGAATTAGATTCCGCAGAGAAAAACCAGATGTCGCATCGTGGGCAAGCCTTGCGTGCATTAGTAGAAAAGTTGAGTTAATACGTAGCAATGATTCCGATTAAGCCAATTCCTGTTAATTCTAAGACCGTTACCGGAGCGAAAGAACCTCCGGATTTATCGCATATCCCACAAGATGTTGCGAGCAAATATCTGGCCCCCGGTCGTTTAAATCTGACTGCCTTGCCGCCTCTGGCTTTGTATATCCACTTCCCATGGTGCGTCAAAAAGTGCCCGTATTGCGATTTTAATTCGCACGAGGTCAAGGGCAGTTTTGATGAAGACGCCTATTTAAAGGCTCTGCGCGCGGATTTAGAGGCATCATTGCCATTGATTTGGGGCAGAAAAATATACTCAGTCTTTATTGGTGGTGGCACACCTAGCCTGATGTCTGCAGCGGGACTTGATCGTCTGCTGTCAGATATTCGTACTTTGCTTCCCATCGACGGCGCGGCTGAAATTACCATGGAAGCCAATCCCGGTACTTTTGAGATGGAAAAATTCCGCTCGTATAAACAAAGTGGAATTAATCGTCTTTCTATCGGCATTCAAAGTTTTAATTCTCAACATCTCGCGGCACTTGGCCGTATCCATGACGGAGAAGAGGCGAGACGTGCAATCGATATTGCGCGAACGCATTTTGATAATTTTAATCTCGATTTGATGTTCGCTTTGCCTGGACAAACTCTGGATCAAGTGCGTGATGACGTTGAAACGGCATTGTCATTTTCGCCGCCACATTTATCTCTGTATCATTTGACCTTAGAGCCAAACACGTATTTTGCAAAGTTTCCACCAGCGATTCCTGATGATGATCTCAGCACGGAAATGCAGGAGCTGATTCACCGTCGGATGGAAGCCGCAGGCTATCGCAATTACGAAGTGTCGGCCTATGCGCAAACGGGGCGTGAATCGCGCCATAACCAGAACTACTGGACCTTTGGCGATTATATTGGTATCGGCGCCGGTGCACATTCAAAGCTGTCGTTCCCGCACCGTATTATCCGCCAAGCAAGATTCAAACAGCCCAAAGCGTTTATTGAGGCAAGTATGGCTGGCAATGCTGCACAAGAGTCCATTGAAATTGATGTGAAAGATTTACCATTCGAATTCATGCTCAATGCACTGCGTCTGAATCAAGGCTTTCCAGTTAATCTTTTTCAAGAACGTACCGGTTTGATCATTAATTCTATCGAAAAAGAATTGTTACTTGCCGAGAAAAAAGGACTTTTGCAACGCGATCATCAAACGATTGTGCCCACAGCAATGGGTAAGTTATTTTTGAATGATCTGCAGGAAATTTTCTTGCCAGACTCTGAATAGCTCGTTCAGAACGTGCGACGCCAATTTATGACCTCTTATTACTCACTAAAATAATGCTGGTCTTACATGAAAATTCGATGTTAGTTTGGCGTTGGTGCGGTGAATTAGTTGCCTTTAATGAATGAAGTAAAAAAGTGTTGGCAAATTGAGCTTCCTCAGTCAGCGGGTATCAAGAGGATTTTCGATTGAAGTGATTGTAATCCCCGTCTCAATACGATACATTCCGTTGCAATAGCCGGAAAAAATGTCACGCCGTCGTCACTTGTAAAATAAGAAATAAAGTATTTATGATTCGAGATTCAGGTTTCCCTACGTTCATGCCAGTCATGAACGCACTTCAACGATTAGTCGCAATACAACCTGATTTTGGCGCATTGCCAACAATCGAAATCATTGAAATTTTGCAGTCCTGGAAAGAGAGCGAGTTTTTCGATAAGTTAAGCCAGAATTTTTGGCTGATTTCGTTTCCCGATCCGCAATTAATTCCGGTTGATCTGCATACACGTTTGCCAGCACACCGCATCTGTTTGTGCATACCTGAAACAGCGTGTGCAAATAAAGAAAATCAAAGTCGGCTGAAGCATTTTTCCAGTAATGGTTTTCGCATTGTCGCTGATAATTTTGTATCTTCATTAGAATTAGCCTGGGGCGACACAAAATACTTTGCAATGGATGCTAAAGCGGGATTGCCGTTTTATGCCAAATCTTGGACTGCCAAGCTGAGTAGCGGCCAGCATTGGGCGAAAAATATCCCTGACACTGTGGTGCTTGAGCAAGCGCTGCAATCGGGGTTTAAAATACTGTCAGGCGATTATGCATTTAATCCGCCAGTGTCTAATAGATCGGCGGACAGTTCTGCCCGCACCCGCTTATTAAAACTGTTGGGCTTGGTTTCACGTGATGCCGATTCGTCTGAATTAGAGGAATTATTTAAGCAAGATCCAAGTCTGTCTTTTATGTTGTTTAAGCTGGTGAGCTCTGCTGCCTTCGCTCAAACCGTACGGGTTTCCAGTTTTGGTCAGGCGATTACTTTGCTTGGGCGCAGACAATTACAGCGTTGGTTGCAGTTATTGCTTTATACACGTCCAGAACAAAATGCTGGAGCGTTAAATCCTTTAATGACTAGGGCAGCATTTCGAGCCAGCATGATGGAGCGACTTTGCCAAAAGCGAGGCGGAAATAAAGATGAACAAGATGCCGCGTTTATGGTCGGTATGTTTTCGTTGCTTGATAAGCTTTTCGGTAGTAATCTCGCCGACGTTTTACAACCGCTGACTTTGAACGATGACATCCTGGATGCCCTGTTGCAAAGAACAGGTCAGCTCGGCGTTTTGTTGCATTTGGTTGAATTGTCAGACAGAACAAATAGCGCAGAAGTTGAGAGCGCTTTGCATCGTGCAGAAATTGATGTCGGGGTATTTGAGGAATGTTTGGTGCAAGCCTATGGTTGGGTAAATCAGGTTTGTCGGGACGCGTGACGATGCCTATCGTTTCTGATTTACGTGATGTTGATTTAGGTGTTTCCTTGAGTGAGGCGATATTCGGCTTACAAGAAGAGGCGCTTGATCAGCAAATTAATTACCTGATCAGAAATGCTTTTGATGATGCGCATCTTAGTTTTGAGCGCAATTGTTCGCAACAAGAAGTTTGTCAAAACAATTTATGTTGCCAGGTATCAGCGGATACTTTCTATCTCCTGACTGGAAAGGAGGGGCGCTACACCGAATCTGATTTACAAAAATTAAATTACATCGCTGGCATGACTGCACGGCTGTTTGCGTTGCGTACCAAGCTCGAGCAGCAACATGCCTTGAGTGTGCGCGAGCACATGCTGCAAACGCAAATTCTGGATCAGATTCATGAATCTGTCATTATCATGGATCTGGCCGGGTTCATTCTAAGTTGGAATCGTGGCGCTGAAAAAATGTTTGGTTACGCCGCACATGAAGTGCTCGGTAAAAACATTTTGTTTTTATATGACGACGAAGAAATTGATCAAAGCCAGGACATGGATATCCTGAACGCCTTTTTGACCAACGGTGCGCAGGAAATGGAAGTGCGGCGTCGAAAAAAGTCTGGAGAGGTATTTTGGGCGAGTTTAACTTTGTCCATCATTACTGGTGTTGACGGGCAACCAGCGGGAATTGTGGGCTATCTTAGTGATATTACCCATCGCAAAGAAGCAGAAAAAAAGATCAATCAGTTGGCTTATTTTGATGGGCTGACAAATCTTCCGAATCGCAGCCTTTTTAAACAACTTGCTGACCAAACTTTGCAAATTGCTCAGCGCAAGCAGGTGAATGCAGCCCTGTTGTTTATTGACTTAAATCGTTTTAAACCCATCAACGACATGCTTGGGCATCGGGTAGGTGATGCACTTTTGAACTTGGTCGCACAACGACTGGTTCTAGCGCTTCGCGATCAAGATATCATCGCACGCCTTGGTAGTGACGAATTCGCGATTGCCTTGCCAGAGATTGCCACGCACTCTGACGCCAGCGCCGTTGCACAAAAAATTATCGAAAGCTTGCAAGAGGCGTTCTACGTTGGCGGCCATGAACTGCGCATCTCGGCGAGTATAGGTATTAGTATTTTTCCCAATGACGGTAGGGACGCGGAGGCACTTTTGCAATGTGCGGATATAGCGATGTACCAGGCAAAAAAAATTGGCGATAGCCAAATCGGTGGATTTGCGTTTTATGACCAGGACATCAACGTTCATATTGCAGAAAAACTTTTTTTCGAGTCAGCAATTCGTAAAGCATTGCTCGCAGAAGAATTTTTTCTACAGTATCAACCAAAAATTGATATCCGCACTAAACGTCTTGTTAGTGTAGAAGCCTTATTACGCTGGAACCATCCCGAGCGAGGTTTGATTCCGCCCGTGGGCTTTATTGGCGTTGCTGAAGAATCTGGTTTGATACAACAAGTCGATTCATGGGTGCTGGATGCTGCATGTAAACAGGCAAAGCAGTGGCAATGGCAAGGGGTGCCGATGTTTAAAGTCGCCATCAATTTATCCGCCAAAGATTTTACCGAGGCACTACCCGCAAAAATCGATGCCGCGCTCAAAAAGCATCAAATTTCTGCTCAGTGGTTGGAATTGGAAATTACCGAAAGTATGCTCATGCAAAATGTTGAAAATGTGATTTCCATTATGCAACAAGTTGTTGGGCTAGGAGTGAGTCTTGCCCTTGACGACTTTGGGACTGGCTATTCTAGTCTTTCCTACTTAAAGCGATTTCCCATTTCTTCGTTGAAAATCGATCGCTCATTTGTGCAAGGCATTCCGGACGACTCTAATGACTGTGCAATAGCAAGAGCGATCATCATGATGGCCCATCAATTGAAATTAAAAGTCGTCGCTGAAGGTGTAGAAACCCAGGAACAACTCGATTTTCTTCAAAACGCAGGCTGTAATGAAATCCAGGGTTACCTTTTCTCACGCCCAGTTGAGGCCACAGAAATACCAAACCTGTTAAATAAGCCATTTTTTGCGTGAATTGAGCCGAAGCACTTGTTCGTCCAGGCAACTCCAGCTATAATAGCAGGCTTGGAAGGTTGGCAGAGCGGTTGAATGCACCAGTCTTGAAAACTGGCGAGGTGTTATAGCCTTCGTGAGTTCGAATCTCACACCTTCCGCCAAGAACATGTTTAAAGTTGTCCAAGTTTGTACAAATAACCCGCGATTTCCTAGTGAATACGCGGGTTTTTTGTTTCCTAATGCTTTTTAGTGTCCATTGGCATCCAAACTTTTTGTTGGTAATCTTGTTGGTACATTAAATACCAACAAAATAGATACCAACAAAATGCCTAAACTCGCTACACCGCTCAATGACATCAAAGTCAAAAACGCCAAACCTCAAGATAAACCTTACAAATTAAGCGATGGCGGTGGCCTGCATCTGCTGGTAAATCCAGATGGCAACAAATACTGGCGTCTCGCTTATCGTTTTGATACCAAGCAAAAGACGCTGGCGCTGGGCGTCTATCCAGTTGTGACTCTCAAGGATGCGCGTGAGAAGACTCTGGCTGCTCGCAAATTGTTGGATGCTGGTATTGACCCAGCTAAAGACCGTGATCAGAAACGGCATGTTGCTAATGCCACCTCAGTCAATACCTTTGAGAAAATCGCTCGTGAATGGCATCAACGGAAAACTGAAAGCTCTTGGCAGCCTCAGACCTCAGTGCAGAACATGCGCTCTCTTGAGCGCGATTTGTTCCCCTACATTGGCAAGTTACCGATTAGTACGATCAAGACGCCCTTGATGCTAGACGTATTGCAGCAGATCGAGAAGCGGGGCGCTTTAGAGATTACAAGGCGTTTGGCCTCGCTTGCTAGTTCCATCTTCAAATACGCGACAGTCAAGGGTTTGATGGAGTATGACCCCATCGCTGCGCTGAAGACGGAGCTGAAGCCGCGTGTGAAAGGCCATCATGCCGCCATCAAGGTCGCAGGATTACCTGACTTACTAAAGGCCATCACTAAAAATGAAGGGCGTATGTACCCGCCAAATCGTATCGGCTTACGCCTCATGCTACTGACCTTTGTTCGTACTAGCGAGCTTATCGAAACGCCGTGGAGCGAGATTGACCTAGATAACGAACAATGGGTCATCCCTTGGCAGCGTATGAAGATGGGTAAGAAGCGACTGTCCCCGCGCATGGTTGATCATCATCCTTTCTTGCCACGACAAGGCTGGGAACTGCTGCGTGAGTTGCATCAATATACTGGCGGTAGCAAATACCTCTTTCCTAATCGTCGGGATCACGAGAAGCCGCTCAGTAATGGGATGATCTTGCAGGCGTTAAAGCGTATGGGCTATGGCGGCGAAATGACTGGGCACGGCTTCAGGGCACTTGCAAAGGGTACATTGAAAACCCTCGGCTACCCAATCGACCGCATTGAGCGCCAGCTATCCCATGCGTCTGGTGAAGCCTATGGCGGCTCATATGACCGCGAGGATTTTTTGGATGAACGTAAAAAGATGATGCAGCATTTTGCAGACTACTTGGAGCAGATTGAACGTGGGAATGTCGTGATAGGGGACTTTACGCGCGCAGCTTGAGTTCACGATACTTAAAACGTTAAATACTGACTGGTAGGTTGATATATAAATTAGGCTCTAGCTTGAAAGCTATAGCTAGGACAGATATAGACTTGCGTTCATTTAATATGGAGGGGGCAGGGAGTTCCGGCTAGAGCACATATCCCAATCTATTAGAATTCGCGAAGGCTTTTCCTTCGT
The DNA here is from genome assembly GCF_049340505.1 of Undibacterium sp. Dicai25W. Taxonomy (NCBI): domain Bacteria; kingdom Pseudomonadati; phylum Pseudomonadota; class Betaproteobacteria; order Burkholderiales; family Oxalobacteraceae; genus Undibacterium; species Undibacterium sp. Dicai25W. The sequence continues at coordinate 6,841 of NZ_JBMPOQ010000031.1, read as the reverse complement.
TGGGATATGTGCTCTAGACGCTAACAAGCTGAAAGATTCACCAAATGAAGAGGCCGCTATATGCGGCCTTTTGCTTTGTTGTTGGTCAGAGAGAAAAGTAAAGCGAGTTTTCAGAATTCGAATTTGTAAAGTGTTTAACTTTTATTCGCCTAAAAATTTAGGTGTGGTAGTTCATACTTGATCCGACACAAAGTGTCTGATGGACCAGTGACAGCTTGCGCCCCAAAGCTGTCATTCAAAATACCATGGGAAATGTGAGATGAAATCTGCTACCGACTGGCAATGTGCCGCCGCTTCAATGTGCGGATTGCTCTAGTGGCCGGATATTCGTCCAACTTAGGATATTGTTGACGGTAATATTCGTTCCAATAACTTATGGCACGACGTTCTAGCTTCTCAAAATATTTGGTATTCTCGTGAAGAAAATTTGTGTATTCATTATCATCTGCCCTCTGTAGAAATTTCTCAATATGAACGGTGATTTCTACTACGTACTCACCAAGAAGTTGAACAATGAAAGGGACTACCCAGTACTCATCTCGCAGGAGGAGTTCTTTGACACATTTTTCGCGCATGTACCCATCACAATGCCGACTACCGAGACAAAGCGCAACGATTTGCTCAGGCCCACGACATCCAATACATTTAATCAGTTGCTCTTTGTCGTAGTACACGCGGTAGGGTATGCTAAGCGCCTCACCCCTCAAATTGACTTGAAATGTGTCCGACGACGGCGGATGCTTTTGTCCGCTAGAGAGTCTAACGACGGTGGCTCGTGACACTACTGCGAGTTCATGAGGAAAGGCCCTAACCTCGGCAAACTCAGCGTAGGAATTTGCTGCGAGCCATTTATAGAGACGCGAAAATATAGAAATCACGGTTTGTCTTTTACTCGTTGTTGCCACAATCAGCACTTGTTTAGCAAACGCCCGACGTCAGAGCGCGGATTGATCTAAATAATTGTAAGTGACAGCTCTTGGCCGTCAGACGCCGTAAGACAGGTAATCGACTTCAGTCGCGTAGGGCGGGTGCTTCCGGCCGATTCTCTTACGAGTACACTGATTTTCGGGTTGCATTCGCCCTTGGCTGAGGTCGCTATTGCTAAATTCTTTCAGGTTTTGTTGAACCAAAATTTAAAAATGCTCCAACATTTACCCCTCCAGGATTTTGTATTCCTAGCTTTACGAGCCTTCAATATCCGCTTTACGTTATCATTTAATTGTCGTTCTTTGGTATCTCAATTGATTTATCAGATAACCGAAACTTCTTGGCTGGTCGACTAAATATTAAAAGGGCGGGCATTAAAAGCGCAGCTAAAATTCGCTGCTTTTTAGAATTACTGCCCCATAAACGAATCACCGCTGCGCCATAAAACAAAAGCCAAATTGACCAAATTAAAATGCTTAGCCCAAAACGGTATAACGTTAACCCGATAAAGGCGAGCAACACAAACGCTCCAATTGCCAGGTCATATTTTTTTTCTTGCATAAACAAATCTTTGTCTTTAGTCATCATCTTGTTTGGAAACTTAAGCCAGTACCATCGATGTTCATTTTTCGTTGAAATAATAAAATTGTTTAACAACTAAATAGTATAGGCGACATGACCGTCCGCTCTTGGCCGCACTCGGCTAATGCAAAGGATACCATGTTGCTCAAATATAAAGTATGCCGGTTACAACATTTTTTAATTGAATGCAATTTGTACGACTCCAGCGCATAGTAAAGCCTCAACCTGGGAGGTGTATCATGAACATTCAAACCGAGCATTCTGACAGGCCCACTCCGTGGAACAAAGGCAAGTTGATTGGCCAAAAAGCACCATTGCGTATAAGCGAAATCTGGGCAATTCGCGTTCGCTTGGAAATTTTTGGCAAAGTGCGTGACTTAGCGCTCTTCAATTTGGCCATCGACAGCAAATTGCGTGGCTGCGATTTGGTTAAACTGCGTGTCAATGATGTGTGCCACGGCGGGCATGTTGCGAGCCGGGCCAGCATAATGCAGCAAAAAACGAAGCAACCTGTCCAATTCGAACTAACCGCAGGCACGAGGCGTAGCGTCGAGGGCTGGATAGCAGCCGCAGCGCTGCGTCACGGTGACTTTCTATTCCCTAGTCGAATTTCAGAATCACCGCACATTTCGACCAGGCAGTACGCACGCATAGTTCATCAGTGGTTCGATGAAATCGGACTAGACCCGACGGCATACAGTACGCATACGATGCGTAGGACGAAGCCAACCCTCATTTATAGGCGCACAAAAAATCTGCGTGCCGTACAACTATTGCTTGGCCACACCCGATTGGAAAGTACCGTACGATATCTTGGCATTGAGGTCGACGATGCGCTTGAAATGGCCGAGCAGACTGATGCCTAAAGGTAGGGGCGGTGCTAGCCGCTCCTTAGCAGTCATAGCCTTTTCCTGAATGTGTCGTTCATCTTACTCGCGAAATTCAGGTACACAAGACATGGCGCATGCTCCTTACGGGTTGATGGCATGGTTTCGAAATCCACGCCGACAAGTCGATACCAACAGCATAATGAGGGTACATTGTAGGATTGATATAAGCGAAAATCCTATCCACGTTTCTATCATATGTCCGTAAGCTTTCCCGAAGTAATTTACACAATAGGTGCTAATGAAATCAAGGAAATGGGAGTCACTGATACCAAATATGTTGATGAGTAGGCCCGCGGGGAGAATTGAAGGCAAGTATGTAATGCCCCAAACCATTTCTGCTCCTTGCGAATTTCCAACATCACCAAGTGATGTTGCAACTGAAATAAATGTCAGCAGAATAGATAAATCTATCAACAGCCATAAAGCGACAAGTAGTTGTATCTTGTGTTTGGGAGCATTAAGGAACGCACATCTTATCCACAAAATCCAAGAAATAAAAAAATAAAAACACAACAACCCTGCTGGAATGTTTGGTACGAGAAAGCTTCCAGCTGCAGATAAGAAGCCACCTAAGCCCCAACCAAAGCCAAAAATTAGGCGCGTCGGCAGGTTTGTAAACTCAATTCGATTCATATGAAATTACAGAGCTGCTCTCAAATAACTAGTTATTGGTCTCGGAAGTCCGCTCTTGGCCGTGAGGGGAAGTTCACCTCTCCGCCCCATCATCTCCAGGCAGGTCCAAACCCTCGGCATAGCGGCGAACAAAATCAACTCCGGCGTCTGTAACCCAGAACGTAAAAGTAAGCGGGAAGCTCTTCTTCCAACCCTCACTAGATTGAACGTCGAAACCTATCCCTTCGACTTTCTTATCTTCAAAGAGACCGTCCTGTACCGCATTAGCAACCGCCAAATCTCCCGCTACGCCCAAGACAAAAAGCCGCTCTTTGCTGCGGGCCAGCGCAGCGAAAAGTCGTCGTTCTGTCTCTCCGTAGCGATTATTCAAGACGCCAAGGTTATGCTTGTACATGCGCATGGATTTGCGGTCAATTTCGCCCTTTTGGTCGAAGCGTGTATGGCAATTCGGGCATAGGGCAATGAGATTTTCGAACTTATGCTCATGCACCTCTGCCCATGGCACGATGTGTGCTATTTCAGTTGTCGTCGTGCGGCAAGTGGGAATAGCACATCGATGGCCTGCCTCCACAAGAATTGCTCTTTTGAGTGCGGCTGGCAATGAATCTCTAGTCATGGTAATGGCATTCCTTAATTCACTTTTAAAACGTTCGATATTCAGCTCGGCGCCATGGAAATGGACGCGATTCTGCGAAGTTCAGCATGACTGCTCGTGGCCGGTCTCTGCCAAACGCGTCTACCTAGAATCTGCGGTAGCCGATTATCTTCACTGAGTCAGTAAGCTGTTCAAACTCAAATCCGATTTCTTTACACGCCGCGATGATTCCGTCTAAGTCTAATGCGCACTCAGCATCACGTGGCGACATCTCACACCACTCAATATATTTGTATTCGCCTAAGCGAAAGTGATACGTCCAATCGCCATCCCATCCTTGCGGCGGATATACATAGCCGTTGGTTGACCTTCTGCGCCAGAATGGCGCATTACTTCCCAGCCCCGACATCAGAGCCTGAAGCTCTTTCCATTTAGTGTTATTGGCGAGGCCAGCGAGTTGATTCATTGTCTTAAAAAGTTAAGGTCCGGATTTGGCCGTTCTGTGACCAAGTGATATGTTGCATTGTAGCTTGATAAATATACAATCTACAATCATTTTCCCCTCGGCGCGCAGTCATCCCCCCACCACGCCTGCGGGCTAAATAGGTCGGTTTTGACTCAAATCTGCGTCACCAGTGAGACCCGCGCCCGTATTGGCTTTGCGTGCCAGTGAGTAGGCATAAAAACTGACGCAGTTTGACGCAGCAAAAACGGGTATTGCTGGTGGTTGGTGGTGAATGGGAATGTTTGTCATTTGAGGGTGGCCTCGGGAAAAGGGTAACCTCGGTAACCTGTTCGATTTTATTGAGCTAAGTCTTTGATTTTAAATAGGTTTGATAGTTACCTTTAAAAGGTAATCTTTGGTAACCAGAAAGGTAATTTTTATCTAAGTCATTGATTTCATTAAGAATAGATTTTAGAAGAAATTACTGTTTTAAAAGGTAACCAGATTACCTTGAGATTACCGAAAAGTTACCTTTTTAAAAGTGATGAAAAACCTTTATATATTAATGAGTTATGCTATGTTTTTAAAATGAGGTTACCTTGGCTACCCTTTTCCCGAGGCCTACTTTATTTTAGCCGAAGGTTAAAATAAGGATAGTTTTGAGGTTACTATGACAATCTTTTCAGATTATTCCAAACTTACCGTTTAAAAGCGGTTTCTTTCATTTTGCTATGCATCAAACCTCCTCACAGCAATTATTAGTCCTCGCATCAGGCCGAAAGATCGTGAATATGTGCTTGTTTTTCTGGCTTGCGATGTTGACATTTCAGGTCGATAAAACGATCGTCGCCCCTTTGGTTGTCCTTGTATTATTCATTTTTGGAGTGGTAGGCTCGATGCGCTTAATTTTCGCTCTAGAAATGTCGAAGTTAGCGAGAGCTGTGTTCCTGGTTTTGTCATTGGTGCCAATAGTTAATTTGATTCCAATGTTTTTGCTTGGAGAAAGGGCAGGGCGTTCAATGCGGAGAAAAGGATTTTCGGTCGGTATGTTTCAAGCTAAAAAGCTCTAAATTGAGTATTGGCATCAGAAGTGCCAGCGATTGGCGTTTAAAATAAGCTACCCATTCCCGTGCCAAATAGATCATCGATTGGCAAAAAAAAGCGATTTCTATTGACTCGAGAGTGGATGGCCGGTAACTGCGGATTGCGGTTGTTGATGTTCTACTGCGACTGCCTGGATTGTGCTCATTGGAGATGGTCAATCCCCTACATTGCGGCCATTCCAAACAGGTATCAAGGGTCGCATCGAAAATAGTGATTGATAATCGGAGCCACATGACCTGCGCAATATCGCACAAGTTCCATGTCGTCATTAGTCCACATTGGGTCGCTTTCCGGTAAAGCAATTCGACCACTTTCATCATAAATCACGAAAGCATTTTGAGTCGCCCATATACCCCAGTCAGCTACAAAAACTGGTCGTTTGGAAGGATGGATTCGTAAATTAGAATCGATGGCTCGTTTTTGACTGATGAGATGCACGATATCTGAAGCACGTCCCAATGGTGATGCTATTAATTCCGGCAAAATGAAAAATGAAAGGATAAATACCAAATTTAATGCCATTGCGGCCGCACGGTGCCATTTAAAGCTTCTAATGGCTCGAAATAACCCAACAATCGAACAGACGGCTGAGATGAAACAAAATGGAAAAAATAAAAGCACAAGCAAACCAATAAACGGCATAACAAATATGAATCCAAAGATGGTTGCTATCAGTGTCCAAAATGCCCAACAAAAGAGGCTATCTTTAGATGACACTTCTGTCAGTTGAGTTTTCTCAAATGCGCCTTCATTGTGCCGATTTTCGACTGAGTTAATCAATCTTAAGTTCTCCCGAAATATCTGTATTCAATATTCAACCTTGCTTATTATTTCCGTATCGGTGTAAATCTACATATCCGACTAATTTAATTCCAGTGTAGCTAATTACTGCGACGGGACTCGGAATCATTGGCACTTTTGTAATTCATCATTCAATTGCAAAAGTTTGGTTTTCATTGTGACCGCAAGTTTGTGCCGCATCTGGTCAACGAACCCATTGCCAAACTCGAAATTACTCGGCATATCTATGTAACCTTTGCTCGAGCGTACCAGTGTGAAGCTCAAAAAGGTGATTATCGAAATCATAAAAGTAAAGTGATTCACCTTCACCCTCAACCCGATTTCTTTTCGATTTCATTTCGACGCCTAAATCACGAAGTCTATTCTCAAACCTAGGCAAATCCTCCGGTGAAACCTTAAATGCAACGTGCTGATATGTCCGCTCATCTGGAGAAACTCCTTCCATAGCAGCTATCCATGTTCCGCCAAGTACAAAAAATTTCTCTCTGGATAGAGAAAAATTTCTCACCTTGCTGTCATACACCTCTGTCGCACCCAAACCATTGCAAAGAAAATTACTCATACGTTCCAAATCTCGAACGATGAAAGTGATGTGACTGATCGCCTCGATTTTCATATTTATTGCTGCCAAATTTCAAATTTAACTTTGTAAAAAGGATTCTTAGGGCAGATTACGACTGTCTCGTTTGTGCCGTTAGTGGCCTAAATAAGCGTTAAACAAGTTCCGCCTGCGGCGGCCAAAATGCTTCCAATTACCAACACCTCAATTAACCTTTTTCGTGGTCTAGGTTTATCAATCTTAAGATAGCCGAGAAACCCGATAAAAGTGGCTACGGCAGATAAACACGTAGCGACAACTGTACA
>NZ_JBMPOQ010000030.1:0-31902 GCF_049340505.1 Undibacterium sp. Dicai25W | reverse complement strand
TGTGTCGCCGACGCCGTCTAGGCGTATTGATTCCATCTTCCATCATGTACAAGTGTCCACTTAATAAGTGGACACGATCATCTACGCTTACGCTCTTAACTTCAAGATGACTTCACCGGGTGCTTACTTTGTGCACCATCGATTGGCTATCTGAACGTACATCAGTTTCCAATAGGAAGGGGATATGCAATTCTTTAAGGCCATCACTGAAATCCTCACATATCCCCACGTCCAAGGGACAATGATGTTATTGATACCTATCCTGATTATCCGGTTTGACTTTGGAGATCATAATATCGGTGAAGGTCTTTTTTCTTGGTGTTCGGGGTTTTTTGATCTTATGCTTTGCAATATGCATGTTGATATTCGATGAACACTTGGCTAAAGATGCAATGATGGCGTTTTTAATCTCTGGGGTTCTCATTAATTCGGGGTACGCGCAAAGATCATTGACTGCACTCAACGCTAAGCTCAAGCTATCTTCACGGCTGAGTTGTTCTGGCTTTTGCAAGGTAATCCCATATTTAAGGCCAACCACCGTTTCACAGTTCTTCCTCCTTTTTTGTAGCGTTTTAATGTTTCCCATGATGCGATGTCCTTGGAGCTTATCGCCAATTATCGGCAGCAAAATCACATGAACATGCGGTGCAGCTTCATCGTAATGAGCGATGGCTGACAGAATAGGAATGTCCTTAAATTCAGACTCTACCCATATTACAAAATCCTTAAAGCAAGCTTGCACATCGCCATCAAAATGGTTAGGTAAGGAGAAAACGAGCTCCACGCCGCGAATGTTATCCTTACGTTTAACAACGGCATTCGCTTCTCGCATTCGTTGTTCGCAGTCCTGAACGATACCTGTGGATGTTGCCTCGCCACGCAATACCTTATTTAAATGAGATCGTGCAGGATTGATGTGGCTGCTTGCATCAGGATGTAATTCAGCCACAATTTCTCGCAAATTATGTTTTGCTGCTTTGGAGAGAATATCTGGATCATTTTTAATACGATAGTCATTGCCAAGCTTTTGTATGCGGAGTACCAGAGTGACGTTTTTCATTACACACCTCTGCGTTGCAACATCCAATGTTCAATCTCATGCTCAAAGAAGCCGATTGCGCGTTCGCCGAGGGCAATTTTTCGGGGGAAATTTCCTATGGCAATCAAATTATAGATTGAGCTTCTCGATAAGCCTATTCGAGCGATGACTTCTTTGATCCGGATGATTCTCGTCTTGCAATGACCTCCCTGAGTGAAGTTTGAAGGATTCAATGGGAAATTTTTGTTGTTCATATCCGTCTTGGTCTCGTTAAGTGCATCTGCGCCAGCATCGATGCTGGCGGTTGTTTTTACTGATTTCTTTGAACTTGATCCACCACCAAATGGCATGTCATTCGAAATACATAAAACTGCATTTGCGATTTGGTCGAACTCTCGGTCGCAGTTCGCTGTGCTTTTGTTGGTTTTAACTTGGGACATGAAATTGCAGTACATAGGCTTCTTAAAAAATGGTGAAGAAAAAAGGTGAAGAAAAAAGGCAAAGCAAGGGTCTAAATAGCTTTGCACGATGTCTTGTGAAAAATTGTAAGTCCGTATTTCGAAAACTCCAGAATTTAGTCCGATGTATTTTTTTTGAAGAACAAGCCATGCAGACCTGCTCTTTGGAAATCGAAGTTCAGAAGCATTGGTGCGCTTCAAAATCATGTGCGTTATCCCGTATCAACAAAATGAATTGCAAATATTCGTTGGCGCTTTCTGCTGTTGATGCGCAGCCATTTTTAAAAATCGAGGGAATACATTGATGTTTTCTGACTTAAGTTACTTTTGAATAGACGTAAAAAAACCCCGCATGAGCGAGGTTCTTTTTGCAGTGACAATTTTTCAGACTATCGAATTAGGCACGAATAATAACGAAAGTGTACGGATAAATCACGAACTATTTTGTACGGATTTTTCCGTACAAATAAAAATGACAATTCTTTGTTGAGTGCTTATTGCATGTCGCATCCATCATTTCTTGAGCTATTGAATATGGCTCGTCACATAAATTAGCCTTGAACATTAGATGGCAGTTCTTATTGTTTTTGTGGAGGTAAATCGGCAACCGCTAACAGAGCATAGCGGTTGCCATTTTTTTTGATCACATCAGTGACGTGTATTGCGATACACGTATAGTTATTAATGAATGCTAAATTCTCAACGTTGGAAGCTCATAGATTTAAACGTGTCCTGAACTGAATTAAGCGCGAGTTTGCTTAAAATCGCTCGTCTCAAACTTAGGCGCAAAGCCTTTCTAGGCCAGTCCTCAAATAGGTATTTTTTAGAGAATATAAATAATTTGACCAGATGGTCATCATTTCACGTCGGTCGCTGAGGTATTTGGCTTTTTGGTATTTACCCTTGACGCCACTCCGTTTGTGCGACAGCTGTAGTTCGATCTTTTCTTCATCCCATCCTAACTGATCGGCGAGAGCTGTGGCTGCGGTATGCCGGAAGCCGTGAGGTTGGATGACATCACTGGTATACCCCATCTGCTTTAGTGCTTTATTCATTGTTCCGTCACTTAATGGCCGTACTCCGGAACAAACGCTGAAAATATAAGTTCCATCACCCGTCAACGGTTTCATTGAGCGAATGATCTCAACAGCTTGGTCAGACAATGGGACGATATGATCACTATTTGTTTTTGTAACCACGTAGCGCCATTCCTTGGCCTCCAAATTCACATCTACCCACTTAGCTTGTCGTAACTCACCTGGGCGTGAAAATACGAGCGGCAGTAGTTGTAACGCTGCTCTTGTCGCTAGGTTTCCATCGTAGTTCTCAATATCGCGCATCAATTCCCCAAGGAGCTTGGGGTCGTCAATATGGGAAAAATTTTCTCCTACGTGTTTTACTAGCGCGCCTTTCAGATCACTTGCTATATCTCGTTCCGCTTTTCCTGTCTGGATCGCATAGCGCCATAGACCGGACATGAGCGTTCGGACGCGATTGGCTGTTTCCGTAACTTGTTTCCCTTGGTTATTTACCCTGGACTCGATTTTTCGTAGGCAGGCCAGAAGTTCTATTGCTTTAATTTCTGCAAAAGGAAGCCTCCCAAGAACAGGGATTAGGTCGTTCTCTAGGTATGCTCGTGTGCGCTTGCTATGACTGAGGGATGTTGGTTCAATTTTTACTTTAAACCAATCCCATGAAACGGCTTCGAAGGTATTTTCAGCGGATACTAACTTCAATGTCTTTTCTTTTTTCTTTTGAAGACTAGGATCAACGCCATTGAGGAGCTGCTTACGTACTTCAGCCCTTTTTTCGCGGGCTTCGGTAATTGTTACTGTGGGATAGGGGCCAAATGTCAGGCGATTGGTTTTGCCATTTGCCTGCTTAAAGGACATGCGCCAGATTTTGGAGCCTGTTGGTGCTATTTCTATGTACATACCAGCGCCATCAGTGATGGTGTAGGTTTTTTCCTTGGGCTTTGCTTTACGGATCTGTGTGTCTGTGAGGGGAGCGGCTATTTTGGGCATCTTTAATCCATAAAATTATGGATTAAATTATGGATAAAAAAACCTTGGCTTGCAATAAACTTAGTTGGACGTTAAAAAACAAAAAACCCGCATTCTTCATAGAGAAATACGGGTTAAATTGCATATTACTGGATGTCAAAAAACATCAAATTGGTGCCGAGAGCCGGAATCGAACCGGCACGCCTTGCGGCGCGGGATTTTGAGTCCCGTGCGTCTACCTATTCCGCCATCTCGGCAACGCATAAACGAGATTATGACAGGACTGCCTTGATTTTGCAAGTGGGGCGGGTGTCTGGGTATCGGCGGTGCTTGTTATAAATCTTTTGTATGATATTTTTCAGTATATTTTTTAGTCTATTTTTGGCCTGAGGCTTCGGCTTGATATTGCTTTTGAAATTGATGTTGGACACGCTGTAAGTAAAGCCATAGAAATAGTGCCACCAGAGCGATGCTTAGACTGTTGGCGAGCCAGAAGCCAGCTGCGCCGCGTATTTGTTCTGGGATGATGTGCCACGGGTCCAGGCCTATGAAGTAGCCGCCGCCTAAACCGCAGCCCCATAAGGCGACCGCGTATAGGATTGTTGGAATGACAGCGATTTTATAGGCACGCAGGATGAAGGCTGCCACGACCTGGATGGCGTCAAACATTTGATAAAAAGAGATGAAGAAAAATAAGGGCAGGGCGGCGGCGATGATGGTTTCATTGTTGGTGTAGGCATGCAATATCCACGATCTGGTGAGCCAGATCAGAATGCCGATAGGGATAGCGCAACCCGCGGCTAAGGCGATGCCAGCCTGACTCATCTTTTTTGCGTGCGGGAAATCGTTGGCGCCAATGGCTTGCGCCACCAGCGTGCTGGTAGAGCTGGCGATAGAGAGTGGTAGCATATATAAAATCGTGCCGAAGTTAGCGGTTAATTGATGGCCTGACACAGCGACCTCGCCCAAGCGTGCAATAAACAATGCCATGAAAGCGTAGGCGGTAACTTCAATGAGATAGCTCAGTCCCATCGGGATGCCAAGGTGCAGCAAGGCTTTTAAGGTTTGCCATTGCGGCCTCACAAAACCAGTACCGAATAATTTAAAAATTTTGTAGTACTCAACGCGGTGCAAGATGATCCAACCTGCAAATAGCATGAGCCAGGCGATGACTGTCGTCGCAATGGCACAGCCAGGGCCACCCATGGCGGGTATGCCTAAGCCTCCAAAAATAAATAAAGTATTGAGCGGAATTTTTAAGGCCAGCGAAGCGAGTTGGATTCCCATCACCATCTTGGGGCGGGCTACGGCATTGTTGAGTGCGCTATAAATCCTGAAGCCCAGCGTTGCCGGTAAGGCGAGTGCCAGAATTTGCAAATAGAGGCGGGATTTTTCTGAGAGGGCGGGGGATGCTTCGGCGATATTGAGCAGGGGCTGCGGGAATAGAAGTATGGTGCAGCCCACGCAGGATAAGAAAAGTGCTAACCAAACGCCTTGTTTTATTTTTGCGCCGATTTGAGGATAATCACGCGCCCCAAATAATTGGCCTACGGTTGGGGAAATGGCTTGCAGTACGCCATTGAGTCCGACAAAGATACTGATGTAAATCGAGATGCCGATGGATAGTGCGGCCAGATCAGTCGCTGAAAAACGCGACGTCATTGCGGTATCGATGACGCCATTGGCAACGACCGCTAACTGACCGATTAGCATGGGCCAGGCAATAGCGGCAATGCGGGTGATGTTGCCGGTCAAGCCTGACTCTGAAGCCGATTTCATTGCTCTTTGCGGCGATACAAGGTCAGCAATTCGTCTTTATCGTAAGCGCGGTGCCCACTCCAGATATGTTGCCATTGCTTGAGTTGATACTGCGATGGTAACTGCGGTTCTTCTGATTGTTTGCGATTGTGTTGCAGCATTAGGTATTCGCAATTCTGATCAGAGAATCCTGCAAAATGAACATTGCCAAAATACGCCAGTGAACTCCGTTGTGAAGGGCCGATATAAGCCTCAACGCAATAGTCTTTGGCGGGTAATTGCAGGGCAACTTCTTTTGCGACAGTGGCATAAGAAATGCGTTGATTGATCCACGGTAACCATAAGCTGAGCAACAACAACCAGCACAAAATCACGCCACCACTAGAGAGCACTACCGCACGCCATAACACCGATGGACGGCGCGAGATTCGCCAGTACACCAACAAAAACCAGGCAATCGTCGCTGTCAGTGCAATCGCAAAGACGAATGGGTTGAAGTTAGGCTGAAAACCTGGCGCCAGATGCATAATTTTTGCACTCAACTTGTTTGGCCAGCCGGTTTGTTCTGCGATCCAACCTAACCAGATAAAGCCCGCGGTGCCAGTTAAGACTAACACTGCAAACCAGTCGACGGCGTTGATGGCGCTGCGTTTCATGGTTGGCAAACCAAATGCAGCCAGAATGGCAAGTGGTGGCAAAATTGGTAGTAGCAAACTTTCTTCTGAGGATGGGTTCAGGAAGCTGAGCACCACAAAGCAAATGAAGAACATCGTTGGCAGGGAGATATGCAATGCCTTTTCTTGTCGGCGCCATGCGTAAATCGCCCAACCTGCAAATGGCCATGCGGGCCACGCGAACCATATGCTGTATTTGAAAAAGTAGCTGACACTCTCTACACTTGGCCAATTGATCTGATGATAGTTCCAGGACATCCAAGCTGGAAAAGGAGTGCTGTCATACGGGTGTACTAAGCGAATCGCCAATAACCATAAGGCTGGCAATATCAGTGCTACCAGCAGAGCTGCGATAATGAATTTAATTTGTCTGGTTTGCTGGCGATACAGACACAAAATACCCAGACCTATGATTAAGCTCAGTGGCGTCACCCAACCTCTGGTTAGCGTAAGTAAGCCCAGGCAAATACCTAACTGTATGACCAGACGTCGCTTGGGAAAGTCGAGTAATCGCACACATAGATACAGGCAAAATGCGATTAAGGAGATTTGTAAAGTTTCAACGCTGGTTTCATGGCTACGCACTAATAAACCCAGGCAACCAAGATAGATTAAGAGAGCACCATCGGCGAGCGTGCGGCCAAAGTCCTGAGGTTCTGGTTGACCGCCGAATGCCAGTTTCAACGGTTGAGCTTCCGAACGTCGGCCCAGCAAATATGTGGCGTACCACACTGAGACTGAACCAATAATGAAAAAAATCCCGGTCGACAAACGCGCTGCCATTGGTTCACCAACGATGCCGCCAAATAACTTGATGCAGATCGCACCCAGCCAGTAGGTTAGCGGGCCTTTCTCTGGCATAGGCAGGCCGACAATGTGCGGCCATAACCAATCAGAGATTGTGCCGTGCGCCATCGTCCACATCACACCAAAACTGGTGGCGTCATCACCTTTCCACGGGTCGCGACCGATCAGGCCTGGCAGAATGTACAACAAGCAAAGGGCAAAAATGCCCCAGCGTGGAAGGGCGATAGTGGCGGCGGCAGGAAGTCGGACTGGCTTCATATGTAATTCTTTTGGTTACCGTGTCGGTGGTGAATGCGTGCATGTACTCTGCAAGTGCATCCATATTTTGCTCGCGCACAAGCCGCAGCAAAACAAAAAATATTGTAAGACTGATGCAAAATGGTTCTGATCTGAGGCCTTGCTTGCTTACTTCCAGTGCTTGCGCTCTGTTTGGCTTGTATCTAGTATCGCAGTGCCAGCAAAGCTGGAAACCTTGCAATTCAGAACAATTTTGCGTCAGCCCAGCATTTTAAATATTTTTTAAAACGCGTACTTAAATATCTACTAAATATCTACTTAAAGATCTAATTAAAGATTTAATTAAAGATCTAATTAAAGATCTAATTAAAGATCTAATTGAATATTGTAAGGACATGCTTAGCAAAAAAGGCAGCCTGAGCTGCCTTTTTTATAAAAACCGTTGTACTGATTAGTTTGCAACAGAAGTTTTGGAACCGACGGTACCGAACTTTTTGCGGAACTTGTCAACACGACCAGCGGTGTCAACGATTTTATGTTTGCCAGTGTAGAAAGGATGGGATTCTGCAGAAACCTCGATCTTTACCAGTGGGTATTCTTTGCCTTCAAATTCTGCTTTATCTTTTGTGGAGATAGTAGAACGTGTGATGAATTTGAAATCGTTAGAAACGTCGTGGAACAACACTTCGCGATAATTTGGGTGGATGCCGTCTTTCATGCTTGCCTCAGTATATAAAGTAGGTAGCCAATATGCACTTCGTCGATCGCACTGCTTCTTGATCCGATTGCGTATCACTTGCCAGAGTTGAATAAATTGGGATTTTGCAACAAACAAAATGCCAAGCCCATGATTATACAATGATTTTTTAAATTCTGGATAGCTGGCGGTGACTCAAAATGGTGTGGAACTTAAGCTTATTGCAAAGAAATCTTAAATTTTGCAAATCATGAGGTGGCTTTGACCGCTTCGCAGTGGGACTTGAAGGTAAAATTGCGGCTTAAAAATGAGTAATTTACATTAGGGTAAGTATGGCAAGTAGTTATGTTGGCATGAATGCAATGTTGCACACCGCAGAAGTGCTGGGGGTGCTCGCGTTCGCTGGTTCAGGCTTTATTGAAGCACGTCGCAAACGTATGGATGCGGTTGGCTGTTTTACGGTAGCGTTTATCACGGCGTTTGGTGGCGGTACATTACGCGACCTGTTGTTGGATCGCCGACCCTTGTTTTGGGTAGAAAATCAAGAATATCCGATACTTATATTTGTTTTGTCATTACTTGCTATTCCCTTGTTGCGTCATTTGCGTCACGCTTTAACCGAAAGTGCGCTGGAATGGGCTGATGCATTGGGGTTGGGCCTGTTCAGTGTGACCGGAACATCGCTGGCGCAAGAAGCGGATATGCCGCTGTTTGTGTGTGCCATGATGGGAGTTATTACCGGAATCTTCGGTGGTGTGTTACGAGACGTGATTTGCAATGAAATACCACTGGTGTTTCGACGCAGTCAGTTGTACGCCACCTGTGCCTTTGCCGGATGCTGGGTATATCTGTTACTCAATTGGACGGATGTGTCTGAGGCAGTCGCTTTGCTGGCTGGTACGTCGACCACCTTTGCGATGCGTATGCTGGCCGTCAAATTTAATTGGAAGCTACCGGCATAGGCTTTTTGAGCGGTGGGCAGCTCAATAATCCCGCCAAAAACATATCGATCATGCTCTCGGCATGGGCAATCATGCAGTATGCCGAGGTGTCTTCCAGCCATTCATGCACGATGCCAACCAGAAACGCATGGTTGGCTTGCATGGCGATCCAGGTGTCCGTGTCAGGATGCAGTTTACCTTGCGTTACCGCACTTTTGATAATCGCTTCAACTTTGGCCATGCACTCAGCGCGTTGACGTTTTTCGTTTTCAAAAAAAGGCAGATCCGGATTTTTTTCGCAACGATGGAAAATAATGTCGAATACTTTACGTTGGCGTTTGTCACCAGAGACCAACTGCAAAAAATGAATATCAAGTTGCTTTAAGGCGCTGATAGGGTCTTTGTCTGGCGTTTCAATAATCTCATTCAACAAGGCTTCCATAGGCAGAAACGCTCGGTCGCACATCGCTTGTACCAAGGCATTTTTGTCTTTGAAGTGCCAGTAGATCGCGCCACGAGTCATACCCGCCGCGATAGCGACATCATTGAGTGTGGTGTTGGTCACGCCTTTTTGCGAGAACACTTGTTCCGCCGCATCCAACAGGGCGGAATAGGTTTCTTGCGCTTCTTCTTTCGTCTTTCTGACCATATCAATTCCTTGGCTAGCCTCATCAATTTGTTTGCCTGGGCTCGCTATTACTGCTTGTTTTGTTACTGGTTTTGCTGCGTGTTTTACGATTTCTGTTAATGCCATTGGCTACTTACTGAGCACTGGCAGGTATTGTTACTCGCCTTTGATCATTTTACGGCTAGTGCTGTTGCATGCCTTGCATCTCTCAGATACTTATCAGATTCTCACCAGAAAGTCGGTGCTGTAGACCTTGTTTCAGGCTTGCATGTTAAAAGCCACCGGTAGAATCCGCAATCCTTACATGTATTTTCGAATAATTGTAGGTAATTTCATTGATGGACAACACAAAAACGCCTTATTTCGCGTAAAACATCTTCAAAAGAAATGTCAAAATGAAAGTAAAAATATCAAATTGAAATTTAAATTGAACTTTTTATTCTCAAATAGCATCAACGTCCATTCTTTTGTTGCAGCAAGAATTGGTACGAGAATCTCGTTTTCTCGCCAACTTCCCGCAACTTCCAGCCATTTTCGGGAAAGATTTCATCTTTTCTCTTTGATTTTCTAATGTGAACCCTATTGCTTAGTAGGGTTGTTAGGCGACATTATATACAAACATGATTGTATGTATATAATGTCGTCCTGTCCTTCAATTAAGCAGAAAGAATTCTTTATGCGTTTTTCAGACTCATCATCATCATCATCATCATCATCATCCGCTTCTCTGTCTAATCAGCTATCACGTCAAATTAAGCAGATTTATCAACATCCGGCGTTTAGGGCTATTGCCTTGAGTTTGCCCTTATTAACTCTCGCTGCCTGCGGCAAGGAAGAAACCGCACATGCTGCACCGGGCAATATGCCACCACCAGAAGTCAATGTCGTGACGGTAGAAAACCGCGATTTGGCTTTGGATTTCGAGTATGTTGGTCAAACTGCAGGCTCACGTGAGACGGAAGTGCGAGCGCGTGTCGCCGGTATTTTGGAAAATCGTCTTTACGAAGAAGGCTCACGCGTAAAAGCGGGTGACGTCTTGTTCCAAATTGACCCAGGCACATACAAAACACAACTGGCATCAGCTGAAGCCGCAGCGGGTGTGAGCGAAGCGAAATTGAATCAGGCGAAACGTGAATATGCACGTTTGTCCCCATTGGCCGCAGAAAAGGCGATTAGCCAAAAAGAATTTGATGATGCGAAATCAAATTTAGAAACGGCCGAAGCCAGTTACAAGCAAGTGCTGGCACAAGTGAATGAAGCCAAACTTAATCTTGGTTATACCAAAGTTGTTGCTCCCATCGGTGGCGTGACAGGTATTGCAAATAAATCCAATGGCAGTCTGGTGACAGCCGCTGATAGTTTGTTGACGACGATCGTCCAGACTGATCCTGTGTACATCAATTTCAGCATTCCGGAAGCAGATTACCTGAAAGTCGCTAAAGAAGTGGGTAGTGGCAAAGTCGCATTACCAGGCAAACGCGCAAGTAATGGCAGCCTGGCTTTTGACGTGCAACTTAAATTGGCCGATGGCAGCATGTTCCCAACTTCAGGCAAGATGAATTTTGTGAGCGAAAAAGTTAATCCGGCAACAGGCGGTTTTGATGCGCGTGCGCAGGTCGCTAACCCAGACGGTAACTTGCGCCCAGGTCAATTTGTGCGTGTGATTCTGGCGGGGGCAAAACGTAGTGCTGCTCTGGCTGTACCACAACGCGCGGTGATCGATGGTCCTATGGGCAAGATGGTGTTTGCCGTATCGCCTGACAACAAACTGGACCCTAAACCAGTTGAGTTAGATGGCTGGTCGCATGGCGAATGGGTGGTGACGAAAGGCTTGAAAAACGGTGAACGTGTGTTGGTCGATGGCATCATCAAAGCGCATGATCCAGGCATGACCGTGACGCCAATTGCTGTGAGCGCGAAAGTGGCTGCGGCAACAGGTGCAGACAGCATCGCCCCAAAAGCGAACAGCGCAGCAGCGTCCAAACCAGCCGCTACTAAATCTGTCGCTACTAAATCTGCCGAATAAGAACCCGATCAGCTTCCTTTACTGAATTTAGTGCTGCATCGTCAGCAAAGGCAAACAGGAATAATTCATGTTTTCAAAATTTTTTATTAACCGGCCGATTTTCGCGACAGTCTTGTCGTTGATTATTGTGCTGGCAGGCTTGGCCGCTCTGCGTGTCTTGCCGATTTCTCGTTACCCCGAGATTTCACCACCTGTCGTCAATGTGACGGCATTTTATCCAGGCGCTTCGGCTGAAGTGGTAGAACGTACCGTGGCGGCGCCAATTGAGGAGCAAATCAACGGCGTCGAACACATGTTGTACATGAACTCAGTGTCGTCTGCTGATGGCCGTGTATCAATCGATGTGACGTTTGAAGTCGGCACCAATCTCGATATCGCTGCGGTGAACGTCAATAACCGTGTGCGTCAGGCGGATGCTAAATTACCGCAAGAAGTGCGTCGTCAGGGCGTAACGGTCTCTAAGAGTTCGTCAAACTTCTTGGTCGTTGCAGCCTTGTATTCGCCAGACAATCGCTACGATGCTTTGTACTTGTCTAACTATGCCACGCAGAATGTGTTAGATGCACTGAAGCGCGTTCCTGGCACAACCAATATTCAGATTTTTGGTGCCAAAGATTATGCAATGCGGATCTGGATGCGTCCGGATCGCATGGCGCAATTGGGCGTGACGGTGAGCGATATTTCAAACGCTATTTCTGAACAAAATGCGCAATACGCTGCTGGTAAAGTGGGTGCCCCACCAAACAATACCGAAGAACTGACGATGACCGTAACGGCCAAAGGTCGTTTATTGGAGCCAGAAGAGTTTGCCAATATCATCGTCAAATCCGATAAGAGCGGTGCGACGATACGCATTAAAGATGTGGCGCGGGTCGAATTAGGTTCTAAAGATTACAACTTGTATGGTCGCGTGAATGGTCATCCTTCTGCCAACATTGGTGTGTTTTTGCAAACCGGTGCGAATGCCTTAGAGACACGCAAAGCAGTTGAAAAAACCTTGCAAGATCTGAAGGCGAAATTCCCCGAAGGCATGACATATTCGACACCGTATGACACCACGCCGTTTGTCACTGAGTCGATTGCAGAAGTGCTAAAAACACTGGCAGAAGCGATGGTCTTGGTGTTTATTGTTGTGTACTTGTTTTTGCAAAGCTGGCGTGCAACGATCATTCCAACGCTCGCCGTTCCGGTGTCGTTGATTGGTACGATGGCGGGTTTGCACTTGCTTGGTTACAGCATTAACACATTGACTTTATTCGGTATGGTGTTAGCGATTGGTATCGTGGTGGATGATGCGATCGTGGTATTAGAAAACGTCGAGCGTCTGATGAATGAAGAGGGCATGTCGCCGAAAGATGCTGCGATTGAAGCGATGCATGAAGTGACCGGACCAGTCATTGCGATTGTGCTGGTGCTGGTGGCGGCGTTTGGCCCGATTGCTTTCCTTGGTGGTTTGGCTGGTGAGTTGTATCGTCAATTCTCGGTCACGATTTCTATCGCTGTTGTATTGTCAGGTTTGGTTGCTTTAACGTTGACCCCCGCTTTGTGCGCGATCTTGTTGAAACCAGGGGCGGAAAATCATAATCGCTTTTTTACCTGGTTTAACGCGGCGTTTTTACGTTTGACTAAGCGCTATACCGACGGTGTGAGTTTCTTCCTGAAACGCGCTACCTTAGGCGTTGCTTTGGTCTTGGGTATGGTGGCTTTGACCGGAGTATTGTGGAAACACGTGCCAGGTGGCTTAGTGCCAGATGAAGATCAAGGTTACTTTATTGGTGCGGCGATTATGCCGGATGGTGCATCCTTGGATCGCACTAATGCGATGGTCAAGCAAGTTGAGACCGTCATGCAAACCAATAAAAATATCGACACCACCTTCTCTTTGGTTGGTTTGGATTTTCTGGGTGGTGGCGGTTTGAAATCATCCGCCGCGACCATGTTCTTCCCATTAAAACCATGGGATGAACGGAACCAATCCGCGCAGCAAATGGTTGGTGAAAGCTACATGAAAACTGGCCATATCAAAGAAGGTTTGCCATTGTTCTTCAGCCCGCCTGCGATTCAGGGCTTGGGACAAACTGGTGGCTTCGAGTTCTATTTACAAAATGCCGGAGAAGGTGGCGTTAAACGTCTGGCGACTTTATTGCCTCTGTTGTTGGCCGAAGCCAATAAGCAGCCAGAACTGGCCGGTGTGAAAACCTTGTGGCAAGCCCGTTCTCCACAGCTTTACGTGGATGTGGACAATGAAAAAGCACGTTCTATGGGTGTTGCCCTTTCTGATGTCTACAACACGTTAGCGGCAACTTTGGGTAGCTACTATGTGAACGATTTCAATAAAAATGGGCGTATTTACACAGTGCAGTTGCAAGCAGAAGGTCAGTATCGTGCCAAACCTGATGATATCGGCCGCATGTATGTTCGCTCTTCGACGGGGCAAATGATACCGGTACGTGCTTTCACGACGATCAAGTTCATTACCGGACCTGATTCAGTGCAACGCTTTAATGCTTTGCCTGCGATTAAATTGCTGGGCGATGCGAAACCAGGTTACAGCTCTGGTCAGGCCATCGCGGCGATGGAACGCGCAGCAAAGAACGTGTTGCCTGCCGATGTCGTCTACGACTGGGGTGGTGCATCATTTCAGGAAAAACGTAGCAGCAATGCAGCCGGTATTGCACTGGGTGCTGGCGTGTTGATGATTTTCCTGATTCTGGCTGCGCAATATGAAAAGTGGTCGCTGCCTTTCTCAGTATTGTTGGCAATGCCGTTCGGTATCTTTGGCGCGTTGATGGCGGTGTATTTGCGTCACTTTAATAACGACGTGTATTTCCAGATCGGCCTCGTGACTTTGCTCGGTTTGTCGGCCAAGAATGCGATTCTGATTGTGGAATTTGCAGTCATGAAAGTGCATGAAGGTTATGCACCAGTGGCGGCGGCGGTCGAGGCAGCGCGCTTGCGTTTCCGTCCGATTTTGATGACTTCATTGGCATTTATTTTGGGTGTCGTACCACTAGCGTTTTCTCATGGTGCTGGTGCGGCTGCGCGTCAATCGCTGGGGACTGGTGTATTGGGTGGTATGTTGGCGGCCACCTTCCTGGCGATCTTCTTTGTACCTTTGTTCTTTAAATTAATTAACGATAAACGCCTGAAAACGACCGAGGCTGATTTCGCTCATCCTGTAACGACCGCACCTTACGCAGCAAAAATGGATGCATCTGTCGCAGTGACTAAGGAATAATGATGTTGAAAGCAAAATTTATATTAACAACGATGGCCGCCAGTCTGGCGCTGGCTGGCTGCGCTTCGGTAGGGCCTGATTATCAGCGCCCAGCATTGGATGTGTCGACAAGTTTGAGCGTCGCTGCAGCGCCGGGCAAGTCTGCTACGATGGACTATATGGCGTGGTGGAAAGGGTTCAATGATCCTGTCCTCAATGCGTTGCTGGATGAGGCGCATGCCAATAACCAGGATCTGCTACTTGCTGCTGGTCGCGTTGAAGAAGCGCGTGCACTCGCGGTCGGTGCCAATTCCAATCGCTATCCGACCGTGGATGCAAATATCACGCCGACCAAACTGCGTACGAGCCAACATGCGGGTTCACTACCACCCGGGGCAGAACCAATTAGTCGTGACTATAAGCTAGGTCTCAGTGCTTCGTATGAACTTGATTTGTGGGGTAAGTTAGCACGTGCTGACGAAGCTGCACGTGCGCGTTTGCTGGCGCAGGAAGCCAATCAAGGTGTTGTTTTGACGAGTTTATATAGTACTCTGGCGCAAACTTACTTTAGCTTGCGTGCCAGCGATGCCCAATTAGCATTGGCAGATGTGACGCTCAAAACGCGTCAGGAAAAACTTCGTTTGCAGAAAAAATTATATGCGTCTGGCACCATCGGTGAACTGGATTTACATATAGCTGATTCTGAAGAAGCCGCGGCAGAAATCAGTCTTGCACAAGCAAAGCAATCAGTGGCAAATACCGAATCCGCTCTGGCTGTACTGGTAGGGCGTTCACCTTCTGCAATTGCCAAACCGGTGATTGCACGCGGTAGTGATATTGATGGTCTGTATCAACAATTGCGTGTACCTGCTGATTTGCCTTCCAATTTGTTAGAGCGTCGTCCGGATATTGTCGCCGCTGAACAATCGCTGATGGCGGCGAATGCGGATATTGGTCAGGCGAAAGCGCAATATTTTCCTACGCTCAAACTTAGTAGTGGTGTTGGTTACGAGTCGCAAAGTCTCAAAGACTTGATTAATCCGGCATCGATGTTATGGAATATTGGTGCGAATTTAACCCAGCCAGTGTTCCGTGCTGGTGCAATTGGCGCGCTCGTGTCTGGTGCAGAAGCACGCAAAACACAAGCGCTGGCGCAGTATGTGCAAACAGTACAGGGTGCCTTTAGGGATGTACATGACGCCTTGAATAACGCCACCGCCAATGAGCAGATTTATACGTCCGGACAGCATCGAGTATCAGCCTTGAAAGACTCGCTGCGCTTAGCCGAATTACGTTATAAAAACGGCTATAGCAGTTATCTCGAAGTCTTGAACGCGCAAAGAGATCTGTGGCAAGCGCAAGTGACGGTGATTGATACCCAGCGTGCGCATCTGAGTGCTGTGGTCAGTTTGTATAAAGCGGTAGGTGGCGGTTGGGATGCGAAGCAGGAAGTCGCAGCGAAATAGAAGTTGAGGTAGTAACGTAAAAGCAAAAAAGCCGATACATGCGTATCGGCTTTTTTTTGAAGGACAATTTGTATCAAAAATTTAATCCAATTCAAATCAAATCAAATCAAACTAAATTTTTCAGACCGATTAACCACCACGACGCATCATCTCAAAGAATTCTGCATTGTTTTTGGTTGCCTTCATTTTGTCCTGGATGAATTCCATCGCTTCGATCTCGTCCATCGAGTACAGCAACTTACGCAAAATCCAGATTTTTTGTAACTGATCTGGTTTGATCAGCAATTCTTCACGACGGGTACCGGATTTATTCAGGTTGATCGCTGGGTAGACGCGTTTTTCAGCAAGACGGCGTTCCAGATGAACTTCCATATTGCCTGTACCTTTAAATTCTTCGTAGATCACGTCATCCATACGGCTACCAGTTTCGATCAATGCCGTAGCGATGATCGTGAGAGAGCCGCCTTCTTCGACGTTACGGGCAGCACCAAAGAAACGTTTTGGACGCTGCAATGCGTTAGCATCCACACCACCGGTCAATACTTTGCCGGAAGCTGGGATCACGGTATTGTACGCACGCGCCAGACGGGTAATCGAATCAAGCAGAATGACCACGTCTTTTTTCATTTCGACCAGACGTTTGGCTTTTTCGAGAACCATTTCAGCCACTTGTACGTGACGGGTTGCGGGTTCATCAAAGGTTGAAGCAACGACTTCGCCGCGTACTGAACGCTGCATTTCAGTCACTTCTTCCGGACGTTCATCGATCAGCAAAACGATCAAGGTTACGTCTGGATGATTAGTTGTAATCGCGTGAGCAACGTGTTGCAGCATCACGGATTTACCGGATTTAGGTGATGCCACCAGCAAACCGCGTTGACCACGGCCAATTGGTGCGATCATATCGATGATACGGCCAGTGGTATTTTCTTCGCCGCGCATTTCGCGTTCGAGTGTCAATACTTTGTTTGGGTGCAGCGGTGTTAAGTTTTCAAACAGAATGCGGTGTTTCGACGCTTCTGGTGATTCTCCGTTGACCTTGTCCACCTTCACCAGAGCGAAATAACGCTCGCCATCTTTTGGTGTACGTACTTCACCTTCGATCGAATCGCCAGTGTGTAAATTGAAACGGCGGATTTGTGAAGGAGAAATATAAATATCGTCGGTCGAAGCCATGTAGCTGGCATCTGGTGAGCGCAAGAAACCGAAGCCGTCAGGCAACACTTCAAGAGCGCCATCGCCAAAAATTTGTTCGCCGGATTTTGCACGTTTTTTAAGAATCGCGAACATCAATTCTTGTTTGCGCATACGTGCCGCGTTGTCGATATCGAGTCCTACAGCCATGTCCAGCAATGCGGATACGTGTAGGGCTTTTAATTCAGATAGATGCATGGTGAGTGTCCCGGGATGGGAGTATGGGGTGGGGGAGTGAACGGAGGAACTACAGAATAAACAGAATAGTTATTTGTATTTTGCGGTCAAATGACCATTAAAACAAGCTCTAAATTTACGTTTTATACTATACGGTGACCGTACTGCGCCAGAATTTTCATCTCAATCGATTGATGCGCTGATTGGATTCAAAGCCGGAGCAGTACGTATGATACCTTAAATATTAGCGTCAATGAAAGATGTCAATTGACCTTTTGCCAAGGCGCCTACTTTTTGTGCTGCGACAGCACCATTTTTAAACAAAATCAAAGTAGGAATGCCGCGGATACCAAACTGAGCAGGTACTGCCTGGTTGGCATCGACGTCCATTTTTGCAACAACGACCTTACCATCATATTCTTTAGCAACTTCTTCCAGAATAGGGGCGATCATTTTGCATGGACCACACCATTCAGCCCAGAAGTCGACCAGAACTGGTTTGTCGGATTTTAATACGTCAGCTTCAAAAGAAGCATCGCTTACATATTTGATGTTTTCGCTCATGGAATCCTCATCGAGAGGGAAAAATTAAGGGGTAACAGCGCCACAGAATATCGGTCAGAAATCGGAACTCGCCGCATTCAGTGTTGAATCTGGAGGCGATTGGCGTAATTTCAATGGTAATTAATACGGGTACCGAGAGATGCCAACGAAGAGTCTAGCGTGGTTAGCTATGCAGCAAATAATAACCTATTTTTAAAAAAAGTGTGATGCTTAAGGATATTTTATGTGGTTCGTCACATAAAATAATTGTTTGCATACAAAAATGTCGGTTTTTGTATAGTCTATTTTGGCCTTGAACAGAATTTCTATCAAATTAATCGGTTTTTTATCGTTTAAATGAAGTGTTTTGAAATTTTTCCATACTTCATTCGTTCCGGACGCACGTTGCCAGAAAATTTGCTCGTATAATAAGAATCCAGATTTGTTGCACTTGATAACCTCAAACTATGATGAT
This sequence comes from Undibacterium sp. Dicai25W, assembly GCF_049340505.1. Classification (NCBI taxonomy): domain Bacteria; kingdom Pseudomonadati; phylum Pseudomonadota; class Betaproteobacteria; order Burkholderiales; family Oxalobacteraceae; genus Undibacterium; species Undibacterium sp. Dicai25W. The sequence goes on along the minus strand of NZ_JBMPOQ010000030.1, from coordinate 13,562 downwards.
TTCCGATTTTGAATTACTCGCTGAAAAAGTTGCTAAGCTCGCTGAGCTTACCTATGCCTTGCGTACTGAAAATGCTGGCTTGCGCAACGAAGTAGCGTTGTTGACTTCGCAGAATCACGATATGCAACAACGGATGCAGCAAGCGCATAACCGGGTTTCGGCCTTGTTAGCGCAATTGCCAGCAGAAGCAGTAAATGATGAGGAAGCAGCATGACTGAAAAAAAAGTGATACAAGTAGATGTTTCTATCATGGGACAAAGTTATAAGCTGTCTTGCAAAGATGGTGAAGACCGGGCGCTGCGCGAAGCGGCCGCTTATCTGGATGCCAAAATGTCGGCTTTACGTGATTCCTCTAAGGTCAAGGGAACTGACCGTATTGCAGTGATGGCTGCCCTGGGTATGACAACGGAGCTCTTAGCCACCAAATCACCCGAAGGCCCGTTATCTGGCATGTCCATGTCTGAGGTGAAACAGAAAATGAGTCAGATGCATGAAGTGATGGATCAGGCGCTTACTCCACAAGAAAAACTATTTTAATTGCAGGGTCATTGCATAATTTAATCAAAAACAATGACATGAAAACTCAGTTTGGGAGTAAACTTCAATTCCCTGCCGTGTTCGCCAATGTCATATATTCCTTGAACCATTTATGTGCATAGGCTGTGGAACATTGTTCGATGGGTGTGAGCGTCGCTAGTCCGATGAACCCGAAATTGAACTGACCGTGGCCAACTTGAACCGCTTAGGTTCAGGATGCCGGCATAGCGGCATCGGTGGGGACTTATTCTGAACGGCTGTCGTTATCGACAGCCGTTTTTATTTTGAGAATTTGATTTTTTCTATCTGCGTTTGCTTTCAGATACCCAGCGTCCAAGTATGCGACAATTTATTTTTTATCTTTTCTCTTTTTTTTCTTTGAGTGAATTGCTATGGCATATTGGTTGATGAAGTCTGAACCTGCTGAAATGAGTATCGACGACGCGTTGGCAATGCCAGCGGTACCTTGGTTCGGCGTCAGAAATTACCAGGCACGAAATTTTATGCGTGACGTCATGCGAGTGGGTGATGGGGTATTGTTTTACCATTCCAGTTGCGCAGAACCGGGCATTGCGGGCATTGCTGAAGTAGTGTCCACCGCCTATCCGGATCATACCCAGTTTGATTCCAAGAGCCATTATTTTGATCCTAAAGCGACCCGGGAAACGCCGCGCTGGATGATGGTCGATATTAAGGCGATCCGCAAGACACCGCTATTAAGCCTGACTGAGATGCGTACCCATCCGGAATTGGAAACCATGCAGGTATTGCAAAAAGGTAGCCGTTTATCGATTACGCCGGTGACGACAGCAGAATGGAACGCAGTAATGAAGCTGTTGATGAAATAATGAATAAAGACAAACACACTCTTGAAAAGGGCATGGCATCATTTCCTGCGGCACATCTGATCAAAGAAATTGGCAGGGGCAAAGACGGCGCCCGCAGTATGGGGCGGGACGATGCCCAAGCTTTGTATGAGGCGATGTTGGCTGGACGAGTTTCTGACATGGAGCTTGGGGCGATATTATTGTCCATGCGAATCAAGGGCGAATCGATAGATGAAATTGCCGGTTTTCTGGATGCAGCTAAGAGCTTTATCATGCCGCTGACTGCGCCTGTTGATACCGCTTATGCGCCAGTGATTATCCCGAGTTATAACGGCGCTCGTAAAAAAGCAAATCTCACGCCTTTACTGGCTTTGCTTCTTGCGCGTCGGGGAGTGCCAGTGCTGGTGCACGGTGTAACGAAGGATGCCGGACGGGTAACTACAGCAGAAATTTTTTCTGAATTACGCATTCAGAAATGTGAAACCGTAGAACAAGTCAGTGTCCAAATGGCTGCGCAGCAGCCAGCATTTGTTGCCATTGAAACTTTATCACCATCGATGTCGGGCTTGCTGAATTTGCGACGAATTCTGGGGGTCAGAAATTCGACTCACACTCTGGTTAAATTATTGCAACCATTCGATTCGCCTGCGTTGCGTTTGAATTCTTACACGCATCCTGAGTATTTGCAGATGTTGCAGGACTATTTTTCTACTCATCAGAATCCGCTTGAGGGAGATGTGTTCTTGATGCGCGGCACGGAAGGTGAAACGGTCGCCAGTACAGGGCGTGCGCAACGCATAGATTGGTTTAGTGATGGGGTGGGAAGAACGCTTTTGGATAAGCAGGATAATTTGGCGGGTGGCACACCCGAAGCGCCGGATAGCATTGACGCTCAAGCGACGGCAAACTGGATTTCTGCCGTGCTTGCGGGACGCATCGCCGTTCCTGAAAACATAGAGCGGCAAGTTGGATTTTGTATTGACGTCGCGAGACAAATAAAGATGCGCTGATGTCCGATGGGAGTGCCGTATCTAGGAGATTAGCATTGAAGTCAATAAAAAACGCGCCAGACTCATCATCTGGCGCGTTTTGATTTATTGCTACTTCTATTTAAGCAAATCTAAACCAAATTAGAAGTTTGCTTTGAATTGAACACCGTAGCTGCGTGGCTCGTTCAAAATACCTGTCAGGTTATTGAAGTCAATCGCTGCAATAACTTGTTGCTTGTTGGTGATGTTGCGACCGTAAGCAGCCAATTCATATTTACCGTCAGCCCATTGATAGCCAACACGCAAACCGCCTTCTAACAAAGATTTCGCTTTGTATTCAGCTGCTTCATACAAGAACATGTTGTAGCTGTCTTTGTATGCCCAGTCTGTCACAGCGTACAAAGTGCCTTCGCCAATTTGTGTTGTGTATTTCAATGTGAAGTTACCTACCCATTTAGGTGCGCGTGGGAGTGGATTACCGTTGATTGCAGCTGTGCCTTTGAATGGGCCAGCTGGGTTAGTGACGGTACAACCGTTACCGCAAGCAGCAACGAACAGGTTAGGGTCCTTGATCTGAGTGTCGTTGTAGCTGACGCCCACAGTAGCTTTCCAGTTACGGTTCAGGTTAGCTTGACCATCAATTTCAAAACCTTGACCTGTTGCTTTGTCAGCATTCACCAGTTTATTCTGGTTCACGCCACCGCTACCTGCTGTCAGTTGCAGATCTTTTGCTGTGTACTGGAATACTGTTGCGCTGATACGAGCAGTGTTATCCAGAATGTCTTTTTTGATACCAGCTTCGAAGGACAAGTTCTTTTCAGATTGCGCAACAGAGATGCTGTCACCAAACAAGACGCGACCTTGAATACTTGGTGCACGATAGCCAGTTGCAACACGAGCGAACAAGTTCGTTGACTTATCCATTGCGTAGCTGCCGCTCAAATCCCAGGTTACATTGCTCGCGCTAGGATTAGCTGTCAGGACTGGCGTGCCACCCAAGCTGATATCTTTGCCGGGCGTCCATTGACGCTGCGCATCAAAATCTTTGCTGTCTTTGGTGTAACGCATACCAGCGCGAACTTTAAACTGATCGTTCACTGCATAGTTGACAGAGCCGAATGCAGCATAAGACTTAGCATTTTGATGTTGAACAGCATAACCATCTTGAACGTTACCACCCAAAGTGTTGAAGTCAAAACTATCAACCTGGATTTTTTCGTTGAAGTAGTACAAGCCAGCAATCCATTGCAGTGGATCTTTTGTGCTTGACTCTACACGAACCTCTTGAGTGATTTGACGCAGATTTGGCAAGCCATCGGCTGTTTCAGCAGTGAATGGAATAAAGCCAGGACCCATAGGTAGTGCATAAGATGCACCGTAGCCACCGTCAACGTCTGCACGGCTATAGAACTTTGCTTTGTCGTAGCCAGTGATCGAGTGGACTGTCAGACCTTCAAGATCCCAACGCAAATGTGCATTGACGCCTGAAGAAGTCAGAGTTTGTTTATTAATACCATCACTTGGGTAAGTACCATAATCAAAACCTGGCACTAGATCGTTAGTACCTTTTTGAATAATGTTGGCGCGGAACAATGTTGCGTTGCCTGCCATGTCACGACCATGCAAATTGAACAGAGCGCTAAAGCCGCTGTTTTTGTACAGGAACTGCACGCGTGCTGCATTGTCGTGGTAGCCTTCAAATGTCTTAGTACCTGTGCTCAAAGGATTGGTCACGCGGTCATTACGGCTTTGACCCTGACCGGAGATGCGCATTGCCCAATCTTGATTCAGAGGGACGTTAACTGCACCTTCCAGATTGATCGCGCCATAGTTACCGTAACCAACGCTGCCGTAGCCTTCGAATGTACGGGTTGGTTTGGCAGAGTCAAATTTGATGACGCCTGCCGGGGAGTTACGGCCAAACAATGTACCTTGTGGGCCGCGCAATACTTCAACCTGATCAACGTCAAATACCGGGAAACCTTTGAGGATCGGGCTTTCTTGGACGATGTCATCGTAGATCAAGCCAACTGGCTGAGATGCATTTAAGTCGAAATCGGTATTGCCCAGACCACGGATGTAGAAACGTGGGAAAGAGCGACCGAAATCTGATTCGATATTCAAGCTAGGTACGCGTGAAGACAAGAAGCGAATATCTTGACCGTTGGCACCGTAGGTGTCGAGTGCATCGCCTTTAATTGCTGAAATAGACATCGGTACTTCTTTGATGTTTTCAGCGCGGCGGTTAGCGGTAACGATGACCGTTTCCAACTTCGTACCATCGTTGCCCGAAGCTTCTGGCTTCGCTTCTTGTGCTAATGCCGCATGCATAGGAAATGCAGTGCTTACTGCCACAGCGATCAGGGTGCGTGTCGCGCCCTTAAATAGCTGCTTTGAAGAATAGTTGCGCATGAAATTAATCCCAAAGGTGAGGTTTGTCCAAATAGAGGATCTTTTTAGTGCAAAAAAAATTTAATCCAGGGGGAGAATAAAAAATTTTGCTTTTTAAAATCGGATTGCGCAAACGTTTGCGTAATCGTTGATTAGTTATCTCTTTTTGCGGAAAACAAGTCAATAATTTCTTCTATATTGAATTCAATTTGCTAACGAAAATGCACGAAATGTTGTGTTTTTCAAACAGCGTTATCGTTCTATACATATAAGAATTTCATGCTTGTTTTTGGTGCAGATTTAACTAAGGGCGGCAGTATAGATGAAAATGGGTGGTGCGTGATTTAGGCTTTCCTCTAAATTATATGTATTTTGATGCAATCGCAAATATGTCGCAGGCTTATCCGCTACAATCTTGCCCTGATTTTGATGAAGGCAATACCATAATGAATAAGCAATTTGATGTTGCCGTGATCGGTGCTGGCGCCGCCGGAATGATGTGTGCCGCCGTCGCTGGGCAGCGTGGCAAGCGCGTGGTATTAATTGATCATGCCAGCCGATTGGCTGAGAAGATTCGAATTTCTGGCGGTGGTCGCTGCAACTTCACGAATTTGCATGCTGGCCCGGCAAATTTTTTATCAGAGAATCCTCATTTCTGTAAAAGCGCGTTATCGCGTTACACCCCACAAGATTTTTTGTCGCTGATGAAACGTCATGGCATCGCCTGGCATGAAAAGCACAAGGGGCAGTTGTTTTGTGATGACAGTGCGGAAGATATCATTCGCATGTTGAAAGCCGAATGTGATGCGGGCAAGTTTCAATGGCGCATGCCTTGTGCTGTTGATGATGTGTCACCAGCTGAGGGTGGTGGCTACGTGCTCAAAACGTCGTCTGGGGAAATTTCTGCAGAAAACGTCGTGATCGCCACTGGTGGCTTATCTATTCCAAAAATCGGTGCGACTGATTTTGCGCACAAGATTGCGCGTCAGTTTGGTATTAAAGTGATAGAGCCGCGCCCAGCGTTGGTACCTTTGACGTTTGACACAAAATCCTGGGAGCCATTTGTACCTCTTTCTGGCATCTCACTAGAAGTAGATATAGAAACGGGTGAGAAAAAATCAAAAATTGTTTTCCGTGAAGATTTGCTCTTTACACATAAAGGCCTGTCGGGCCCCGGCGTGCTACAGATTTCCAGCTATTGGCAGCCCGGCACACCAATCAGAATTAATTTGTTGCCAGAATTAGACGTTGCAGAAGATTTAATTCAAGCTAAAACTATGACCAAGAAAAATCTGGCTAACTATTTAGCGCAATACTTACCGGCAAGACTGGTCGATGGCTTGCTGGCGGCGCATGGCTTTGATGGTGATTTAAAAATTCCGGATATGCAGGACAAACGGCTGCGTGCCTTGGGCGAGAAGTTGAATCGATGGGAATTGGTGCCAGATGGATCCGAAGGTTATCGCAAGGCTGAAGTGACTCGCGGCGGAATTGATACGCGGGCGCTGTCGCAGCAAAGCATGATGGCGACTAAAGTGCCAGGTTTATATTTTATTGGCGAGGCAGTTGATGTGACTGGCTGGCTGGGGGGATTTAACTTCCAGTGGGCATGGGCATCGGGTAGTGCTGCAGGAGCGGCGTTGTAAAATCGCCGAAAATTGTTTAACTAAAATTAAGTGGCAATTCGCTATTATACTGGTAGGGGGTATATTTTTAAGTCTAGATTATATCTGGACAATTCAAGCATTTTGCTTGATACTCCCAACCTTAATTTAAAAATACTGGCAAGAAGTGTTGACTTTCTAAGTTTATTGGCAAGGCAGATTAAAGTTTTTGCGTAAGATTTAATCAGATTCCTTCCCATAAATCAAAAATCCTGTTACTATCTCTGTCTTCCTATAATCTTTCAATGGTTTGAACTTACATGACCACAATTCGCCTTAAAGAAAACGAGCCGTTCGAAGTCGCCATGCGCCGCTTCAAGCGCACTATCGAAAAGACCGGTCTGTTGACCGAATTGCGCGCTCGCGAGTTCTACGAGAAGCCAACTGCAGAACGCAAACGTAAGCTGGCAGCAGCCGTTAAGCGTCACTACAAACGCATTCGTAGTCAGCAATTGCCTAAGAAAATGTATTAATTCTGATGTTGTATCTGGCTAAGCCAGGTGCGATGTTGAATAGTGCTACTTAGGTTTTGCATGCCCGCTCCGGTCAGCCGCAGCGGGCTTTGTTGTTTTTATCTGATTCAGTTTCCCAGGTTAAAAAGGTAAGTATATGAGCTTAAAAGACCAAATCACCGACGACATGAAAGCCGCAATGCGTGCGAAAGAAGCGGGCAAATTGGGCACGATCCGTTTATTGACTGCTGCGATGAAGCAAAAAGAAGTCGATGAGCGCGTTGAGTTGGATGATGGCATGATCCTGGCAATCATTGAAAAAATGATCAAGCAGCGCAAAGATTCTATCCAGCAATTTGAAGCAGGTGGTCGTCAGGATTTGGCTGATATCGAAAAAGCCGAATTGGCGGTGTTGTCCACTTATATGCCTGCTGCATTGTCTGATGAAGAAGTGCAAGCTACCGTTGCTGCCGCAGTTGCTGAAACGGGCGCTGCTGGCCCGCAAGATATGCGTAAAGTGATCGACGTACTCAAAGTCAAACTGGCTGGCCGCGCTGATATGGGTAAAGTATCTGGCTTGGTCAAAGCCGCCCTGACTCGATAATTTTGCTCCATTGCAGAAGCCGCACGGCTGGTAATCAGCGTTGATACCGCAAAGTTTTATCCAGGACTTACTCGCCCGCGTTGATATTGTCGACGTGGTGGGTAAGTACGTCCAGCTCAAAAAAGGTGGCGCAAACTACATGGGTTTGTGCCCCTTCCATAATGAAAAATCCCCCAGTTTTACCGTCAGCCCGACCAAGCAGTTTTATCATTGCTTTGGTTGCGGTGCGCATGGCAGTTCCATCGGTTTTTTAATGGAATATTCCGGGCTGAGTTATGTCGATGCAATACGCGATCTGTCGCAGAGTAACGGTATGATTGTTCCCGAAGAAGATCGTATGCTGCCAGCGCAACGCGCTGAAGTGACGGCTAAAAGTCTGGCCTTATCAGAGGTTATGACTAAAGCAGGGGACTACTACAAGCAACAGTTACGCACAGCCCCGCAAGCGATCGCTTACCTTAAAAAACGTGGTTTGACCGGTGAAATCGCCGCACGTTTTGGTTTGGGATTCGCACCAGATGCCTGGGATGGCTTGCGCTCGGTTTATGCTGATTATCAGGCACCAGAGCTGGTCGAAGCGGGGCTGGTGATTGATAAAAGTGAAGAAGAAGGCGGCGGTCGCAAACGTTACGATCGCTTCCGTGATCGTGTCATGTTCCCTATTCGTAACACTAAAGGTCAAATTATTGGCTTTGGTGGGCGGATTATGGAGCAGGGTGAGCCCAAATATCTGAACTCGCCGGAAACCCCTTTGTTTCAAAAAGGCTATGAGTTGTATGGCCTGTTTGAAGCGCGTCAATCGATACGTGAAGCGGGTTATGTCCTGGTGACCGAGGGTTATATGGATGTGGTGGCGCTGGCGCAGATGGGATTTCCGCAAGCAGTCGCGACGCTTGGCACGGCATGTACACCTACCCACGTGCAAAAATTATTGCGTCAGACCGATCACGTTATTTTTAGTTTTGATGGCGATAGCGCTGGCCGTCGCGCTGCGCGTCGTGCGCTGGATGCTTGTTTGCCACACGCGAATGACGATAAGTTTATTAAGTTCCTCTTTTTACCTGCTGAGCATGATCCAGATAGTTTTATCCGTGAGTTTGGTGCGGATGCTTTTGAGCAGCAGGTGCATGATGCCATGCCTTTATCGCAATTTTTTATGCGTGAGATGGTAGGCGATAATGATCTGAATTCGGCCGAGGGCAGGGCGCGAACCCAATTCGATGCAAAACCTCTGTTGCAAGGCATGCAGCCTTCTGGCTTACGTTTACAAATCGTCAGAAATCTCGCGCAGCTGACGCAAACCACACCGGCAGAAATTGAAGCTTTGTTTGAGCTGGCGCAGCCGGTTGCGCGCGTCAAATTGGCACCACCGCGTTCTAAGCGTAGTGCGCCAGTCGGGCTGGAGCGTCAGATTATGCGTATTTTGGTTGCGTATCCAGCTCTTTCAGCGATGCTTGATCAGTCTTTATTGGCTGAGGCTGCCGTGCTGGCGCCAGATGGTGCTGCGATGTTGATGCAGTTAGTCACAATCGCGCAAAGCATGGGTGAAGGCGCGCAATTCGCAGCACTCGCTGAGCAGCTCAAAGCAGTTAGTCAGGATTATGACGGTTTGATCGCCGAAGTCGCTGAGCAAGCGGATACCGATCCTGATCTGGTTAAATTGGAATTAACTGGCGCAATCCGGCAAATCCGTTCGCAGGCGCTAAAAAGTGAAGCGGAACGATTGGTTGCGTCCGGATTGCGTACTGATGAGGACAAGGCGCGTTGGCGTGAAATCATGCAATTGCAGGAACTCTTGCGTCAACAGGCAGTCACAGAGGCTGGCACTCGTTAGTTTTTCGCTTGAAATTAACTGTTGCAAGATGAATCTAACTAAGCAGAAAATTTTCATTTAAGTAAGTTTTTGTCTTGCAAGTCGCGCCTGAGTTGGTGGCGGAATGTGAAATTTTCAAGAGCTATCTGAATAAAAATTGCCTATTTTTTTATCAGTTTAGTTGTCGTTTGTCTAGCTTTGGGCTAGAGAATCGCTTGACAGCATGCTATAATTAAAGGCTTATGATTCAAGGTCTTAGGTTGTTTCATTTCGCGCAAAATTGTCTAATTGCGGCGAAATGTGTTGTTTAGGTGAGCGAAATGCTCCTCCGAGTAACCCAAAACACTGGCGCTGAGTCTCGGGAAGTCTGAAACAAATATGGATTTGCACTGCATGCAGATGAGTCCTTCTGTCGGCGAGGCATTTCTTTTTTGTGCATTTTGTTATGTGCGCATGCAGGCGACTTTCTCAGTTCCAGATGGTTTGATTCAATGGCTAGCGCAATGAAGAAACCCGCGAAAACACTGACGCCCGCGGCAGTTGTAAAAACTGCAACCAAGGTGTCTAAAAATGCAAGCATCGCCCCTGCAGCAAAGACAGTCAGTAAAACAGCAGTAGCCAAAGCAACAAGTGTTGACGTAAAAACGCAATCCAAGGCAGCAGGTAAAACTGCAACCAAGACTGCGGCGAAGCCAGCAACCAAATCAACTGCCAAGCCAGTCTCTGCGGCTGTTCGCAAGCTTGCAACACCGGTCGTCGCTAAGCCCGCCACCAAGGTCGCCGAGAAAAAGGCAATACCCGTGAAAGCCGCAGCAAAATTGAGTCCGGCAGCAACAAAAGCCGTTGGCAAAATAGAGGTTGCGAAAGACATTAAAGCGCCTAAAGTGAATAAGGCGGCTGAAACCGTAGCAACACCGAAGGCGACGAGTAAGTCAGGTGTGGCAACAATTAAGCCAGTTGCAAAGACAGTCAGTGATGCCGCAAAGAGTGCATCAGACAAAAAAACGCAAATAAATGAAGTGGCGACCAAGACGCCATCTCGAGTCAAAAAAAGTGATGAGAAAATTGCGGAAGTCGCAACTCATCAGATTGCTGGTAAGCAAACACGAATTGAAGCTGATTCGTCTGAAGCAAACCCAGCGGTATCCGCAACATCGAAAGCTTCCGTGACAACTAACAAAACCGATTCAAAGACAGTGACTAAGCCTACCAAGAAATCAGCGAAAGCTGCTCCTGAAGTTCAGGAAATCAAGACTGGATCTGCACCGACCGTCTCGCAGACGACCGATGCTGCGGTATTAGCCGCAATTGATACGTCTGGTTATGTTTTACCAGGTGTGAAAGTGCCTGGCCGTCGCGGACGCAAACCAAAAGAATATCAGCCTGAAAATGAAGAAATTGCAGCATTGAACGCGGTTGAACGCGCTGAGATGAAAGCAATTGATAAGGCAAAGGCGAAAGATCGTAAAGCTAAAGAAAAAGCGCTCTTGAAAGACGCGTTTTCTTCTGATCCTGAAGCGACCGAAGAAGAACTAGAACGTCGCCGTCAAAAACTCAAAACCCTGATTAAACTCGGTAAAGATCGCGGCTACTTAACGTTTGCGGAGATCAACGATCACTTGCCAGAAAACGTTGTCGATCCAGAAGCGATCGAAGGCATTATCGGTACGTTTAACGATATGGGTGTCGCGGTTTATGAGCAGGCGCCAGATGCAGAAACCTTGCTGTTGTCAGATAACGTCGTTACTGTTACGACCGATGATGACGAAGTAGAAGCCGCCGCTGAAGCCGCTTTGTCCACCGTCGATTCTGACTTTGGTCGTACTACCGATCCAGTGCGTATGTACATGCGCGAAATGGGCTCGGTAGAGTTGCTGACACGCGAAGGCGAAATTGTCATCGCCAAGAAAATCGAAGAAGGCCTGAAAGACATGATTCAGGCGATTTCTGCGTGTCCGACCACGATTGCAGAAATCCTCGCAGCAGCAGAAAAAATCGCTGCCGATGAAATGAAAATCGATGAAATCGTTGATGGTTTGGTCGATCCAAACGCCAACGACGAACCTGCTCCTGTCGTCGTCGCTCCAGTATCCGATGAGGATGAAGAGGATGAAGAAGACGAAGAAGACGAAGAGGAAGAAGATGACGACGGTGGTGCCGCAGGCGCAGCCGCCATCTCTGCTGAACAGTTAGAGCAAATGAAGCGTGATGCGTTGGCAAAGTTTGAAATCATTGCCACCAACTTCGACAAAATGCGCAAGTCTTACGAAAAAGAAGGCTACAACTCTAAGTCTTACGTCAAAGCGCAAGAAGCGATTTCTAACGAATTGCTCGGGATTCGCTTTACGGCCAAAGTCGTTGAAAAATTATGCGACACCTTGCGCGGTCAGGTCGACGAAGTGCGCCATATTGAGAAGCAAATTCTGGAAGTTGCAGTCAATCGCTGCGGCATGCCACGTTCACACTTCATCAAAGTATTCCCAGGTAATGAAACCAACCTGAAATGGGTGGAAGGCGAAGTGAACTCCGGCCATTCCTACAGCGCAATCCTGGGTCGTAACGTACCCGCTGTGCAGCAGTTGCAACAAAAATTGATCGACCTGCAATCGCGCGTTGTATTGCCGTTGCCAGATCTGCGCAATATCAACAAGCGCATGTCTGCTGGTGAAATGAAAGCCCGTAAAGCCAAGCGCGAAATGACCGAGGCTAACTTACGCCTGGTTATTTCTATCGCAAAAAAATACACGAACCGCGGTCTACAATTCCTCGATCTGATCCAAGAAGGCAACATCGGTTTGATGAAGGCCGTGGATAAGTTTGAATACCGTCGTGGTTACAAATTCTCGACCTATGCCACATGGTGGATTCGTCAGGCGATCACCCGTTCCATCGCCGATCAGGCGCGCACCATCCGTATCCCTGTGCACATGATAGAGACGATCAATAAAATGAATCGTATCTCACGTCAGATTTTGCAAGAAACAGGCGTAGAGCCAGATCCTGCAACGCTGGCGATCAAGATGGAAATGCCAGAAGACAAAATCCGCAAGATCATGAAAATCGCGAAAGAACCGATTTCCATGGAAACCCCCATCGGTGACGACGATGATTCTCACCTCGGCGATTTTATCGAAGACAACCACACCTTGGCACCAGCTGATGCAGCGCTGCACGCATCGATGCGCAACGTTGTCAAAGACGTGTTGGATTCCTTAACGCCACGCGAAGCCAAGGTATTGCGTATGCGTTTTGGCGTAGAAATGTCGACCGATCACACACTGGAAGAAGTCGGTAAACAATTCGACGTCACCCGCGAGCGCATCCGCCAAATAGAGGCAAAAGCACTGCGCAAATTACGTCACCCATCGCGCTCAGACAAGCTCAAGAGCTTCCTCGAAGGGAATTAATGTTGTATAATTGGCGCTGATTTTTTTAGCGCCAATGCGTCTTTTTGCGCCGATTTTTCGGAGTAAATGATTTGTAGTAGCGAACGGTTTTTATTATTTTTTTTAGTTTCTCTAAACAGAAAACCTAATCAAAAAAATAGAAAACGTGAAGAAAAATGGGCCTCTAGCTCATGTTGGTTAGAGCAGCGGACTCATAATCCGTTGGTACCGTGTTCGACTCACGGGAGGCCCACCAGAATTTTAGTAATTGAATCAAGCCCTTACGAGAATTCGTCAGGGCTTTTTTCATTTCTGTGCCCCCTAAAATCATTCGAAAACTGGCCTTTGCCGTGTAAACCTCCCCCAATCAGTGCCATGTATTACTAGAGTTTTGAGGTTGATGAAATAATCGGTATTCAACAGGTGTCATCCCGTTGAGAGAATCATGTGGACATTGCTCGTTGTAATCGTTCATCCACAATTCTGTTCTTTCTTTGACCTCCTGCAAGTTCTTAAAAACATACATATCTAACACCCCTTGGCGGTAGCTGCGGTTGAAACGTTCAATGAAGCCATTTTGCATAGGTCTACCTGGTTCAATAAACTCCAGATGAACATCATGCTTTTGCGCCCAATCAGCTAAAGTGGCTGAAATAAATTCAGGTCCGTTGTCCATTCTGATCTGTGCCGGAAAGCCACGCCATGCAACGATACGCTCCAGCACCCGTACTACACGGGACGCAGGTAAATTCAGATCCACTTCAATCGCTAATACTTCCCGATTAAAATCATCGACCACATTAAACGTACGAAAACGCCTGCCACACCATAACGCGTCACTCATAAAATCAATTGACCAACTCTTGTTGATTTCCCCAGGTACTGCCAATGGCTGCGGG
>NZ_JBMPOQ010000029.1:0-33520 GCF_049340505.1 Undibacterium sp. Dicai25W | reverse complement strand
AAGCGAGATTATGCAGCACTTTATTTACCCTGTCAACTCCCTGATTGCTTTTGCTGTTCGTTTCGATGCATCTTATGCAGATGTTGTCGCTTTCGCGTCAATTTCATCAAATCAAACCGCCGGAGTTGCTGGCTGCTGCTTCTTTCTTACTTCCCGTTTTAGCGGGAGGCGAACTATAGCAAAGTTCACCCCTTGAAAGCAAGGGAGTAACGTAAATTATTTACACTGAATTTGAACCGGGGAATATGACTAACGGTCAAGCGCGTCCGCGGACTTTAATACAGATGCAATCGCACGGTCGAATAAACTCGCGCTTTCGACCATGCGTGCGGTGCCGTGAGTCAAATGCTGGCAGAAGCCATCTATTGAAATAACGGCCGGTGCTTCATGTGATTTAAAACTAAGTACCATGCTATTAGTACCCGGGCTGACCCAATGTACGCAGCCCCGGTAAAAGATACCGTCCAGATTCATTTCAATTGGGACACCACTAATAAGTCGGGAACGCAACTCTTGCGTATCGACGGCGCGCACAGGCTTGCTGAGGCGTATCATTCCATCGTTTGAATCTCGAAGGCCAGCCCTATCTGCATCGAGCATCGTGACGGTCAATCCGAGTTCTTCCAGAATATTTAATAAATATTTCTGCATTTCCGGAGATTTGTCTTCTGTGGCAATTTCAGAAATGACGACTGGCGGTTGATTTACAAACTCGTCAAAAATCGCATACATTTTTTCCAGTGACAAATCTGAAACGGCTTCGTCCCCTGGTTTCAATGCGCGCCCATGTGCATCATTGAGCCAATTCAATAAAGCATTTTGTTTAAACTGCCCCCATCCGAGCATGTCCATGCCAAAGCGCAGACTTTCCAGCATTGGCTGTAACAAAACCGAAAACTGCTGACGCTCTTCATTACTCCGCTTTGGACGAATACTCCAGATTACTTCGGGTACAAATTTTCTGAAACGCTGTGCCAACTCTGGTTCTCTGCGATCTGCCAGATTGATCGCCCGCACCCATTCATTCTCAAGAAAGGCTAAAAATTGTGGTGGCAAGTTCATTACTGCCAAAGCTGCTTTAAGTGTACGTGAAGTCTGTTCAAATTGGCTATATCGTATCTGCGCTTCTTCTATTGATTTGACAGTGCGTCTGATTACTTTGTCTTGTATGCGTAACTCGCGCATGACGAAGGTGTCAAAGCGATTCAAAATTCTTTCAAACAGACCTGGAATTTCACAATCGTGCTTGCCCAGAGTTTTGAAGATACGCCCGAATTCTTGCTCAAACTGCTCTGCGCTGGATTCCACATATTGCACACCCAAAGCAACAGTCGCAATACGATTGAGTAACATTCTGGCAGGATGCTGCTTACCACTCAAAAATTCTTGATCAGAGAGCGCTAACTGCAAAAGCAAAAATTGCAAACGCCCAATCTGCACACGCAAATTGATGGGCAACACGGAATCAAACAAGATCGACTCAAATACCATTGCCACGACATCGATGCTCATTTGCTCCACAGTAGTCCGCGCCAACTGAAACAATACTTCGCGCTGCTCGTGGATCAGATTTCTGACTTCGCCATGCTCGTTCAACATTTTCGCTATCGGCGGTGTCAGCAATTTATGCATCTGACCAACAATTGCTGGAAAATCTAATCCCGCAAAAGAAAATTTTGTAACCGCAGCGGCTCCGCTCCCTGCGGATATCGTCGCTTCATGTGCGACCTGCAATTGATGCACCAATTGACGCACTACTGATAAATTCTGGCTACCAGAACTTCCGCGCAAACTTGAAGTTTGTATGGGTGGCCGTGTTCTCGATTTACTCTCCCAGCTTAAGTCTTCTTCAGCGCCGAAAGCAATGCGTAACATGTCACCAAGACCAGCACCGCCCTCCAACCAACCTAATGAATGTGATTCATGTTCACTCAGCACAATCTGATCTTGGGGTGCTTTGGAGAATCCTGCGCGACCACGTACTGCGAGAAATAATTGTTCTATGTTGATGGCCGGTTTGGTCATCAGTTCAGGGAATTCATCTTGTGCCGCGGCCCGAAAAGGGGCAGGCGCAGAAAATTCTTTCTGAACAGGACGACCAACACCCAAATGATGTTGCTGTGTATCGGCAAACACAGAAGAAACATTTGAACGTGAGGGCAAGCTTTCTGGGGTTTTGTTTATTTTCAATACTAATTGCGCACTAATTCCTTGTTCTGCCAAATTGGCATTTGCACGTTGGTACATTTCAAGAACATTGCTACTGAGTGTTTCACCGATCTGGGTGATCAATATCGCCGTCTGTTCTGGTGGCAATTTTAATGCCTCAACCGATAATGATATGCAACGCGCGATCAGGTAAGGGCGGAAAGGATTTTCCCGCTCACAGATATCGTCTTGCCCGAACAGAACTGCCAGACGGATATTCAAATCAACCAATTCCTGCCCTGCGGCATCGCGGAAGAGTTGGGTTATGTTATTAAAGCGCAGGGAGCTTTCAAAAGTCGATGAATCAAGCAAACCGATATTATCGAGCGACAAAGAAAGCGCAGAGGAAGATGGACGGAAATTTTGGTAAGTTGTTTCTAAGCTTCGGTCGAGCAACTGATCCAAATTCAGGCTCAATTGTTGCACCAGCATTTCACGATGTTCTTGCAGCGCTGCACGAGCGCGGAAAATTTCGGTTTGCTCTGACGGCGAATTGCAAGAATTCGCCTTAGCAAACATGGTCTCAATAGCAGGTGCTACGATATGTTGGATCGCATTTTGAAACGTCGTGAAAAATTCTGAACGGGTACGTGTTAATAGTTCCTTCGGCTGCATACTGATCCTATTGCATAAATTACTTCATACAATATACAGAATGCCAGCCTTAGTTTGCAACTTTATGTAAACTAAGGCAAGTTTCTGGCTAAAAAAATCCGACTCAGGCAGCTTTCTTTTTGCGTGCAGCAACTTTTTTCACTGGTGTGCTAACTTCCACCTCAGCATCACCGGCGTCCGCGGCTTTGGACTTTGCTTTTGCTGGCGCCTTAGCTTTGCGCTCTTCAAATTCAAAGCTAACCTTGCCGTCTTTTGCTCTGACCAGGAAGGCTTTAAAAGGGCGACGGGTACGCTGAGAAACGAAGCCTGGCAATAAGTCAGTTTTGCCATCAACCAGTAATTTCACCATTTGTTCAGGCAAAATTTCTTGTTGCAAAATAATACGACCACTGCGGAAATCACAAGCTTTTGGCTTAGCCATGGATTTTTCGCATACATAATTCAGTGGCATTTCGTAGACCCCGCTACCGCACTTAGGACACGGCCCGAGTGATGTTTGGGTGCTGAAGTCCATGCCCTCACCGTCTTCACCATCATCCTGACTCTGACCAAAATCAAATTCCAGCTTTAAGTTATTGTGCTCGGTATCGGCCACAATTTTTAAGACAGCCGCAAACGGGCGTCCCATTTTAGAGCGGAAGCCTTGCAGTGGCCCGATTTCACGTTTTGCCAAGAGCTCTTCAACTTCAGCCACTTCGAATTGGCGACTGCCTGGGGTTTTGCTCATAGAAAATTCACACTTGGTACAAGCGAAACGACGATAGTTTTCTTTCACCACGCCACCACAATGTGGGCAAGGTGTGTGCAAGGTCGCATAGTCACCAGGAATGGTGTCGTTGTCGTATTCTTTGGCACGCTTAACGATAATTTGGGTCATTTGGGCAATTTCGCGCATAAATTCTTCGCGACTAATTTTGCCTTTTTCCATTTGCGATAGTTTGTATTCCCACTCGCCAGTCAACTCTGGTGAAGTCAGTTCGTCGACGCCAAGACCGCGCAATAAAGTCATCAATTGGAAAGCTTTAGCGGTCGGCATCAATTCACGGCCTTCGCGAAGCAGGTATTTTTCGGTCAACAAACCTTCGATAATCGCAGCACGCGTCGCCGGCGTACCCAGTCCCTTGCCAGCCATTGCATCACGCAAGTCGCCATCATCGACCAGTTTTCCGGCACCTTCCATTGCCGACAATAAAGTCGCCTCGCTATAACGAGCGGGGGGTTTTGTGACCAGGCCATGGGATGTAACTTGGTCTGCCAATACTTTTTCACCCTTCGCGACGGCAACCAGGGTGCCTTTACCTTCGGTATCTTTTTCTTCCAGCGCTTCTTTGCCATAAATCGCTAACCAACCAGCGTTGGTCATGACTTTGCCTTCGGTTTTAAAGTGATGACCTG
Source organism: Undibacterium sp. Dicai25W (assembly GCF_049340505.1). Lineage (NCBI taxonomy): Bacteria > Pseudomonadati > Pseudomonadota > Betaproteobacteria > Burkholderiales > Oxalobacteraceae > Undibacterium > Undibacterium sp. Dicai25W. The sequence goes on along the minus strand of NZ_JBMPOQ010000029.1, from coordinate 29,302 downwards.
TGACTTCGGTAATACGGGTTGTAACTTGGAATTCTGCGGCCGGGAAGAACACTGCCATAAAGCGACGCGTCACCAGGTCGTACAATTTTTGTTCAGGTTCGGACAAGTTTTTCGGTGCCTGACCAGTAGGGATAATCGCAAAGTGATCACTGATCTTAGTATTATCAAAAATCCGCTTATTCGGTTTAACCCAATTACTTTTTAAAATTTGGCTGGCAAACTGATAGTAGTTGTTGTTCTCAGAAATGGTACTCAAGGTCTGCTTGACCGTATCCAGATAATCCTCGGGCAAATGGCGCGAATCGGTACGTGGATAAGTCAGGACTTTGTGTTTTTCGTACAACGCCTGTGCAAGACCCAAAGTATTTTTTGCTGAAAAACCAAATTTCGCATTCGCTTCGCGTTGCAAACTCGTCAGATCAAACAAACCCGGCGCCATCTGTGTCGCTGGCTTGGATTCTTCAGTCACATTGCCCTGGCGTCCACGGCAAGCGGCAACGATGGTGTCGGCAGCCAGTTTGCTCCACAGACGTTCAGCTTTTTTCTCTGGATCGTGTTCGTCTTTTTTGAACTGCTGATCCATCCAGCGACCTTCATAAATACCGGCCGCACAGACAAACTCGGCACGAACCTCCCAAAAGTCACGGGATACGAATTTCTTTATTTTTTCTTCGCGTTCAACCACGATAGACAAGGTTGGCGTTTGTACGCGTCCAACCGTGGTCAGGTAGAAACCACCTTCTTTGGAGTTGAATGCGGTCATGGCACGGGTACCATTAATGCCAATCAGCCAATCGGACTCGGAACGGCAACGCGCGGCATCTGCCAAAGGCATCATGTCGTCGTCGCTACGCAATTTCTGAAATCCGTCTCGGATGGCACCAGGTGTCATCGACTGCAACCATAAGCGCTTCACTGATTGTTTTGCTTTTGCATGCTGGGCGATCAAACGGAAAATTAATTCTCCCTCGCGACCCGCGTCACATGCGTTGATCAGTGCGGATACATCTTTACGTTTAATCAACTTCGTCAGCACTTTTAAGCGCGTTTCCGTTTTTGCAATCGGGTTCAATGCGAAGTAGGGCGGGATCATCGGTAAATGGGTAAAGCTCCATTTGCCGCGCTTGACATCGTATTCTTCGGGAACAGTGATCTCTAATAAATGACCGACTGCTGATGACAGCACATAATCGTCGGATTCAAAATAATCATCATGCTTGGTGAAACCTCCCAAGGCTTTCGCAATATCGGCGGCGACTGAGGGTTTTTCGGCAATGATGAGCGTTTTTGTCATTTCGGGGTTCTCGAATGGTGTTCTGTGCAAGGAAACAATGTCGAATGTGCAACATTTTCCGTAAATAAGCGTAAGACTAACCTAAATTAGCGGGGAATGATAAGCGTGACAGTCTAAAAATCGCAATCAATATGCGATTTTTGTCAGAAATCTCTGAATATTGAAATGATTAATGTAAAAGGCGGGTGGCATTGTCGTCATCTGACAACAATAATTCATCAAACATCAACATATCTGGTTCCGCGCCCTGGCTCCACAACATCATCAGGACGATGATGCGCAACTTATCCAAAGGCAAGGGCGACTCATTCACTGCCAACGCTCGCTCAATAACAATTTCACGTTGCAGAGAAGTCAATAAACCAGCAGATTCAAGAAATTGAATAAAACCTATCGCCTGGGTTCCTAAAGCGGAAACCTCGATCGGCGCATATACGCGAAAGCCTGTGGAGCTCTTAGGCGCAGGTTGAGTCTGATCGGTCGTCATGGCTAAGCCTGTGAGCCAGTCTAACGCTTCAGAAATTTCGTCTTCGGGAAAACCAACAGCAGACAATTTTTTCACTAATGCTGCCGTGTCCGGACATGCGTCAGGACGGTAATAAGTTTCGTAGAGGTAAACAAGAATATCAAACATGGCACTACTGTATCTGTTGCTGAGGTTTCGGACAAGTCCTTTACGTGCGATTACGACAGAGTTTTCTGCAATTATGTATACCCTCACTGAGTATGCTCGCATACATACAGGAAATTATCGTGATCATTAAAATATTAAAAAATACCTCCTATCATCAGGATAAACTGATGCAACAGTCCGAGATCGAAGTTCAGCAACAAATAAAGTACAATTCTTGGGGAAGACCGTGTTTGCCAACTCAAGCCAGGCGACGATAAAGTCCGCCAGGTAACGCTTCAATTTGCCCATCTAACTCCAGGTTTAATAGTTGAGCATTCAAACATCCCATATCTAAACCACTCACCAGCGCCAGCGTATCCATTGGTGTCGGATCGAATGCAATATTTGCTAATAAACCCGAGGCGGGAATGTTCACATGCGACAACTCACTTTCAGGCGTTGTTCCAGAAAGATCTTTAAGCTTGGGTAGTGAGAATTTCAGTTCTTCTAAAATATCTTGTGCAGACTCAACTAATTTCGCCCCTTGCTTAATCAGTTGATGGCAACCTTTTGCCAAGGGTGAATGGATAGAACCTGGGATCGCGAATACTTCACGCCCTTGTTCAACTGCCATGCGTGCCGTGATCAAAGAGCCGGATTGTGCCGCAGCCTCAATAACCAGCACACCAAGTGCCAGACCAGAAATAATGCGGTTGCGGCGTGGAAAATTGGACGCCAACGCGGGCGAACCAAGTGAGTATTCACTCACTATACAACCTGATTCAGCTATAGCATGGGCAAGCTCGCGATTTCTGGCAGGATAAACAATATCAGCGCCAGTACCTATCACCGCAACTGTAGAAGCCATGCCGCGCAATGCACCCTGATGAGCAGCAGCATCGATGCCAGCAGCCAACCCTGAGGAAATGGTCAGTCCGGCATGACTGAGAGTTTCTGAAAACAACTCTGCATTGCGTATGCCCTGCGCGGTTGCATGACGACTACCAACCACACCAATTCCCGGCGATGACAGTAAATCAAGGCAGCCTTTGACATACAGCACGACCGGAGGGTCAGGAATTTCCAACAGAGCTGATGGATAGTTGCTATCAGCGAGCGTCAACACATAATTATTAGCTTGTTGACACCACTCGTACGTTTTTTCTGTCAGCGCCAACAAGGCGGGGGAAGGGGGTTGAAGTAACGCTTTAGCAATTCTGGGGCCAACTTCGGCAGCCAGTTGTTCATAGCTGCATGCAAATATCTGTTCAGGCAGACCAAATGCGGTCAATAACTTCCGCGCTGTTCCGGCACCAACCCCTGGTGTTTGCTCCAGTCGCAACCAGGGGGAGAAGTCCGGATACAAATTAACATCCTATTATGTAATGCATAGCGCGGCTGTTACTGCGGAGACCGAGCCACGTCACCAACCTTAACAAAATCTCTGACCTGCATGACCAAGCCATAAGAAATATTGTCAAAAACGCGGAAAATAAACACATTGCCATATAGTTCATCTGGCAATTTCACCTCACGATTGTCATCAGTTCGGTCTCGAATGGTGACGCCGTGGCGTTCCAAGGCCATGACGGTACCGACATCAACGCCACTCTCACTACCTCGGTTAATCGTCACAATCTGATTTTGACCTGCCACCGACACGCCACCATACACGCTGACGATGCGCGCTCTCAAATCATCTGAAGGCGGATGTGGTACATAGCTCAAAATTGGCGTTGGCGGCAATGGTAACAACCGATCACCAGCCGACATTTCTTCTTTGGAATTGACGACGATGAAAGTGTGAACATCGCCTTCGTCGCCCGCTTCACGATCCAATTTCAAGGTACCGACAAACGCAGCCTCGTAACCGATCACGGCTTGAGTTTCCGGATCTTTCAATGCTACACCAGGGCGAAACACCTGAAACGAGGTACCGCCATCCAAATCACCACGCACATAGGCTTTCTCACCCTGACCAAGATTGACTCTGCTTTCACTGGCAGAAACAATACGCGGCGTTCTGTCCAACGTAGTACGTTCCACAATCAGTGGCTGCGACAAGAATGGCTCAATCACGGATGAAGGAATAGACGGAATCGCATCGACACCCAATCCCTCTACGCGCGAATGAGGTGTCCACTTCACACTGGGGACGCCCCCACCAGCACCATTGGTACCAGACACATTACCAAGTCGCAAACGTTGATTGACGCGATCGAAATACACAATTTGCCCCGGATAAATCCAATGCGGATTGCGAATATCTTCTTTGTTCATTCCCCAGACTTGCGGCCAGCACCACGGATTTTTCAGAAATTGCGCTGAAATCGCCCACAAAGTGTCTCCTTTGACAACCTCGTGCTTATCCGGCGCATCTGGTAAAAATGTACATTTACTACTATTTGCTACTGCCTGTGCCTGCGCTATGCTGGCATCAGCGGGGGTCGCAAACGAAACTCCAGGTGCAAATGAAATACCAGCAACGAGGATGGCGGTGATTGTGCTAAACTTTTTCATGTACATTATCCGATACAAAATGCTGCAAAACAGCAAACCGGCTCGCATGCAGGCAAACGCTTGCAAAACTTGCCAAATTGAATCAAATTCTGCCCATAAATCCTTGAACTAGCAAGAAAAACTACGCAATTGCCTCATCGGCTTGTTGTGAAAAGTCTTATGTCCATATTAAATATATTGCGTTATCCCGATCCGCGCCTTCATAAAAAGGCAAAACCGGTTACTGTTTTTGATGAAAATTTACAAAAACTCATCGCCGATATGGCGGAAACCATGTACGACGCACCCGGTGTCGGCTTGGCTGCGTCCCAGGTAGATGTCCATGAACAACTGGTCGTGATTGACACGTCAGAAACGAACGATCAGTTACAAGTTTTTATTAACCCTGAAATCACTTGGGCCAGTGCGGAAAAGAAAGTCTACGATGAAGGCTGCTTGTCCGTTCCTGGCGTCTACGATGGCGTAGAACGCCCGGCCGAGGTCAAAGTTAAGGCGCTCGATGCGAATGGCAATCCATTTGAAATCCATGCCGATGGCCTGCTTGCGGTCTGCATCCAGCATGAAATGGATCATTTACTCGGTAAAGTATTTGTCGAATATCTGTCGCCACTGAAGCGCAATCGCATCAAAACCAAGATGATCAAAGAAGAGCGCGAAATCGCTCGCAAAGAGGCAAACCGCAGATGAAGGTGATTTTTGCCGGCACACCGGAATTTGCCGCGACAGCGCTGGCCGCCTTACATCAGGCGGGGCATGAAATCGTGTTGGTGTTAACCCAACCCGATCGTCCGGCGGGACGCGGCATGCAATTGCAGGCATCAGCCGTCAAACAATATGCGCTCGCTCACAACATACCAGTGGCGCAGCCGGTATCGTTGCGTTTAGACGGCAAATACCCTGAAGTTGCAGCCGAAGCGCACGCCTTATTACACAGTACGCCACATGATGTCATGGTCGTTGCGGCATACGGTTTAATCTTGCCTTTGTCGGTTCTCAATATCCCGCGTTTGGGGAGCCTGAATATTCATGGTTCATTATTGCCACGCTGGCGTGGAGCAGCACCTATTCATCGTGCCATTGAAGTCGGGGACACTGAAACCGGCATCACGATCATGCAAATGGAAGAGGGTTTAGATACTGGCCCTATGCTGTTGACTCAAAGCGTTGCGATCAAAGACACAGACACAACCGGTAGTTTGCACGATACGCTTGCGGCTATGGGTGGGAAAATGATTGTGGAAGCCTTGCACTTGCTTGAACAAGGTCAGTTGCCCGCAACAGTACAGCCAGAGCAGGGCGTCACTTACGCCGCCAAAATCAGCAAAGAAGAAGCAAGTCTGGATTTTCTGCAATCGGCCGACACTTTGGCCAGAAAAATCCGCGCATTTAATCCATTCCCTGGCACCCATGCACAATACGGCGACAAAGCGATTAAGATTTTTGCCGCTCATGCCGTTGCCAAAAGCAGCCACGATGTGGAACCAGGTACAGTCCTGAGCGCCTCGGCGCATGACGGCATCACTGTTGCCTGCGGAGAAGGCTGCTTACAACTCACTGAATTACAAAAACCTGGTGGAAAGCGCTTGCCTGCGGCTGATTTTCTGCAAGGATTCCCACTCCCTTGCGGAAGTTCGTTCGCCTTAAAATCATCATCAGTGCAGCAAAAAAACGACAGCTTCTGAACAAATTCACCAACAAGTTACGCATTCAGATCGAAAACCAGCGTTTACTTGTTGGTGCAGAGCAAATTCTTTGTTGTCGATTAAGACTTGTTGTATTCTCTTAGGCTCAATATCGGTCATCACGAGTATTTTCAGCCGTGACGATACTGAAAAGAATTTAAAAAGGTAAGCGCATGAAGAAACTTTTACCCGTTGCCGTTGCGGCTATGCTGCTGGCGGGTTGTTCCACTCCGTTTTATGACGCCGCAAATACAGCTGGTCCTGCGGCAGAAAAGCCATCTGAGCTACATGTGGCGTCGAATTGGCTGTTGATTGCTAAGGACGTCGCAAATCAAATTAAGATCGGCACAGACAAAATTGGAGCGCCAGTATTTGTTACGCCACCAAATGATGGCAGCAAATTTGCGCAGGCGTTTTATAACCAGGTTGTCACGTCCCTCGTCAATCAAGGCGTAACAGTTAGAAAATTCAGTGATGGTACGGCACAAATTGTTGACATTGATACACAGTTAGTTCGTTTCTCCTCAGATAAGACCGAAAATCGTCATTTCCTCGGCATATCTGGATTTGGCTCATCAACAAGCGGATCAGAAGCGCAACCGACTTACGAAGTCATCGTGACAACATCATTGATCAAAAATTCTCAATACGTTACTCGTCGCACCGATGCATATCCTGTCAATGAATACGATGCTTCGCTGTATAACAAAGATGCTGAATTTAAATTTAAAATTACCGGAGGCCAATAATGTTTAAACAACTTGTACTTGCTGTTAGCTGCGGCGTGTTATTTAGCGGATGCTCAAATATGGGCAATTTCGGGATCAATTCTTCTGGCACTTCTGCTGCGGCGCTGTCCTGGAAAGAAGCGGAAACCAATGAATTTATCCCTACCAACCAAAAAGCAGCAACGGCTTTGATTGCTGCGGCTGGTAACTCTCTCGATAAATCTCGTCCATTGATCATCGCTACACTGGCTAACATCAATGCGCTGGAAGAGTCTTCACCATTTGGGCGTATTGTGGCTGAACAAGTTTCAGGACAATTTACCCGTGCCGGTTATCAAATGGTGGAAATGAAATTCCGCGATAAAGTCTTCATTAAACAAAACGTTGGTGAATTATTGCTGACCCGCGAAATTAAAGAAGTCGCACAGGATCATAGCGCTCAGGCAGTAATCGTTGGTACCTATGCGGAAAGCGAAAAAATGGTTTTCGTTAATCTGAAATTGATCCGTCCAGGTGACAACATCGTTCTCAGCACTTACGACTACGCTTTGCCAATGGACAGAACTGTCAAGTCTTTGCTCGGTCGCCACTAAGATAGCGTCCCGACACTACTTCCAGCCTTTAGTGAGGCTGGAAGTAGTATAAATACTCCCCGCCAGTATAAAAATTAGTAACTCTCTCGCCCAATTATTTCAATGCGACAGAGAGTAATTTGGTTGATACTCCCCCTTCCGTTTGTTATTTGCAATTAAGTTTTGAACATCGCACCTTGCGCCGCATGGCTGATCGCTAAGACTGCCGGATGGGTTAATTTGCGCTGAACGGAAATGGCATAAAACTGCTCGCATATACCCTCGGTGCTACCTATCAGTTTCACATCATACTGGCGCATCACCATATCGGCGATCACACTTGGTGCGGCAAACATACCAGCACCAGCCTGGCCAAACGCACACATCAAGGCACTATCGTCAAACTCGCCAGCAATTCGTGGATGCAGATTTTGCAGATCCATCCATTGCAATAAACGCGAACGCATTGCTGCATCTTCACCCGGCATTAAAAAGGGCGCCGCTTCCAGACAGAATGGAAAATTCTGCGGATATTGCTCGCTCAACGCCGTCGTCGCAAAAAAACTCACCCCCGACTCGCCTAACAGATGATTATAGGCACGGACTTTTGCATTCGCTGGCATCGGGCTATCTGAGATTACCACGTCGAGTTTGTGGGCAGCCAATTCAGCCAACAAGACATCAAATTTCCCTTCGCGGCAATTGATACGCAGGGTCTGTGGCAATTGCATGGCGGGCTCTAAAAGCTTGTAGGCGACGATTTTTGGCAATGCATCGGACACGCCAACCCGTAACTGCAAAGTGCGTTCGGTGGGGCGATGATGCAATACTTCTTCGAGCTCCTGCCCCAGTGCAAAGATATCCTCAGCGTAACTCAAAACCAGGCGACCTGCTTCGGTCAACTCAAGATTGCGCCCATTTTTACGAAATAGGGTCTCTCCTTGGTTCTGCTCAAACAAACTCAACTGTCCACTGATGGTTTGCGGAGTAAGATGCAGTTGCTCGCTGGCGCGCGCGATACTACCCGCTTTAGCAACGGCCCAAAAGTAGTGCAAATGTTTGTAATTTAAATTGGACATGTTTAGCCTGAAAATTAGCCTGAAAATGAAATACATCGAATTTTACGAAGTATTTATCAATTATATTCGACTTTTATTTCAATTCACTTGCAACTAAACTTGTGTTATCCCTTCTAATAAAGGGCAAAGACAATTGTATTTGCATCAATTTGCAAAATTTGCATTCATGTCTTCATTATTTCAGGAGAAACGTATGAAAATCACAGGTCGTACCACTGCACGTGACGTGCAAACTGTTGACTATGTCGACAGCACAGCGAGCGAGAGTTTGAAAGTCTTACGCAACACATATATGTTGCTTTCGATGACGTTGCTGTTTTCTGCGTTGACCGCAGGTTTAACCATTGCCTACGCCATTCCTGGTCCGGGTTCCATCGTGACTCTGGTTGCCTATTTTGGTCTGCTTTTTGCAACGACTAAGCTGCGTAATAGCGCGTGGGGCATCTTGTCCGTATTCGCATTAACTGGTTTTATGGGTTATAGCCTTGGTCCTATCCTGAGTCACTATTTGCACTTACCTGGCGGCGCTTCTATCGTGATGACAGCGATGGGCATGACTGGTCTGATTTTCATGGGCTTATCCGCGTACGTGCTGATCAGCAAACGCGATTTCAGCTTTATGGGCGGATTCCTGATGGCAGGCATGATCGTGGTTCTGGTAGCTAGTCTGGGTGCGATTTTCTTCCAAATCCCCGCGTTATCGTTGACTATTTCTGCAGTCATGGTGTTATTAATGTCTGGCATGATTTTGTTTGAAACTAGCAATATCATCAATGGCGGCGAAACAAATTACATCATGGCTACTGTCAATCTGTACGTAACCATTTTCAACCTGTTCATCAGCTTGTTACAGTTGTTGGGCTTTGTAGAAAGAGACTAAACCATGTTGCATTCTGTCGCAGAACCCTGGATGTGGGTTGTCTTCATAGGCTTTGTGTTTGCCATGCTGGCGGTCGATGTCTTCGCACTTGGTGGTTCACGTGCACACAAAGTCAGCATACGGGAAGCGGCGGTATGGTCGGTCATCTGGGTCAGCCTGGCATTAGGCTTTGATGCCGGTCTCTGGTTCTATCTGAAGCAAACGGCGGGTACAGAAATCGCCACCGCAAAAGCCATGGAATTTCTGACTGGCTACGTGATTGAAAAATCACTATCAGTCGACAATGTGTTTGTGTTTTTGCTGATCTTTGGTCACTTCTCTGTACCTGTCCAGTACCAACGTAAAGTCCTGCTATACGGTGTCGTTGGTGCTATCGCCATGCGCATCATCATGATTTTGGCAGGAAGTTGGGTCGTGACGCAGTTTGCCTGGGTGATGTATTTGTTTGGCATCTTCTTGCTCATCACTGGCGCAAAAATGTTGTTTTCAAATCACGAGGCAGATGTCGAAAACAATCCGGTATTGAAGTTAGCTAAGAAGTTTCTACCCTTTACCAATGAGTTTCATGAAGAGAAATTCAGCATTAAACGAGACGGAAAACGGTTTTTCACCCCTTTGCTGTTGGTGTTAATTCTGATTGAGGTCTCAGATGTGATCTTTGCGGTTGACTCGATCCCGGCCATTTTTGCTGTAACGACCGACCCGTTTATTGTGTTCACCTCGAATATCTTCGCCATCATGGGCTTGCGTGCTTTGTATTTCCTGTTGGCGGACATGGCGGATCGTTTCCATTTATTGAAATTTGGTCTGGCATTCGTACTGATGTTTGTCGGCATCAAAATGCTGATCGTTGAATGGATGCATGTGCCTACCGACGTGTCTCTCATGGTCATTGGTGTCATCCTTGGTGGCTCCGTCGTTGCTAGCTTATTAACCAGCCGCAATCAGCACAAGATCTGATAAGCATTGTATTGATTTCCCTTTGGGCATATCTTTTTATAAAGGATATGCCCTTTTTTATCAATAATTGATCCGTATTACTGGTTCTCGCTCGCTCTTAAGCAAAGAACGCATATCCATGTAACCACAATGTATAAGCAAAAACCCGTAAAAACCCACCATCATGCGTCCAAGCCCTTGATCTGACGTATAATTATTTTTTTCCAGCGCCGATTTGAGATTCAGATTGCGGGCGCGTAATAAGTGCTGCTAAAAGGACGTCGCCCGATCCGCCTGCATGCACAAGCCGATCGGGTTTTTTGCTTTTAGCGAGTGAACATCATGAACTTATCCCTGCCAGTCTCTGCCACCGAAATCCGTTTGCGTGAAATTTTGCAACAACGCATCATGATACTGGACGGTGCGATGGGTACCATGATCCAACGCTACAAGCTGACTGAAGAAGACTATCGCGGCGAGCGCTTTAAAGATTTTGTCGTTCCCGGCAAAGAGCTATTCGTCAAAGGCAATAACGAATTATTGACCTTAACCCAGCCGCATATCATTCAAGAAATCCACGAGCAATATCTGGCAGCTGGCGCCGACCTGATCGAAACCAATACCTTTGGTGCGACCACGGTGGCACAAGACGATTACCACATGGCCCATCTGGCCTATGAAATGAACGTGCAAGCGGCAAAAATTGCGCGTGCTGCGTGTGACAAATATTCGAGCGCCGACAAACCACGCTTTGTCGCAGGTGCTCTGGGGCCTACGCCAAAAACTGCATCGATTTCTCCTGATGTGAATGACCCAGCCGCACGTAATGTCACATTCGATCAACTTGTGGCCGCCTATCTGGAACAAACCCGCGGCCTAGTTGAAGGCGATGCGGACGTGCTGCTGGTTGAAACCATTTTTGATACGCTCAATTGCAAAGCTGCCCTGTTTGCGATTGACCAGTATTTTGAAGAAACTGGCAAGACCTTGCCTATTATGATTTCTGGAACGGTAACCGACGCATCAGGACGGATTTTGTCAGGTCAAACTGTACCGGCATTCTGGAATTCTGTGCGCCACGCTAAACCGCTGACCATCGGTTTGAACTGCGCTTTGGGCGCAGCGCTGATGCGTCCGTATGCAGAAGAATTATCCAAAATCGCCGACACCTTTGTGTGTATTTATCCAAATGCCGGTTTGCCTAACCCCATGAGCGATACAGGCTTTGATGAGTTGCCTGCCGATACCTCAGCATTGCTGAAAGAATTTGCGGAAGCAGGTTTCATCAACATCGCTGGTGGCTGCTGCGGTACCACGCCACCGCACATTAAGGCGATTGCCGATATTCTGCAAACCCAGGCACCGCGCGTCTTGCCGACGATAGAACCAGCAATGCGTTTGTCGGGGCTGGAGCCATTTACCATTGATGCGCAATCGCTGTTCGTCAATGTTGGCGAGCGAACGAACGTCACGGGTTCCAAAGCCTTTGCCCGTTTAATTTTAAATGAGCAATACGACGAAGCATTAGCCGTTGCACGTCAACAGGTGGAAAATGGCGCGCAGGTCATCGACATCAACATGGATGAGGCAATGCTCGATTCACAAGCCGCGATGACACGCTTTTTGAATCTGATCGCATCGGAACCGGATATTGCACGCGTACCTTTGATGATCGACTCGTCGAAATGGTCGGTGATTGAAGCTGGTTTGAAATGCGTGCAAGGCAAAGCCATCGTCAATTCAATTTCCATGAAAGAAGGCGAGGCGGAATTCCTGCGTCAGGCAACACTGTGCAAACGTTATGGTGCAGCTGTCATCGTCATGGCATTTGATGAAAAAGGCCAGGCCGATACTTACGAACGTAAAATTGAAATTTGCGAACGCGCGTACCGTTTGTTGGTCGATGCGCTGAATTTTGATCCGCAAGATATTATTTTCGATCCGAATATTTTTGCGGTCGCGACTGGCATTGAAGAACACAATAATTACGCGGTGGATTTTATCGAAGCAACGCGCTGGATACACCAAAACCTGCCAGGCGCAAAAATCAGCGGTGGTGTTTCGAACGTCAGTTTTTCTTTCCGTGGCAACGACCCCGCACGCGAAGCAATTCACACCGTATTTTTATATCACGCGATTCAAGCTGGCATGACTATGGGCATCGTCAATGCCGGCATGATAGGCGTTTATAGCGAACTTGATTCTGAATTACGCGAACGCGTGGAAGACGTGGTGCTCAATCGCCGTGAAGACGCGACTGAGCGCATGATTGAATTTGCCGCCACCCTAAAAGCCGGTGGCAAAAAAGAAGAAGCCACGCTGGAATGGCGTAGCGAACCAGTTGGCAAACGACTGGCACATGCGATGGTGCATGGCATTACGCAATGGATTGTCGAAGATACCGAAGAAGCACGCCAGGAAATCATGAACAGCGGTGGTCGCCCAATTCAAGTCATTGAAGGTCCGCTGATGGCGGGCATGAATATCGTCGGCGATTTATTCGGTCAGGGCAAAATGTTTTTGCCACAAGTGGTGAAGTCAGCACGCGTAATGAAGCAAGCGGTAGCACATCTGGTGCCGTTCATCGAAGAAGAAAAGAAGCGCAGCGGCGACAATAAACCCAAAGGTAAAATCGTCATCGCCACCGTCAAAGGTGACGTGCATGACATCGGCAAAAACATCGTCACCGTGGTTTTGCAATGTAATAACTTTGAAGTGGTAAACATGGGCGTCATGGTGCCGTGTTCAGAAATTTTAGCGAAAGCGAAAGCAGAAAACGCCGACATCATTGGCCTGTCAGGATTGATCACGCCATCACTCGAAGAAATGGCCTATGTCGCTAAAGAGATGCAACGCGATCCGCATTTCCGCATGATGAAGATACCGCTGATGATTGGTGGCGCGACTACCAGTCGCGCTCATACGGCCGTCAAAATCGCGCCGAATTACGAAGGTCCGGTGGTCTACGTGCCGGATGCATCACGCTCGGTATCGGTTGCGCAGTCCTTGCTGACACCAGAAAGCCGCGACCAATACATCGCTGATTTAGGCTCAGATTACGAACGTATCCGCGTGCAACACGCGAACAAAAAAGCCACGCCAATGGTGACACTGGCACAAGCCCGTGCCAATAAAATGAAGCTCCGCTTCGACGGCGCCAATACACCTGTCAAACCAAAGTTCATCGGTCGTCGCGTATTTAAAAACGTCGATCTCGCGACGCTTGCCAATTACATCGATTGGGGTCCGTTCTTCCAGACCTGGGATTTGGCAGGTCCGTATCCTGCGATTTTGACCGATGAAGTGGTTGGTGAAGCAGCGAGCAAGGTATTCGCTGAAGGTCAGGCAATGTTGAAAAAAATCATCGAAGGGCGCTGGCTCACCGCCAACGGCGTGGTGTCATTGTTACCTGCCAATACGGTGAATGATGACGACATAGAAATCTATACCGACGATAGCCGCCATGACGTAGCTTTCACTTATTACGGCACCCGCCAGCAAACTGAAAAGCCGGTGATTGATGGCGTGGCTCGCCCTAACCAATGTTTATCGGATTTTATCGCGCCCAAAGACAGCGGCATCGCTGACTACATAGGCATGTTTGCAGTTACTGCAGGTTTGGGTATAGAAAAGCACGAAAAACGTTTTGAAGATGCACATGATGATTACAGCAGCATCATGCTGAAATCATTAGCCGATCGATTAGCAGAAGCATTTGCCGAATATCTGCACGAACGTATACGCAAAGATTTGTGGGGTTATGCTGCCGATGAAAATTTGACGAATGCAGAACTGATTCAGGAAAGCTACAAGGGCATCCGTCCGGCACCTGGCTATCCGGCGTGTCCTGAACATACGGTCAAAACTGCCATGTTCCAACAAATGCAGTGCGAAGAAATTGACATGCACATCACCGAATCCTGGGCGATGATCCCTGGCGCTGCGGTATCCGGTTTCTACTTCGCTCATCCCGAATCCAAGTATTTCAGCGTCGGTAAAATTGGTGACGATCAGGTCAGTGATATGGCAGCCAGAAGATCTGTAGCGAAAGAAGAAGTGGAACGCTGGTTAGCGCCGAATCTATAAACTTTGGGTTCAGTAAAAAATGAGCAACACTAAGCGCTATTTTTAAACGTTTTTTGAAAATAGCACTTATCGTCGTTGAAATTCAGGCACACTTGTTTTACCAAGGAAGTATCAGACTGTTCCGATAACCTGCATTTTTTTGCAAAGGGATCTACCATGGCAGAACAAGGCAAACTTTCTTCTTGGTTAAGCGCTCATCCGGTATGGACATTTGTGCTCTTGACCAGCAGTTTTCTGGGTTTTGGCATACTCAGTGTCGACCTCGCCAAAGTGATTTTAGCCAACGCCGAATACATCAGCAGCAATGGGTGGGCAGGTCTTATCGATGGAGGCTTGCAACAGTTATTTGAGATCATCAGAAATGCGATTGCCGCCATGATGTTTTATCTCGTATTTAAACTATGCGAGCATGTGCTGGTCGAGAAATTGGCAAATCAGAATTTAAAATCACGACAAGACTAATCCGCCGTTTTAGTCGCAATTTTGTGGTGGGACGCGTGACGAAGGTTTAGCTGAAAACCAGTTTTCAGGCAAAAGTCTATACTTCTTTCATGGAAGTTCTATAGTTATAAGATGGTCGGAAGAGGTTGTGGCAGCGAAGCGATTGTTAGATACAATTTTTACATACCTTTGCTTCTACACTTTACATGATTAAATTTGCAAGGTAGTTCGGCAAATAAGCTGTCGTAAAAACTGATTTTTTGCAGCATTATTCGGCACGAGAATTCATTTCGTGACATAGTATCCTGACACACTTATCGCCCTTTAAACTGAAAGTCTTTTTAAAGACATAGAAATCCTTATTTTTATGATGTAGATGTAGTTTTTTTTACAAAGTATTAATGTACTATCATACAAATAATTTGTTTTTCTGCCTCAAAATGCTAAATTTACAAATGGGATATGTGTCCCTAGGCCGCAAACCTTTGATGAGCGGATGCAATGACTGATATTCATACAAAGTTTATCGACCTATCCCGGCTACGCGTCGGGATGTTTGTATATCTCGATGTTGGTTGGATGGATCATCCGTTTCCTGTTAGCAACTTCAAGATCAGCAGTCAAGAACAAATTGATACTTTGCGTTCCTTAGGCTTAGAACGCATACGTTACTCCCCTGATAAAAGCGTACCGCCAGATAAGGATATCAATACTGAAACTGTGGCAGACAACGCTGTTGATTTGTCAGAGAAAAATAAAAAAAGTCCGGAAGAACAAGCACTACGCCTACGCCGTGATTTGCTCGCAGATCAGGCGGTCAGCTTGCAAGTGTGCGAACGTCAGTTTACCAACGCTGCTCAGACTTTTAAGCAAATTGGAGAACAAGCGCATGCACAACCCGCTTTAGCGCGGGAATTATCCGAACAGCTGATCCAAAATTTTCTTGGCCAGATTTTGGGTGAAGATGAGGCAGCAATTCGTTTGCTTTCTGAAAAAGCGGGTGAAAAAAGTTCATTACATTCGATCAATGTGACGGTGATGTCTTTGCTGCTTGGCAAGGCATTAGATCTGAGCAAAGCCGACATGCACAGCCTGGGCGTTGGTGCGCTAGTCCACGACCTTGGGAAAATTGATTTACCGGATCGCTTACGCTGGTCAGGAGAACAATTCAATTACGCGGAAAATCAAATTTTTAATGAGCATGTCAGCCACGGTGTGAACCTGGCACGCAAAATGAATCTTTCCGCCAATGCGATGCTCTTGATCGCGCAACATCATGAGCATTTTGATGGCAGCGGCTACCCTAGTCGCGTTAAGGGAGAAAAGATGTCTCCTTTAAGCCGCATCGTGGCGCTGGTGAATCATTATGACAATATGTGCAATCCAGCTAACCCGGCGCAAGCAATCACGCCGCATGAAGCCCTGTCACAGATTTTTACCCAGCACAAAACACATTTCCACGCACCGACCCTGACCGCTTTTATCCGCATGATGGGAATTTATCCGCCGGGTTCTGTTGTACAACTGACCGATGAGCGATATGCGCTGGTCGTCTCAGTGAATTCCGCCAGGCCGATCAAACCAAAAGTCATTATTCACGACCCAACCTATCCCCGCGAGGAAGCGCTCATCATCAATCTGGAACAGGAACAGCAATTATGCATACACCGCAGTCTTAAACCTTTGCAATTACCTAAGGCTGCGTATGACTATCTATCGCCACGCAAGCGTTTATGTTACTTCTTTGAGCGCGGACTGGAAGTAGGCGCCGACTTTTCGGTTGAAGGCAGCGCATGAAACCACATCAATTGCAACCAATGATAGAGGGGATGCTAGAAGCCATCATACTGGTGGATCCTATTCAGCTGCGTATCCTCACAGCCAACCGCACTGCACATCAATTACTCAAAGTTGAGCCAGGCAGTCTTATCGGAAAAGGTATCGTCGAAATCGTTGCAGCGCCAGAAGATCTATTCTTTTGGGAAGATGTGGCAGGTGGTTTATCTGAAAATATTTATTCCGAAACACTATTGCAATGCTCAGATAAAAGCATAGTACAAGTAGAACGCCGGGTGAGCCTGGTGAAAGTAGGCATGGATACTTCATTCTATGTCGTTGCTATCCGTGATCATAGTAGTCAGCGAAAAATCGAGAATGAACTTGAAAAACTGATTGCTGAATTAAGAGGCACCTTAGAATCCACTGCCGATGGTATTCTGGTGACCAACCTCGATGGCGGCATACGCAGTTATAACCATTTGTTTTCGGAACTATGGGGATTGCCTGATGAATTGATGACCCAGCGTGATGATGGCGCCATCTATGCATGGATGGACAAGTGCATGATAGATGCTGATCGTTACACCGAACGTCTGGGGACCATAGGCCGCTCACCATTAATGGAAGCGACCGACATACTGGTACTGCGTTCCGGCAAAATTCTTGAACGGGTTACCTTGCCGCAATTCGCCCGCGGGCGTCCGATAGGTCGAGTCTACTCGTATCGTGATATTACCCAAAAGCTGGCAGACGAAGCGCGCTTGCAATTAGCTGCCAAAGTTTTTGAATCAAGCACCGATGCGATTTTCATTACCGATCACGAACAAAAAATTATTACAATTAATCCTAGTTTCGAAAAACTCACCAGTTACACCGAAAAAGAAATGCGCGGTAAAACACCGCGCGCCTTTTTTGCCACTGAAAGCAATGTCGATTTAATTGACCAATTACTTCATAAACTCGAAATCAATGGCTCGTGGGAAGGCGAATTATGGAATCGCCGTAAAAATGGCCATGCGTATTTATGCATGATTACCTTGGTTAAATTACAGGATGACCACGGTAAAACTATCAATTACATTGGCTTTTTCAAAGACCGGACAGAAACGCACGCCGCCAAACAAAAGATAGAAGAACTCGCTTTTTCTGATGCGCTCACAGGTCTTCCAAATCGTTTGTTACTCGCAGAGCGGATTCATCAGGCGATCACGCACGCCAGCCGTAAAGACGGCACCTTTGCTTTGCTATTTTTGGATCTGGATCATTTTAAACAAATCAATGATTCTCTCGGCCACCCATTCGGAGACCGTGTGTTGCTTGAAGTGACGGAACGTTTGAAACGCTGCATCCGGCAAGTTGATACAGCGTCACGCTTAGGTGGCGATGAATTTGTATTACTGCTGCACGAAGCGGATGCTGATGGTGCGGAAGTGTGTGCGCAGCGCGTCCTCGAAGAATTAACAACACCAATTACCCTGGACGGTATGAATTTCACCGTCACCTCAAGCATAGGTATAGCACTCTATCCTGCAGACGGCGTCAGCATGGATGATTTAATTAAAAATGCCGACAGCGCGATGTACCACGTTAAAGAACGTGGTCGTTCAGATTTCCGTTTTTATCAACGCCAGATGAATATTGGCTTGCTATCCCGCATGAAGCTTGATCATGCGATGCGCCAGGCTCTGGAAAAAAATCTGTTCCGAATGCATTATCAGCCACAGTTTGATTTGCATACTGGAAAAATTTTTGGGGTAGAAGCACTGATACGCTGGAATGATAAGGATTTAGGCGAAGTAAGCCCAGTGCAGTTTATTCCCATCGCTGAAGAATCTGGTGTGATCGTTCAAATTGGTCACTGGGTCATGCAAACCGCGATACGCCAGGCTGCTCTGTGGAATCAACAAGGGCACACATTAAAGATGGGCTTTAATGTCTCAGGTTTGCAATTTCAACAATCGAATTTTGTCGAATTGGTGGCTGCCGAGCTGGAGGCGAATAATTTGAGCCCTGACTGTATCGATCTTGAACTAACCGAATCGGTACTGATCAAGGATATTGATGAGAATCTGAAAAAGCTCAATGCTCTCGCCAAACTCGGCGTTAAACTTTCAATTGATGATTTCGGGACTGGTTATTCCAGTCTCAGCTATCTGAAGCGTTTTCCGATTCACAAATTAAAAATTGATCGTTCGTTTGTCGAAGATTTACCGGAAGACGAAAGCAACGCGGCGATTGTCACGGCCATTATTCATCTGGCTCACGCGTTGAAACTGCAAGTCATCGCAGAAGGTGTCGAGACTGAGCAGCAGCGGAATTTTTTATGCACATTGCAATGTGACGAATTGCAGGGATATTTATTTGCACCTGCGATGTCGGTTGAAGAATTTGAACGACACTTTTTACAGGACGCTCATAATTTAGCCTGCCACTTGCGAGTTTCTTCCTGAATGGAGGCAATTTGTTCCTGAGTCAAACCTGATCTGACCAGATCGCGGCTATCTATCAATTTGCTACCAACATTCATACTTGCTTGGAGTAAGTACTGATAACCGGTAACGACATCTTTTTCTACACCAATGCCGTACAAATACTGTCTACCTAACTGAAACTGCGCGGAAGACAAACCTTTCTTTGCAGCTTGCTCGAATAAAGCAACCGCCCTTTTTTCATCTTTTGGCACGCCATGTCCATCTCTATACATTAACCCGAGATGGTACTGTGCAGCTGGATTTTTTTGCAAAGCTGCTTTTTGATAGAAGGCGGCGGCTTTTTCAAAATCTTGTGTAACACTTTGGCCAAGTTCATAAAGAGATCCTAAAATCAACTGTGCCGATGAAAAATTTTGTTTGGAAGCCATATTGAGCAAGTCCAAAGCATATGCCTCATCCTTTACAGCACCTTCGCCGGTCAGATAAAGTAAACCCAAATTTGTTTGGGCACCTGGATGTCCAAGCTCTGCGGCACGCGCAAACCATAATCTCGCTTCCTCCGGACTTTGATAACCAAAATCACCGTTCAAGTACGCCAATGCCAGAGTATTCTGCGCTTCCATGTCTCCCAACAATGCCCAATGCTGAACTTGCATTTCATCTTCATCGAAATCATCATCACCTAACGCACTCGCACATGAGGTAAATATCAGCAAGGCAAAAAAAAGATGGGGCCACTTTTTCATCATTTTCTTTCGCTTTTTTAGACTTGATTTGATACTACGCTTTTCATACATAAAAACATGTTTCTTTCGTGTCGAATAAGGTAACGAATTGTTGAGTAGAAACACACTAACTGTTAAGTCGCAAGGTACACTAATAGAAATTTAAATGGAAGGGCTAAACCTTGAATCAGGTCACCAAAAAAAAATATCGTATCGGTTTAATCGCAAACAGATCCCATCAGGATGCACAAGATTCAGCTTTAGTGCAACTGATACGTGGATCCCGCCATGCGATCTCGTTTTTGCAGCCAGAATTTGTCGTTGTTGGTCGAACGCTCGATACCATGATCGCCCACGGTCTGATGGAAATTTGTACGCAAGTTGAACGCTTCCCGTACGGCCGTGATGGAGGCTTGATGAAATTGGTATCACGAGTGGTTGATCATGATCCGCTCAAAGCCGTTGATGCGGTGATCTATTTGATTGATCCGGTCGATCCTTCGTCCATTTTTCCCGAAGCAGTGGCACTTAAACGCCAATGTGTGATTCATAAAAAGCCGTTTCTGGCGACGTTAGCAAGTGCGCGTGAATGGTTGGAATTGGAAGCGCATTCGGCGGGGGCGCCACCTGATATCAGCCTCGATCACAGCTTTAAGTTGCAACAAGAAGGCATCGCCCTCATCGCACATGATGCAATGAAACAAAAGATGTTGTTACTTGCTGAAAAACATTTTGCACTACTTGACCAGTTTAAACACCGTTACGCGACGGGAACGACCGGTGGTTTGCTGAATCAACTCGCACAAAAAATCAAAGGGGAGGATGCTGGGCGTGATTGGGTTAAACCTTATTTGTCTGGTCCATTAGGTGGTGATGCACAATTGGCAGAGCTGGTTTTAGACCGTGAAATCCGACGAATTCTTTTCCTCGAAGATCCCCATGTTGCACGACAACATGAAGCTGATATTCAACTATTGGAAAGAGCCGCCCGCACTGTGACAGAATTTGCTCAGGTCATCAGTGAAGCCGATGGCGTTGACCATTGGTTGTCAAATTTGGGCAAGCGTGTTGATGCCAGCGAACATCGTGATCAATGATTTACCTGAGCTAACCTGGAAAGAAAAAAATGACACGCAGATATTCCGATATGAACCAGCACGACGCCTTGTACAAAGTCGCACGCGCCTATCCAGGTGGCCTGGAAGCGCTTGCCGCCAAGCTGGATATGTCGGTGAATGTATTGAGAAACAAATTAGCACCAGGTATCGATACGCATTACCCTTCGTTTGAAGAGCTATCGCAAATCGTTGAGTGCTGCGATGCGGCAGGGGTGAGTGATGCCCATTTACCTTTGCATGCTCTGTTAGGACGGCATGGGCTGGCAGCCTTTGTCATTCCTGAACCCGGACAAATTAAAGATGATGATTTGTCGCGCACCGTTTGCCGCGTCATGAGTCAGGTTGGCGACGTGGCTGAAGCAGTTTCTACAGCCTTACTGGATGGAGTAATTACAGATGCTGAAGCTGACTTAATTGAACGCGAATTTCAGGCTGCCCTGACTGTATTGGGAGAATGGCGTGCCCGCATACGTGCGCATCGTCAATCGCAAGATTGAAGTACATTGTTTAACGTTTGCGATGTAGCTATATGGTGGCCATATGTGAACTAAGCCACAAGCGCGAATAGTTAGTTTGCTTTAGAATGAATCTCTCTGTTGACACGATAATTTCCATGTCTGACGAAATTCCTCCAGATCATCCGCGCCCAAAATCCGTTGCGGATCTGTTTTTTTCTTTCACTCTGCTGGCATTGCAAGGCTTCGGGGGCGTACTGGCAATTGTCCAGCGTGAGCTGATAGAAAAGAAACGTTGGCTAACGCCGGAAGAATTTGTTGAAGACTGGGCAGTGGCGCAAATTATGCCAGGGCCGAACGTCATTAACCTGTCGATGATGGTCGGTAATCGTTATTTCGGCTTACGCGGAGCGCTTGCTGCCTTAGCCGGAATGATTACGGTACCACTCGTGATTGTTCTGATTTTAGCAGTCATGTATGCCCAATATGCAAATCATCTAGGAGTTGCAGGAGCCTTACGGGGAATGAGTGCAGTCACCGCCGGATTGATTTTCGCATCTGGCCTAAAGCTTATTCCCGCACTAAAAAACCATCCATTAAGCCAACGTGCCGCTTTGCTTTTGAGTACGATTTGCTTTATCTGCATCGCTCTGTTTCGTGTTCCACTAGTGTACGTCTTGCTTGGTTTGGGCGCGGTATCTTGGTCTCTGGTTTATAAAAAGCTAAAAAAATAATGTCGATTCCTGAGCATATCTTGGCAATACACATGCAATGGTCTGATTGGCTACATTTGTGGATGCATTTTTTAATGTTGTCCTTGTTATCGATAGGCGGTGCAATTTCTACTTTGCCTGATATGCAACGCTATCTCGTTGGTCAACAACACTGGCTAACTGACACCCAATTTAATTCCTCGGTCGCCATTGCTCAGGCAGCACCTGGACCTAATGTTTTGTTCATTGCTTTAATGGGTTGGAATGTCGGTCTCAATGCTGGCAGTATGTGGATAGGTTTGTTGGGCGTGATGATTACAATGAGTGGAATTTTATTACCGAGCACGACGCTGACGTTTATGGCGGCACGTTGGGGCCATGCGAATCGTGAATTGCGTATTGTCCGCAGTTTTAAACTTGGCATGGCACCGATCGTAGTGGGTTTGTTGCTTTCCACGGGTTGGATTATGTGTGCCTCCCATAACATCCCGTCCAAAGACTGGCCGATCTGGATGCTGTCCGCCTTGTGCGCCCTGGTCGTCTGGCGCACCCGAATTCATCTACTATGGTTGCTGGCTTTGGGTGCCGTGTTGGGGTGGTTTGGGCTGGTGTAGTCGATATGATTTTTTACGACTAATTCAATATCTAAAACGCTCCCACTCCTTAGAACCAAGCCGCGTGCGCCCTACGGCCGCGTTCTTTTCTTTACGTGGAAAAGAAAAGAACGCAAATGAAAGGCGAGGGTGAGGGTGGTCACAATGCTGATTACTTCAATGAAACAGGAACTGATTCAAATAAAACCATTCATCTTTATCAGACCACCTACACAGATTGCATCCTTATTTCAACATCAAACAAAACCCAAATTCCGGCTACTCACATTGTAGTTCGTCAGGTTTGGTAACAAGGTCAGCAAATCGCTGTCGGATAAGCCCAGCCATTTACCCAATGTTGCCGCGTATTGATCCACCGACGTGGTTGGTAATAAACGTCCCTGTCCAACATCATCAGGGCCATTCGAAGCGATAATCGGTGGCGTGCCATAAAAACGCTGGCCATTGACTGCGCCCCCCATCACAAAGTGCATGCTACCCCAGCCGTGATCTGAACCATCGTTATTGCCACTTAAAGTACGGCCAAAATCAGAAGCGGTAAAGCTGGTGACGTTGTTCGCAACACCGAGTTCCACGGTGGCGTTATAAAACGCCGACATCGCATCCGCCAGGCCTGTCATCAATTTGGGATGGGTCGTCACCAAACCATCGTGTGTATCATATCCATTCATAGACACAAAAAATACCTGACGTTTTGCACCTGTCGTCGCAGCAATTGAAATCATGCGCGCAACCATTTTTAATTGGTCTGCCAAATTGTTTTGCGTCGGAAATACTGTTTTTAATGCTGGTGCACTTGCCAGGGCGCCTGTCAAAATCTGATTGGCGCCAATGGCGCGCGCATTGATGCGGTTGTATTCGTTTTCCAGCAAATTTGACCGTGTCTGAGTCACTAAATTTTGTAAAGCGGTCGAACATGCGGTGGAACCGAATAATGGTGATTTGAGCCCATTAAGAGGAACTGATCCGTTGGTCGAGATTTGGTATTGCACTGCTGTATTTCCCGACAAGTACACGGCATTGCCTGAAACATTAATGCAGGTAAAGGTCGAATTGGTATTTGCTGATTGAAACAAATCCCCCATTTTCCCACCCCAACCAGACTTTGCGCCTTCAGATGAGGTCGATTGCCAGACCGACTGTTGGTCATTATGTGAAAACAGTTTTGGCGGTAAAGGGACGCTTTTGTTCGTGTATTGCAGCTTTGTTGTTGGCTGCATTAATGTCCCCACATTCAATATCACGGCCATTTTGCCAGCGTTAAATATAGGCATTAAAGGTGCTAACTCTGGCGCCAATGCATATTGATGACTGAACCCGGCACTGTCGACCGGGGTATTGAGTGGATTAAGTACGGTATTGGTCAGCGAGCTTTGTGCATAACCCAAATTTGGGCGCAAATTAAAATACGCTTTATAGCCGCTCGTATCGTAGGGAACGACGGTATTACCGTAATCATTTCCACCGTACAAAAAGATGCAAACAGTGGCTTTGTAATCGGTTGCATTCGCAGCAGATGCTTCCGACAAGGCTGCTAAATTCAATGCCCATGGCGTTGCAACACCGGCGATCGATAAGGTAGAGGCACGCTGTAAAAATGCGCGGCGTGACGCATTCATCGTTGGCTTATTGGTCATGATGAAATCCTTATTTCTGTACGATATATTCTGGCGCAGCGAAGACTAAGGTCAATGCGGCGTAAATACGATTAAGTGTCGGTGTGTCAGTCGCAGTACCGGTGCCACTGGGCATGCTACTGATGGCTGTCGCTAAAGTCGCAATCGTGGCATCACTAAGCTGGCCAGCAGCAATGACCAAATTAATTTCTGTCAATAAGGCAGTCGGATTCGCCGCCAATGGAAGCAAGCTACTGTAATCCGGCACCAGATCAGCATTACCCTTGCTGACCATTCTTTGCATAAAATTGACGTAACCAATCACTGTCGATTCGTTGGTTATCTGAAATTCCGGCGCCACTAAAGAGGCGTTCGAGATCGAGGTATTTGGCGGCACATAACCCGGACGGAAGAAGTTGAATACCGAGCCTGAACGTAACGGGCTCTGTCCCAATCTGGAAGCTGCATCACTGGTGTTACCGACATTCCATAAATCGCTAGGTGAGGTCACACTGTAGGCACGCGCCCAGCTCAAAAAGCGGTAAATCGGTTCACGCAATTTGCCGAATTGAGGGTTACTCAGATTGCTGCTATTGCGCGCTTCGTCATCCAATAACAGGGCTTTAACCACTGCAGCCAGATTTCCTTTAACGCCGGTGCCATCATTCGAAAAAACTGCTGCAATGCGTTGCACATAAGCAGGTGACGGATTACTGGTGACCAGACGCTGAATCAGTTGCCGACTGACGAAAGGCGCCACATTTGGATGGGCGAAAATGATATCAAGCGCAGCCGCCATACTTTGTGGTCCATCCAACCCCGCTGGCACAGTGCTACCAAGGAAAGTCGATGCACCGGTTTCATGACGACTTGCAATTTGCGTTAAAGGACGTTGAAGAAAATCAGGGGTTGTTTTATCACTTGTAGAGACATCAAAATCCCAACCAGTGAAGATACGCGCTAAACCAGTAATATCATCGAGCGTATAAGTTTCTTGATTAACTCCGTTGACCGTGATGGGCGTGCCATCCTGATTGAGTTTCAACAAACCAACAGAAAACAACTGCATGAGTTCGCGGGCATAATTTTCGTCCGGAAGAGTGCCTTTGGCCGGATTTGCCTTCAGATTACCGGCGAAAGTCAGATACTGCCCCATCGCACTATTGGTGGATATCGCTTGCAATAATTTGCGGTAATTGCCAAAGGCATTTGCTTCTAATACATCGAGATAATTTGCTGCTGCAAAAGCCTGCCAACTGGCCCCTGTCAGACCATCGATTCCAACCACCAAAATCTCGGCCAGTGCATGTGTCACCCTTTGTCTCAGGGTGTCTGGTGAATTAATCAGCTTGTACCACGCGACAGAGTCAAAACCATTTTGCGTGAAAATATTTGCCGCGGCATCAAAACCTTTGGTCTTGAGCCAGCTCCAGCGACTGGTAGACTGTGGCATTGCTATTTGTGCATCAATCCACGCTGCATAACCAGATGCCTGTACTTGCGCCATTTGTGCCCGCGTGCCACCCACCGAAGCTTGCGCTAGAAACCGGGCGGCCTGTGTATCGGTAACCGGTGTCGGAGGTGTCGGAGGTGTTGTAGAAGAGGTTGATCCGTTCGCACTGCTACCCGTCGCGCCCCCGCCCCCGCCACACGCTTCAAGAAGCAAACTGCCACCAACGGCCAACGCCACTGTTCCAGTGGAATTGACGGTAGAAAATTGTGTACCTTCGCTCTCCTGCTGTGGCAGGTATTCTATTTGTTCACCAGATTCTTGCATGACTTGCTCCATGTAATACGAGACTATTGTTCGATTATGGCTAGATTAGGGGATTGCCTAAGGATTGCCTATCGGAATTTGTTGTTTCACTCGTTACAAATTAATTTCCAGGTCATCTAAAATATGGTTTTTCATAGAGGAAAAATTTTCGATCGCGAATCACTCCTGAAATTTTTTGTTACACATTACGTTTTAATGACATGAAAAAAATTGTACATCAGGTATTTTTTAAGAAAGCTTTGTTACAGTTAGGCGTTAAGATTGAGGTATCCTTGGCAACTCAAAATCCAGTCACCCTGAAACAGCATCCATGAAGTTGAGTATAGAAGCACCTGACAACGAAATTGCTGAACCTGGCGAGGTTCACCTGCATCTGAGATTTCGGCCCGTCAATTTCATCGGCATCGCTATCGTTCTCATCATTCACGCTCTACTGTTATATTTCTTACTCAACATACAAGTAGAAAAAAAGAAAAAGCAAGGTGATGACGCAGGCTCGCACACGCCGATGGTGTTGATTCTGGATAAAGCTGTCGTAGCAAAAATGGCTGCGCCAGCACCAAAAAAATCAACCCCGAAACCACCGCTCATTCCACATACGAAAAAATCCATCACGCCGCCGACACCCGTCGCACCAGTGCAGTCAGCTCAAACGACGGTAAATACGCCCACACCGATCGTCGAAGCGCCGCCGCAACAAGACATGATGAGTATGTTAAATGCTGCGCGTGAGCGCCGCCGTGCTCAACAGGAAGCGGCAAATCAAGAAGACCAAGCCAATAATCAGTCGAATCGCGGTATGAGTGCGCAAGAGGTTGTAGAAGCCAATGTCAGGCACAGTATGCAACAAGCAGCAGGGCGCGATGGTACTAATGGCGTATTCCAAATTATTAGTATGAGTACACGTGTCGGTAGTTTTTCATTCCGCGGCTGGAAGCCTACGTCTGGAAGCACATGGAAACAAACGATAGAAGTCGATGCAGGCTTAGGTGGCGATCTGCAATTGGCAATGATAAGACGTATGATTGAATTGATTCGCTCGCATTATCCAGGTGATTTTAGTTGGGAATCACGCCGCTTGGGTCGTGTGGTCACGCTATCAGCACGACCACAGGATAGCGAACAACTGGAAGCCTTCCTCAGAAAAGAATTTTTCGGCTAAATCTGTACAAGATTGCTCCCAAAAGCGCAAAGGCGTTTGCGCTATCAGTTGGCTCTTGTTGTCGCATGCGTGCGAGCAAGGATTGTTTTTGTTCTAACAAAACGTGGCTGTCGCTGAACGCATTCAGCTTTAACCAAGTGTTGCACGACACGGTATGACTTTGTTCTTGCGTCAACATCAAACTAGCTGTTGTACTGTAGCCGTCAAGGTGACAAGGCTTTTCCTCAACAGATAATCGACCGCTGTTCACATACAGGAAAGTGCCTTTTTTTGCATAAAAAGACTGCGTCTGATGACGTTGGATAGATATCGTTTGCATGGCAGGTTCTCACGAATGCTTGATTAGGTGCACAGCATACGACCCGCAAGAATAGGCGAACAGGTACAGAATTTCACTATCTGTATCGCATCATGCAGTAAAATTCTCATCTGTTATGGTCGCAATTTTTGCGAACTGTATCTTTGCCAGCAACCACTGACGACGCAAGATCTGTTTTATGCAAGCACCTACACTTTACCGACAACTGGCGGAACATTATCTCAGCGCAATTCGTCATGGCACCTTAGCCACAGGTGACCGTATGCCATCAGTGCGAAAACTGATGCAATTACATGAGGTCAGCTTATCGACAGCCTTGCAAATGTGCCGCTATTTAGAAGCTGAAGGCTGGCTGGAGGCACGACCACGATCTGGCTATTTTGTGCGCCAACCCAGACGCATACGTCTGGCACCCGCTTTAGAGCCAAAACCAGCAACAGTAATCGATCCGGCGCAATTTGTCGGCATCCATGAACGGGTATCGTCCATCATTGCCCAGGGACAGCGTCCAGTTAAAATCAACCTGGCTCGCGCAACTGGTGCGCCGGATTTGTATCCGCACAAACAGTTGCGGCAACTCGCGAGTAGCCTGCTGCGCCAGTATCCATTGTTGCTGACCAAAGCAATTTCGCCGGGTGGCAACCGAGATTTAAAATCAGCATTAGCCAAACGCGCGCTCGATGTGGGGATTAGCACTAGCGCTGATGAAGTGATCGTTACTAATGGCTGCATCGAAGCATTGAATCTCGCTTTGCGCGCCGTAGCCCACGCTGGTGATGTCATCGCTGTCGAGTCGCCGACTTTTTACGGCTTGCTACAAGTGCTGGAAAGTCTGGGTATGAAGGCATTGGAAATACCAACCAGCCCAAGTACAGGCATCTCACTTGAAGCCCTGGAGCTGGCGATGCAAACCTATGACAACATTAAAGCAGTCGTCGTTGTACCTCATCTGCAAAACCCGCTTGGCAGCATCATGCCAGATGCGCATAAACAAAGATTGGTTACACTTTGCGAAGCAAAGAATATCCCCTTGATTGAAGATGACTCTTACAGTGCGCTGGCCAATGGCGACAAAATCCCGACCGCCGCTAAACATTGGGATCAAACTGGCAACGTGATTTACTGTGCTTCACTACATAAAATTTTAGCGCCCGGCTTACGCTTGGGCTGGATGCTCGGCGGTCGCTGGCAAGCACGTATCAGCATGTTCAAATACGCGCAAACCCGCTACAACGAAGAACTATCGCAGTTGATCGCCGCGACCTTTTTACAATCCAGTAGCTATGACAGACATTTGCGTAAATTGCGCACCACCTTGACACAACAACGTGAAAAAATGGCGGAAGGTATTGCGACTTATTTTCCGGAAGGCACTCGCTTGACGATGCCTGATGGCGGCGTGTCGGTGTGGGTAGAAATGCCACCGCAAGTCTCATCGCGCGCCGTGTTTGATGCAGCATTACGTCAGGATATTTTGGTATCACCTGGTTTGCTGTATTCGAATTCAAACCGGTTTGATCATTTCCTCAGACTCAATTGCGGTACGCATTATTCGCATGAATTGGAAGGCGCTTTACGTACCCTGGGTCAGATTGCACATGATCTGGCACGCACTAAAAAAGTGGCTGTGGTGTAACCCTCCCGTAAAATCAAGCCATGCATAACCAGAGTTCTTGAGGCAAACTTATATGCCAAAGGAGAACAGAAATGCGTAAGAGCAGATTTACAGAGACACAGATCATTGGAATATTGAAAGCG
>NZ_JBMPOQ010000028.1:26094-36328 GCF_049340505.1 Undibacterium sp. Dicai25W | reverse complement strand
GATGGCCTCCTTGCGTTCTGCTGGATAACGATTCACTGCATGTCTTTACTCCGCCCCAATACGGTTGATGTGAATTAATTGACGCGACATCTATCCTGACATAGGGGGTATGAAGCTTTATAGCAATCTGTTAAATGCTGGAAATATTTTTCAGTGTTTGTTTCATTTGCTGGATGGGCAACGAGTTCGTCCTTAATAAGCCCTATGCTAGATTCATGTACAAATTCATTCTCAAAGGCATTACCCCACAAAAATTCCAAACTGAACACTGGGCGATAGTTAAAACTGTTCAAATAGGGCGGATGACTTATTAGCAGATAGCATTTTTTATCTGAAAATTTGTTAGGTAGAAGTTTATTATCAGCGACATAGCATTCTGCGACCACATTTTTTTTACTTAAAGATTGATATTCTGTGTGGGTTTCAAGCATATCTTTAATTTTTTTGTAATATGCTTGGAGCACATTACGCTGCTTTTTGGCAGGATTAATGTGCGGACGGACTTCGGCATCATGTGCAAGAGAAACACGCCTTACGATAGCCAGAAATCCAACCAGCAAAAAATTTCTTTCAGACGACTTTGGCAAACTCAGCAGCCATTGTTGTATATTGTAAAGATCAATAATTACATTCTCAGAAAACCATTTCTCCGCAAATGCCGCATTCAACGTAGATGATTTAAAATCATTTGCGCTACTTGCTGACTTTAATGTTAACAGCAGTGCCTTAACTTCACTCAAATTGATATGCTTAGTTTTGACTTCTGAAACTAAGGCTGAAATCCAGCTAATATCTACTCCGTAACTTTTTATCCCTCGTAACTTCGCCTCTACCAATGTAGTACCAGAACCGCAAAAATTATCTATTACATAGTGTGATGGTGTTGGCGGTAAATATTGTTCTAATAATTGACCCGCAACAACTGAAGGAAATTTTCCGTAATATCTGTAATGGTTATGAGTTAAATATGAAAGTTGAGTAATCGTGTGAGGAATATCCCATTCATTAATTAACCCATCATTGCCTTCAATTTTATTAATTAGAGGTAGAAATTTTTCATAAATTTTCACATCTTCAAATAAATCGTCTTGCAAGTTTGCAGCTTTAGCCATTCTTACTTTCACTTTCAATATTAAATCTATTGAATATTATAAAAAATTAAAGTTAACTACTAAACTAGCCGTTGAATTTTTTCAGCAGAAATAAGTTAAATCTGAATTGCGAAAAAACAACGCATTAAATGTCCTTAACCGTGCATTTTAACAGGATTTACTTCTTAAATCCTAGCTTTACCGCGCCACAAACAGCATCAATCTGCGTGTCTAACTCACCTTCCTCCACCGCTTTTTTCAGTAGCTCCAAAGTTTGCACAAGATCGTCTGCCTTTGCCAACTCAACAGCCGTTTTTCCCTTCGCTAATTCAATCACCTTAGCGCCATATTTTACTGACACACAGAACTTGCCATCGTTCGCAATAAACCACCATTCTTTCATGCGTTTTGTTACTTCCATTGTTTTGCGTTCGCCAGTTTCTTTGTCAGTCAATGTGCGTGTTTTTGTTGGTGCATAAACTTTGCCTTCTTGCTTTGCTTTTGCCAGCTGTATCTGTTCCCACAATCTGTTTGAGACTTTATTGCGGCGCATTTGAACTGGCGATATTTGCGCTGGGCGTTTTGCTGCGATCAGCTTTAAGTTAGCAAGTGTAGTCATTTCATTTTCTCCATTACGTAGTGTTTAAGTCTTCAGTCTATTGCCTGTTTTTTGGCTAGTCGATTAAAACAGGCCACATTATTTGCCATTACCTACTCAATAAATTTTGCATTTGCATACCAACTTGACTGAAAAAATTTACGCACTATTTTTACTTGGGATAAATAAATTTATACACAAAAGTAGCGCAACTTAATTAGAAACACAGCAGAACAGCTCAATCAGCAAAAGTAGCGCAACTATTAGTATAGAAAGAACTGAACAACAGATCGGCAATAGATAGCTGCATAGAGCAAATAGAAGATGAAATGAGATGCTTCTATTAGTTGCTACTGCTTGCAGATTTCACTCAATAAAAAAAAATGAACACTGAATTACACAAAAAATTACGCGCTGCATTACTACTCACAACACCAGATATTGGTAAAGAATATCTGTATGACAGATGCATCAATAAATATATAGCAGCAATGCTGCCAGCAATAAGTAATGCATTGGCGTGTAACTACAAAAGCACTGCATTACATGCCAATCAATTTTATTTTTCTCAATCAAAAATACGAGAAGAAGTTGGGACGGTTGGCAAAGAACAGCAATACATATATGAGTTGATGAAAGCAAACACATCAACAAATCTGCTGCCAGTCGTAATGAAGGGGTTTAACCAAAACGGCAAAAGCCAGTTAAGCATCGTCAAAATAAATGACATTTACAAGGACTTGGTGATGGAAGAATTATTGAATTTAAAAATTGAAACGAACGGAAAATTATTGGATGAAATCGAGCAAAACGCAAACTACGTAGTGGACGTTGATCCTGTATCGCTAGCAAGCTTTATTGAAAAAACAAGCGATACGCTTAGAGCAACAAAAGGCAGTGGCGCATATGCAGAGAAATTACTTCGGAACTTAGCAGCAGCAAGACAACTACAATCGATGATACATCCAGCTAACGCAATGAATGCAACGCCATTTCTTAAAGAACGATGGGAAATGGCTGACAGTGGACGCATTTACGGACAGGGCTACAGCTTACAGCGCATGCCTAAAGAAGTGCGGCATGCGGCATTAGGGGTTTGCCACAAATACGATTTTAAGGCTTGTGCATTTGCGATTATGGCAGGACTAGCACATGCAATTAATCCAACGCTAAAAATCAACGCGATATTGGACTACATAAAGAACAGAGCAAAAATTCGCCAGCGCATTGCTGCTAACTTGAACGTCGATGAAACAGTGGTGAAGACCATATTTACTGCACTGGGATTTGGTGCAGAACTAAAAAATAATCAGTTCAACGCCATACGCGGCGCATTGGCAAAAGCAGCGCGAATGCAGCATGATGAAAATACCAGATTGCCAGCTGATGTATATAACGGACTAGGTGCTGATGAATTTAAGCGACTGATTGAAAATCAAACTTTTTGTTTTATTTACGAAGCACTTGAGCAAATCAACGCAACCATCCTCGCACACTTTAGCATGAATGATTTTACGATTGGTTGCTGCACATACTGCGAAAATGATCCAAACACTGGCAAGAAGCGCAGCAGTAAGCAAAAGCTTGCTTGGATTTATCAAGCTTACGAGTCGCAGGCAATGCAAGCGTTTGCTGAACTGGCAGAACAAGAACCATTGTTAACGACACACGACTGCTTGTATTTCAAGCAAAAGCTATCAACGGAACAAACGCTGAGCATCACGACGCAATTACAAGAAACATTTCCCTACTTGCGCTTTGAGCACGAAGCCATTTATCCAATTACAACAGACGCTGCATTTGAAGAGCGATTTAAGGAAACTGTTTTAGAAGATGCAACACACAAGCAGCGCATTGAAGAACAAGAGCGATTAGGAAAGTGCCACATGAGAGATGCAAAACAAAACAACAAACCTACCTATGCCGCAGGTGAAACAATCTCGCATCCAATGACAAAACACGAGCAACTCATCAATTGCTACATGACGTTGGAACAAAACAGATTATATATTGAGCAACGCAAAATATTGCTTGAGTATGGACACATCAATCATGTTTTGGAATGCGAGATGATTGATTGAGTTTTTTGTGTCAATCACAATTTAGAAAACCAAAGGTAATAGCAAAACTCTTTGGTCTTGCGTTAACTTATTGATGCCATTGATGATTTTATTTGCGCATAAAAAGGTCGCAAACATGAACAAAAGGAAATAGGCTATGACGTATGGAATTGTTTGATTTTAAGGGGAAAGTAACATGGCACAAGCAAAAACACTAACAGAAAAAGAACTGAGAAAAGTTCTCAATTACATCGCAATCCATAAACATGCAGCGCGAAATCGCGCAATGCTACTTGTTACGCATTTGAGCGGCATGCGCGTAGGCGAAGTTGCTGCCTTACGCATTGGTGATGTGTGGACTGGTGGCGCGATGATAAAAGATGAGGTGCGTTTATTACCCGAACAAACAAAAGGCAAACATGCGCGTTCAGTTTTTTTAGGCGAGAAATTACGCAAAGAACTGCTGGCATATTTGGCGACAATTGATAGAAGCGATTTAACCATGCCATTATTTTTTACACAGAAACGCGACGGCTTTACGGCAAATACGTTATGCCAGCATTTTCACTGGCTATATAAGGCAGCTGGCATTGATGGCGCAAGTAGTCACAGCGGAAGACGCAGCTTTATCACTAACCTTGCCAATAAAGGCGTAGGCGTGCGTGTATTGATGGAATTGGCTGGACATAGAAGTTTGGCAGTGACGCAAAAATACATTGATGTAAATCCTAGTATGTTGCGCAGTGCTGTTGAGCTAATTTAGTATTTTGTCGTGTTTGAAACGACAAAGCATGATGGTCAAAGTTTGTCGTTTTCAACACGACAAAATAGAACTATGCAGTTTTGTCGTTTCAACACGACAAACTACACCTTTTTCAGTTTCTGCTCTTCTGCTTGCTTGAGCAGTTTTTCATTTGCCATTACTTCTTTTAATTTAATGCCCAATTTTTCATAGCTGAAGGGTATAGAAGGACATGCTGACAGACACGGGAAACGTCCACGTGCAGCATTCTCTGCAATCAGATGTGTATCACGCATAAGCTTGCTAGCCATAATCGTCATTACTCGCCTCGCGTCTGCGTTGGCAGGATCTTTGCGGGGCGCATTTGGATCGAGTTTGGTATGCGAAACTTTACTGACCTTTGCCCTTACCGCTGCTCGCCATACTTCATCATTTGGACGCGCAGATCGCATGTACGCTAATCGCATACCAGTCTTTAATCGACTAAATTGCAATTTATTATCTTCAATTTCATATGGTGCTTTAGGCATAGACGGTGCTTTTGGTGGCACGGCATCGAGCAGAATACGCAATTGCTTAAATGCTGCTGCTTTACTTAAACCAACAGGTATAGAAACAAGTAGGCAATCTTGCCTGCCTTGCTGAACATGATTATGCGATACATACCTTTGCAGTGACTGACAACTTTTTTCAGCTAGTTCATTGGTAGGCGTTGCGCCATGTAAGTGAGCAATAGTTGTAACACGTGGTCTAGCTGCCTCAACACCAAACAAGTAAAACCCTTTTTTTAGCCACCATCTGCGATAGAGACTATTAAAGACATTGCCAAAGTCGCAGTATATCTGCCACACAAGTGCAGCGTCACCAGCATTCCCTAATTTCGCAGCCAACTCATCAACATTTTCGCATTGCGTCGCCAACAGATAACTTGGGCTAATACGCAGATACTCAAAATACATTTGAAAGCGCCAATCTTGTTTGGCATGGCGTTTTTTTCGATCAAAATCATCGCTTTTTAAGTGCCAAGCCTCTCTTTTTCGATTAGTTGTCATTATATCTGCTATCTGTTTGGATGAGTAATTATACCGTTAAACGACAGATTTTAATTAGTCAGTCATACTTCTTCCATCAGTTCAGCACATGCAGCAACAGGCAAAAACGACTTGTTTCACTGCGACATTCAGTCACGCTAACTGACATTAAATAGGAGATTCACCATGTTTTACTTAAACAAATCTTATGCTTTTGCAAATAACAACACTTCTGTTTCTTTTAAAGATGTGCCTGCCATGTTTTCTCAAAATGTCGTTTCTGCAAACGACAAACCAGCAGCAGCCCCTGTTGTTGAGCAAGCAGTCCCAGCGATTGAAAACGCAGAAACTGCTGTTGCCAGCATTGCCTTGTCCATTACTTCTTTAGTTGCGGCGCGTAAGGAGTGGGAAGCTGGCGTTTATCGCACGTCCTCATTGCAGCTCTACAGCATCCTTGCTAACTGCCTGTCTTATTACGATGCATTGAAGGCAGCAAAAGAAACAGACTTGATCAGCGTTCAGTTTAAGCAGTTCTGCGAGAAACATGACATTACATTTAAGAAGGGAACGCAGCAAATATACAAAGTAGTTAAATGCGTGTTTTATGACGAAGCGCTGGATCGCAATGCGCAGCGTGACCGTCGTCGTATCTCTGCATATGCAACTGTGCTCCGTTTAGCAATCAGCAACGGAATTACAGCTGAAAAATTGGTGAGCTGGATTGAGGATAACGGTGGCATTGAAGATATACGTGTTGGCAGAGCTGCGAAAGAAAATGCTGAAACGGCTGCAACACAAAGCGGGCAGGAGAAGAAAATTACGACTAAGCGTGACAAGGCTGATGCTGCCCGCGCTTACATGCTGAATAAACCTGTGCTTGGTATTGCGACAGGCGTTGAGCTGGCGCAGCAAGCTCCAGCAGAATGTTTGAATTATGACGTAGTGCTGATTGCGCGTCAGCGAGCAGACGGAACATTTGCGATTTTGGGTGTGGTGCGTGAAGAAGCTGTTGTCGTTTCTGCTCAGTCGCAATATTTTGAACAAAACAAAGCTGCACTGACAACGGTTGCAACAACGACTGCGGCAGCAAACGACGCGTCTGCACGTGATGCTGCCATCAACGCTGCTTCTGCGGCTTAATTGGAGGATACGAAAATGAATATCAATTTAGATCCGCAGTCGATTAGCGACTTTGTTTTCAAATCTCCGCGTGAGCAGTTGCTTGTGCAAAGTATTGTGGACGGGCGTCGCCCGTTTCCACAGTCAGGCAAAAATGGCATTTTGTTATACGGCACTTGGGGAACTGGCAAATCAGCATTGGCAAAATTATTGCCAAGCGCAATTGAAGCTGGAAAGGGGAGCGAGCTTTTATATAGCAAGCATTACAAGATACAAGCTGGTGGCAACAACGGCGTGAATATATTAGCGGCTATCGGCAACAACTCAAATGTGATTTCAAGTAACGATAGCGGTTACCACTACTTTGTGCTGGATGAAGTTGACAGACTTTCTGACGTTGCCATGTCTTCACTAAAGGTGCTTATGGACAAACGGGAGACGATTTTTGTAATGGCAACTAACAGCATTGACAAAATTGATGGTGGCGTAAAAAGCCGCTGCCATCTTGTCGAATTTAATGCAGCACCGTCCGCAGCTTGGCTACCACTTGCGCATCGCATCCTCGCAAAGTATGGCGTGGATAACGCACAGATCGATGCTGAACTAATTGCAGCGATTGACTGCTGCAATGGAAGTGCGCGCGAAGTAGTGGATTTGTGCATTGAAATCGCAATAAATCGGCAAATGAAAATTGCCGCTTAACTTATTTTATTTACTTACATGGAGAATTTATTATGAAATACGATTTTAAAACATTTGATGGAATGATGGTTTGGTTGGAAAAAGAGTTTAATACGCGATGCGATTACACAGCGACAATCGAAGGCTACGATGGAGAGTGCGAGTTGCGATTGATGGACTGCGCGTATCAAGCTGAAAATCATTTAACCTTTCATATTCCCAGCGAAGCAATGAGATGCAGTGTGGGTGTAAATGACTGGGTGAAAATTTCAGCGACATGGTGGGAACATGGTGGTGAACGATTTTGGGTTGAGATTACTCACGTCATAGATGATGCAGATGGTAATCCGTTGTTTTACGGGGTTGCACGAAACAATCTTTACGGCGCAGAGTGGGGATCAAAAGTCGGTCCTTTCCAGTCACGCCACATATGCGACATTGAATTCAATACAGACGAGCAAAAAGCCGCATAGCAAAGTTTGTCGTTTTCAAAACGACATTCACAAACTCACCTAGCCAGTGAGTTTTTTTTCGTCTAAAAATTGGTGATGCAACGGTTATTTTTTTGACGACACTTTCGACGCAGCAGCCTTATGCTTGCCCATCTTCTTGCCAGCAATCACATCAGCCTTCAATGCAGGAGTAATATGACCGTAGTGTTTTTCAATCATCCCCACGCTTGTTCCCATTTGTTTTGCCAGCGTTTCGATTGGCATATTGTCTTGTAGCAGTGAGAAGTGTGCGTATGTGTGTCGCAGACTATACAGCGTGCGTTTTTCTTTCACGCCCTTATCCTTGTCCAAGCCACTGTCGCGCATTAAATTTCTGAATGTGCCGTTCAACGAATTTGTCGTTTCGCCAGTCTGCAATCGAAAAATAAATGTATCTATTTTCTTTTTAAGCAGCGCATCAAATTCCAACTTTTTCAAATCCTCAAATCTGTCTTTAATCCGTTTCAAATAATCTTCAGCATTATGCCGCGCAATCAATGTGCGCTTGCCAGTCTTGCCGTTTACGGTAAATTGTAAATAACGCTCACCGCCCTTCATAATCCATTCCACATCGCGCCACTTCATATTCAGCGCTTCTGTGCCGTGCCGCATTCCTGTATTTGCCAATATCAGCACATAGTCGCGCAATAGTTCGCGCATATGCACGGTTTTTTCCATATGTCCCTTTTTTGCCCAAGTCGTCATATAGCTTGTCAGGCTTTTGTATTCAGCCAAACTAAAAGCTTCACGCGGCGTTCCCTTTGCTCCGTTATTTTTCATTTTAGGAACTTGGGATTGCGCCAGCCAGCCCCGTTCTACAGCAGCGTCAAATACGCGATTTAATGCAGATGTGTGTGTGGTGACTGTGCTGGCAACAGGCGCGTGTCCCATTGTTTTAGTGCGCCACGCATCAAATGTTTTGAGATGTTCGTAGCCAATCGTGTTGATGTTGTATTTGCCAAAGTAGGGCACGAGATAGCGATTGATTGCACTGATGTAGCTGTTATAAACGACTTTGCCAACACCACTGTCCAGTTGCTTTTGCATTTCATCGCTGGCAAGCTTTGCCACATCGCTAAAACGCCTGCTGGCAACTGGCAGATTTTCTTCACGCAAAAAACGAGCTTTGTCGTATGCATTGCAAGCAAATGTTTTTGCGTATTCCAAATTATTTTGCTTGGTGCTGATGCGATGCCATTTAGCGTCGTTCAGCTTAAAACGCGCTTGCCAGCGTTTGCTTTCGCCGCGCTTATAAAGCACTACTTCGCCGTCGCGTGCGTAGACAAGCTCTGTCTCAGCGTTTTTGTTTTTGGGTGGGGGAGTTTTAGCAGCAGTTTTAGGCATATAGCAGCACACTTAAAATAGTAAATTTCAGTGTAGCAGCTATCTAAAAACTGTGCGATGACTGTGTTACAGAAAAGCTTAGCACACTTTCATGCGCTAAGCCCCGTATCTTGGTGGCCCGGGGCGGAATCGAACCACCGACACAAGGATTTTCAAGCATTCACAAATTCCTTGTGTTTCAATACGTTAGCTGAAACTTAATCTACAAAATCACACATTGCGGAATTCGGAATGCCTTTGCTGGCATGACGTATTGAATATTTGTAGATGGAAATTTGGTTTGTGGTTGATCACTTGAAATCGTTCGTCGTGAGCAGTGGAAACGCTATGAGATTTCTAATGTCAGCGCAGGCTACGACAGCCTTTTGCTTCCGTAAAAGTGTCAATTTAATTGACTTTCTAGCCCTTAAAATAAAACTGGTTTTGTTGATTGCGGAACGGTTTAATCATTGCATCACATGATATTTTTTGATCTAGCTCAAAAAATATTCCGAAAGAAATATTGTTGGTATCTTTGTCGTGAACCAATGATGTTTTTTTAGTTAATATTGGCACTTGTCTAACAATTCTTTTACTTTGATATGTTATTAGATTTCACAGAAATTCCTAAGGCGATAGCACCATCTCCAGATACTGAAGCATTCGAGAAATTTGCAAAACAATTCTTTGAAGATATTTTTGATGGAAAGATTGAAAAAACAGCCGGCCGGGGAGCTGACGGTGGAGCCGATATTATAGTTTTAGTAAACGGACAGAGATGGCTGGTTAGCTGCAAGCACTATTTGTCATCTTCGGTAACTGCGTCAAATGAGGAGGATCCAAAAGGTAGAATTGATGCACATGGTTGCGCAAAATTTATAGCGTTTTACTCAAGTTCACCAAATAACAGTCTTAATGACAAATTAAGAGGAATTAGGGACAACAGGTCACCGTTCGATTTCGAAATTTTCAATGATAAAGATATCGAATCAGCCCTGCTTTCAATTCAAAAGGCAAAAGGCTGGATACTAGCGGCAAGATGGTTTCCTAAGTCTTATTCAAAAATATTTTCTCAGCTTGTTCATCAATTCTACCTTT
>NZ_JBMPOQ010000028.1:0-26084 GCF_049340505.1 Undibacterium sp. Dicai25W | reverse complement strand
TATTCTGCAAATTGCAAATATTGGTGGCATAGCAGCACGATCCTTCAAAATCAAGTTACTAAGTATTACTGATCGATCTAACGGTAAACTTTGGACAAAAAATGTACCAGTTTCCATACATTTTTCCGTTGATGATGCTGAGTCTGAGAGCCTTGCAAAACAACATGCTTTGTTTTT
This sequence comes from Undibacterium sp. Dicai25W, assembly GCF_049340505.1. Taxonomy (NCBI): domain Bacteria; kingdom Pseudomonadati; phylum Pseudomonadota; class Betaproteobacteria; order Burkholderiales; family Oxalobacteraceae; genus Undibacterium; species Undibacterium sp. Dicai25W. The sequence goes on along the minus strand of NZ_JBMPOQ010000028.1, from coordinate 25,907 downwards.
AGCGAATGAAAATGCAACTTCTTATGCTCACGATAATATTTTCCTCAATCGTGTTGCTGAGTTTGCGTCGCGTTTCCCTGGCACTTTTCAAAAAATACGCTTTGTCTCAGATGATGATTTAAATAGTGGGACTATTTTTCCATCATGGCGATTCGAAATACTTAGTAACTTGATTTTGAAGGATCGTGCTGCTATGCCACCAATATTTGCAATTTGCAGAATATGGTCATTTTGGGACGTTGAGCGTGCCGCAACTTATTTACGTTTAGCTAGATTGTTATACGGGGCTTATTCTGAATTGGAATTGAGTTTGCCTTTAAGTATGGAGGATTTCATTAACGCATATGAGGCTAAGTACGGTATTGGATCATCTTTGGAACATTTTACGGAGATGTCTGAATATCTATCAATATCAAAAATTGCGAAACTTAGTCCTACTTCAGGGCGCGGTTTTTTTGCATCTCTTTTATGTTTTTGTCCACCATCATTACATGCTGCTCCACTTAAGCACGAGGCGATTGCTTGGCTGGCAAAAAAATTTGGTGAGGACGAGGAAGTTAGAAAGCGTATTTCTCAATTTCTTCCCAAATTAGACCAGCATGATCAAGATTATGTTTTAAACAGCCACCCAAATGTTTTAGGTGAATTGCTTTGCTCCTTGTTCTTAGTAGCTTCAGAGGGTAATTTGCATTTGGAGTTCAAAAAATATGTGGAGAGCGGTTTGCGATGTTTTAGTGAATCTGTTTTGGAAGAGTGGACGCCATCCAATCAAATGTCGCCGACGCTAATAAATGCATTTATGTAAATCCGCAGTTAAGAAATTATTTTCGAAGCTTTTCTGATCGGCGCCAGGAGTATCAGAGTTTCGAGAAAAAAATCTTGCTAAAGGATGGCATGCTTTCTATAAATTCTGGATTTGGTAAAATTACGATGGCGGTAGACAAGACAAGTGGGCATCTAATGGGTGGAGATGCTGAATTCGAAAAAATAAAAGAATATCAAATCTTAATCGATGCCTTCGACTAAAATTTTTATCGACACTGAATTCACAAATTTTGCGAAACCTCAGTTAATTAGTATTGGTCTTGTCACCAATACTGGAGCTGAGTTTTACGCGGAAACCCCTTATCTTGAAAATGAGTGTAGTGACTTTGTAAAGAATGCTGTTATTCCTTTGCTCGGTAAATTACCAAACGTGAGCTGTTCTTTTGATGAACTGCAAACCAAACTCCTAAATTGGTTGAATCTAGTTTGCCAAGATTATGATGAAGTCGTGGTTTGCTTTGATTACCATGTGGATTGGGAGTTGTTTGTTTATTCTCTTCAGGGCGCTCTCCCTCCCTGCTGCAAACCTCGCCTAATTGGCCGCGAGATTAACAAATTGCTTCGTTATGATTTTTACAGACGAAGTAACTTACCTGAGCATCATGCCTTGTATGATGCTAGAGCAATTAGCTATTCCTTTAGAGAGCGACCTTCCGTCACTTTTTGATTTTCTGGCATCGATTTAAGAAGTAAGAAAATTAATTTTTGCTTTTGGTCTTACGATTCTTTTTCTCTACCTTTTTTCGAGTTTAAATACCTTTTATGCTCTAAAAAAAGATTCCAAGCCTCCTCATTTGGTGTTTTCTGCTCCATCATCGCTAAGCCTTTTTTGACGTTACCAGTTAGCAACCATTCGATATTTTCCCGACGATAGTGTATCAACGACAAAAGCATTTCTATTGAAGGCATTTGTTTATACAAAAATACATTTTGCCATCTTGCCGCAGGAATTCCTGTGCGGCTCTCTAGGTACGCATACTTTCCTTTTGTAGATGCAAAATATTCTGCCAAGAAAATAAATCTATCTCGTAATAATTCTGTTTCATCTTTCCACTTTAAAAACAAAAACTGATCTTGGTGTTCTTTTTCGCTATCCATAACTTGACCCTCCCTCAAAATAGGTATAAATTACGTATCACGTATTTTTTACTTGATACGTAATTGTAATTACCTAAGGTGCCCTTATTGGGCTTAAAAGTCAAGTTTGCATCCGTGAAAAAAAGGAAAATCATGTCAATCGATAACAAACATCATTTGCAAATCGTTGGAATTAACACACTGAAATATACCTCGAAAAAAACTGGGGTTGACGGTGAAATGAAATTGGCTCAGTGCATCGTTAAGTATGTAGATGAAGAAAAAGGCGAACAAATAATGGTTGGTGAATTGCTGTTGCCAAAGCATTTGTCAGAAACATTACCAGGCGAATATTTAGCAGATTTTGAATTAGTTGTAGATCGTGAAAAAAGAATAGGTGCGCGACTAAAAAATCTGCATGCATTTGTACAATCTGCTCGCCCTGTTCCAGCCAAAGAAGATAAGAAAGCGGCTTAAAAATGCCGACCGGATCAATACAAACAGTAATCGTCTGTACGCCTGTCATGAATACGCCGCCTCCGGCAGTTCGTTCATTGTGCCCTGATCAGGGTACTCAGATGTTTGCACCGGCCGGGGTGCAAGCGTACGTCATTGATCCGAGTCAGCAAGGAAATTTTGAGGCAGCGACGGAGCCTTTTGACTATGGATATGCAAGCGGTATCTGGTCGCTGGCCTTCAGCATGATAGTTGGATTGTATTTTGTATCACAAGGAATTGGTTCAGCCTTAGGGGTAATACGCCGAGGCTAACAATGCGACCGGGCGCATCCCTGGATTTAAAAATGGAGTGGTAAAGATGAACAAAAATATTCAACGTGGTTTGGCAATGGTTGGTGCGATTGCTGTGTCGAGTTTGACCTTCGCGGGTTCTGCGCAGGCTGCGGGTGGCCCCGACTTATCTTCATTAACTGGCGCAGTTGATATGACTTCGACAATCACTGCAGTGCTGGCCATTAGCGCAACATTGGCTGGTTTATTCGTCGCAATTCGCGGCGCAAAAACTGTGGTCGGTATGATCAAAGGTCGCTAGAACGACCGAATGACCTATGCAATTTAAGGGGCTATTCAGCCCCTTTTTTCAAGGACGAGAAATGACGATTAATGAACTGTGGTATCTGATCATTTTTGCCTGGGGCATGGTCAGTGGTTGGGCGGTTGTGAGTGGGATAAAAAACGGTTAAGGAGAGATCATGATGATATTTTTTATCGCGATTGGCTGCGTTTGTGCAGTCGCTTATTGCAATACTTTATTTCAAATTTTGGCCTTCGAAGAAACGAAATCTTGGTGGGAGCCATTTTTTTTGGCAGCGGTAATACCGTTCTATCAAATCTATACGAATAGATTTCAGATATTTTACACCGCGATGGCAATTTTCATTGTGATCGGAATCATTGCTGCACTGACGATGACTTGCAAATTGATTGCTTGGGTCGTTCTATGAAGAAAAAATTTATTTCAATGGTGCAATTCAAAGTCATTTTTGTTGTCTTCATTTTGTGCTGCATGCTGATTCATCAGCAGTTCGCTCATTCGCAGGCATTACCAATAACGCGAGCCGCAAATTTTGTAATGAATCGGGCTGTCGCGGGAATTGTGGCTAATCGTATTGCCGTTGCTGAAGGTGCCGCAGCAAACGATGCGGTCTGGCTGGCAAAGGCTGCCAATGATCCAATTTACAGTGCAACTATGGCTGGGATCAGCAGACAAATGACTGGACTGAACATTGCGTCTGCAATCGCAGGTGGTGCGCTTGCCATCGCGGGTGCTCCTGTATGGATGACAATCGCGGCTTCGCTCGCCATTACCACGCTTGGTGCGCTTTATTTTGCCAATACCGCAGCTGTGTCACCTGGCGTTCCGACCGCCAATGTCAAAATAACCGCGGATGGAAAGGTAAGCATTCAGAATGCGGCTCCGAATACGAATATAAGTTCTTATGCACCACCAGCAAACGTGCCATCAACCTCGCCTTTTAACGATGCGTATGTCAATGCTGCATCGGCCGGAATGTTGGTGTTTAAAACGGCGCAGTGCTACGCGACAGATAGTTGGTGTAATTTATTCCCTGCTTTTCCTGCTGGAATCACAGCATCGTCTTTTCCATTTTATACCGCAGGCGGTTCTGTAGTCGTCGTTGGAAAACAGTTATCTGATGCTGACAAATTCAATGGCATTTGGGTTAGCACAATTAATGCTGCCACGCCTCCGCATACCGATGGATTCCCCGTTATCTATTTGGGTGCAGCTTGGCAGCAACCCTCTGTGCCTGGTCAACAAGCACGCCTTGTGCAGAGCAGTATGTCTACGCATTGGACAAATAATAATGGTGTGTGGACATCGACGACGACCGCTCCAGTAGTCAATGCATCTAATATGCTTGGCGATCCTCGCTATGCTCCGCAGACATTCAATAACTTGTCTGACGCAGTTGCGAATATGACAGACGATACGTTGAAAATACCTCTGTCCGCCGATCAGCTTGCCGCCGTCGCCAATGCATCGTGGCAGCAGGCTGCCAGTGATCCAAACTATCATGGACAACCCTATTCTGCGAGTCAGCCAATTACCGCAGCCGACGTCGCGACATGGCAGCAAAACCAAACGAATCAATTACCGACTTTAGGTGACATGCTGACACCTGCGAGTTCTCCAGGAACGCAGACTGTTCCTGTGTCACCGACTGTCACCATCGTTGTACCCGCTCCTACGCCGACACCACCTCCCGTTCCTGCGATTGGAACAAATGTGAACGTGATGAATACGCCGACTGTCATGGTTGGCAATCCCGTTAAAGTGGATGTGGGCGCAGATCCTGGTGTTGCAGACCCGTCGTTGGAACAAACGCCAGACGCCGCCAGCATCCTCTCGCCGCTCACTTCGCTGCTGCCGGAATTGCGTTCATTTCAAACACCTGGTCATTCCGCCGATTGTCCAAAACCGACTTTCACTGTGTTTGGAAAATCGTTTGTGATGGATTCGCATTGCACGATTGCCGAACAAAATCGAGCCGCATTGGGCGCAATCATGTTGGTGGTATGGCTCATCGTCAGTCTGTTTATCCTTCTTTCCGCCTGAGGTCATCATGCCAGCTGCATTATTTGGAATTCTGTTATCTGCACTACGAACCATGCTTGGTTTCTTGCTGCGTTCAGTCCTCGTAAAATTTGTCACGTTCTTCGCCCTATTCTTTATTGTCAAAGAATTCGTCAACGTGCTGGTTTCATCAAATCTGTATCCAGGTGCGACGCAAGCATCCTCACTGACAAGCGCCTTGTCGGGCATTCCCAGTTCAGTGTGGTATTTCCTCGATTTATTTAGTGTTTCAACAGGTATATCGACGGTTGTTTCTGCCTACGCGACACGGTTCATCATTCGCCGTATCCCAGTCATCGGTTAACTAGATTTTTAAGAAAAATTTTGAAAAACAATATGCTCTCAGAATTAATAAAAGCACAGCCCAGTTCGCTAAGCCAAAGCAATGATATTGGGAATTCCAAATTATTATTTTTAACCTTCTATTTGGTATGGGGATTCGTCGCCATCGCGGGATATGTTTATTTTTTTAATCCTAGTCTAATGCTCTGGTACGAAAGGGATGCATTGTTTTTTATTGTATGGCTTAACCTGCCTGTTTTAGCATTTTTATCTACTCTACCGATATTTTCACATTGGCTCTTCAAATTAATACCGTGCAGTGATTTTTTCAACTTGCATAAAGTTATTTTGTCGAGCTGTTTATTCGGGGCAGTAATTTACATCGTTTTTTCCAGCGCTGTTGCGATTCACACTCTTACTTGGTTTGCTGGAGAAATATCAGCACACTATTCATGTTCATTGAAGAGGTAAATGAATTATGTCAATTAATGCGTATGTCGGCCTCCAAGGCTCTGGCAAAAGTTATGAATTTGTTTCGGGTCCAATGCTCGATGCGATCATGCAAGGTCGTCGTGTAGTCACCAATGTCGCCGGAATTAATGAAGACCTCGTGCATGAGCATTTGGTTAGTAAGCGTGACGCCAATGCAGACAAACTTGGAAAAATTATTCACGTCGGTAACGAACGCATTTCAGAGCCTCAGTTTTTTCCGGATGAAGAGAAACCTGAATTGGTATCCGTTGTTCAAGGTGGTGATTTGGTGGCGATTGATGAAGCGTGGCGTTTTTGGGGAACCGATTGCGGTAAGCTCAGTCACGAGCATATGCAATTTTTCCGTATGCATCGTCACTATGTGCACCCCAATACGTCTATCGCTTGTGATGTGGTGTTGATGACGCAAGACATCACCGGCTTGCATCGCTCGGTTAAGAATGTGATTGAGTTTGCATTCCGTATGCAGAAACACAAATCTTTAGGGTTTACTACCCGATATCGAGTCGAGATTTATGATGGCTGGAAATTAAACGCAAAGACTAGGATTGATGATCGCCAAAAAAAATATAATCCTGAAATTTTCCCGTTGTATCAGAGCTACACCGGTGGAAAAGGGACTGAAACGGCAATCGATAAGCGTCAGAATATTCTCGCCAACAAAACCTTTTGGCTTTATGCGATAGGCACAGTCTTGTTTATTACAGTCGGCGGCGTATCTGCGTGGGGTTTCTTTCATCACACGCCAGATGGTATGAGTACGAAATCGATTTCAGCTAAAAGCAATACACCTGGACAAGCTGAACGTACTAACGGAGTTGCGGCCACGGTTAAAGTCGAAACACACAAACCTAACTTCTCACAAGAATGGCGCTACGCCGGCGAGTATCTTGCCAACGGCACGCGCTGGATTGTGGTTGTCAATTCTGTGGGGAGATTGCGGGTCGAATCGCCGTCGATGTTTCAATCGCATGGGCAAGCCGTAATCGGCGATATCGACGGCGACAAGGTAACACGGTGGTCGGGTGCCACAAATCATGGCGGTTCTAGCATCGTCGCAGCAACGGCAACAGAGGTCGTCAAATGAAATGGTTGCCAGCACTCTTTTTCGTATTTGCGTTGCCAGTCGTTGCAAGCGAAATTTCTCCGGTTCCGAATATACGCCTACCTATTCAAGGTTTGCCGAATCCAGTTAAGTTTGATTTTCAGGCGATTACCGTATCCCAGGTCATTGGTTTGGTATACATGGAAGCCTTAAAGCAGCCTTATGTCATCGATCCAGCCGTCCTGCGAGATGACAGGCAAGTCTCATTTCGCTTTGATTCCGGTAGCTTAGATTTGCACCAGTTTTGGGAAAATTTTCTGGATGCACTCGGTTTTGCTGTTGAAACACGCAATGGCGTAGATTTTATAGCGGCCAAAAAAACAGCAGAGAAGACAGAGCCGACTCAAGAAGTATTTGTTTATCGCACTCGTTATCGACCACTTTCTTATATCGTCGGCTTGCTGACACCTATATTTAAAGTGGGCAATTTTACGGTTAATCGCCAGATTCACGCGTCTGCAGTTTCTGGCATCACTGGCGCACCATCCGCATCTGCAATTGCTCCGCAGGGTTCAGCAGCGTCCATGATCGATCAGGATAGCGATACGCTGATCTTTCATGGCACAACAGACGAAATCACTCTTCTCAAAAAGCTTTTGCCGCAAGTAGACACCGCGGTCGGTGAAGTATCTGTGAAGGCAGTGGTATATGAAGTGTCAACAGGAAAAACAGACGGTACAGCATTCTCTTTGGCTTTAAATATTCTAGGCAGAAAAATCGGTATCAATTTAGGTAATCCTTCCAGCTTAGCGAACGCGGTAACCATTAAGACGAACAGCATCGACGCGGTATTTTTTGCACTGGCAGGAGATACGCGATTCAAAGCCGTCAGTACGCCTAACTTGCGCGTGAAATCAGGGATAGCTTCACGCATTATGGTGGGGCAGGACGTGCCTACGCTTGGCTCTGTCTCGTATCCCCAGGGCGGTGGCCAGCCTATTCAGTCAATCACATATCGATCTTCTGGCGTCATCCTTGGACTGACCGCACAGGTACGCGAATCTGGTATTGATTTGCAAGTGGATCAGCAGATTAGCGATTTCGTCAAAACGGAAACAGGGGTAAATGATTCTCCAACGCTGACGAAACGGGAACTATCTACCACCGTAACGGTAGGTGATGGTGAGCTGATTGTGCTTGGGGGGCTGACTCAAGAGAAGGACAACGATAGCACGTCTGGTTTGTCATTTTTACCTAAGGTTTTTCATAGCTCCAGCAAGAGTGATTCTAAGACCGAAATTCTATTGCTGTTGCAAGTATCGAAAATTATTACCCCTTAAACCTAAAAGTACGAGACCTCATATGTCGCTCCTTCAATTCAAGAGAAAACGGAATCGCATTTCTGGAAAATTCTCTTACGTTCTTAAAAATTCACTTGTGTTTAGTCGCACAAAAAATAAATGGTTTTTAAGATTACCAAACGAAATTTTGCGAGTCATGAAATTGCATGCTGGTAGCTTAATCGATGCGTCCTCTGACGGAGAATTTCTGATTGTTGTGACGAAAAATATGAGTAAGAAATATGCTGCTCGTCGCAGAATCCGTGTCCGTTTGAAAAAAGCGTTGCACTCAAAACGATAGTTGATTCATTGCAGACCATTCGGCGGTGAAATAACGAAATAGGTTCTTCTTAAACATGTAGCGGTCGGACAGTTTCATCGTCCGATGTTTGCGGTAGCTGCCGGGTCGGTAGACCTTCGCGAAGCGAACAGCGTATCCCGCTAACAAGCATGTTTAAACGCGGGGAGGTAGCACAGTAGTGTTTGCAGGTTTTGACGTTGCAGTGAGGCGCAGTGAGCAGCGCAACGCCCGCAGCGACAGCGAGGACGGAAGCGCGCAGCGCGCCTAAACTTGTATTAGGGACACTTAACGGAAACAAGCAAACATGCGGCATGCCGAAGGGTCACAAACAGGTTTTATAAAAAATAGATTTTGGTTTTAAAAAGAAAAAGAGACGCAACACCTGCAAGTGTTCGCCTCCGTGATTGACGCAAATATTTAGGAGCTGCATCAATGTTTAGCAATATAGATGATTCATTAAATTCAATCAAGAATTTCGATTTTGATGAATGTAGGCCAGCAACAGAAGACGAGACAGCGAATTGGTTGCTTGATGATGGTCCGATGCTCAAAACCACGTGGATGGTTTATGACAGACAATTCCCAGATGGTCAGCGTGAGATATGTGCCACTCGCTCTGTTCGCATTAAGCAAATAGGTTCGTTACCGTTACAGAATCGTTCTAAACGCGGCGAATCGGAAAAGCGAGAGCAGAACGATGATGATAGTGCAAAACGTGCCAAACAAGCGGTAAGACTACGCTGCAAAACAATTGGAGCTGATCGCATGATTACGTTGACTTACAGAGAAAATATGCAGGACATAGATCGATTAAAGAAGGACTACGATTCATTCCGAAGACGTATGGGCAAGTACAAACAATTTCACTACGTTGCCACTGTAGAAAGACAAAAGCGCGGCGCGTTTCATATTCATGTGGCGGTTAGAGGGCGGCATTCTTATCACCTCTTGCAAAATATTTGGCTCGACATCGTGGGGGTAGAAATGAATGAAGATGGAACGAGAAAGCCAATGGGTGCAGTGAATGTACGTAACCCGAACAAGCTTGGATTTGGAAAAAATGACAATCATAAATTGTCTGGATACATCAGTAAGTACATTACCAAGGATCAGGAAACGCACGGTTTGAACAAAAAACGCTACTGGTCATCACGGGGTATTGTTGTGCCAGAGAAAAATTACTACCAGTTGCCATACGGTGCAGATGCATTCGAAGCTTTTTCTCACGTTATGCAATTAGGTGCGGATCACAACAGCGAAGGGATGACGTTTTTTTCAAATCAAGCATTGGGCGTGTGTTGGGTCGCCACCGCCCCCTGTATTCACTAGAAGGCGAGACTCATATGTTTTTAACTGAAGATGAATTGAGAGAGCTGACAGGTTATGCCTATAGATCTCGGCAAATTATTTGGCTAAAAAAGAATAACTGGAAATTTGAAGTGACTGCGCAATTGCGTCCGAAAGTTGCGAGAAGCTATTTTGAGTTGCGGCTAGGCGGCATGACTAACGCCACAATTACAAATTTAAATGAACAAACTCCGCGTCCAAATTTTGGAGCGCTTTCTCAAATGGTAAGAAGATAGTATGGGTCGTAAGCGTCAAGGTAATCATAATTTGCCACCACGGATGAACGTTAAGAAAGGTTCGTACTATCATGTTTCAGGTACTGTTCCTAGAAAATGGACGCCATTGGGAAATGACCTAAATGAAGCACGTCGAAAATGGGCAGAATTGGAGGATGAAACACCAAATCCGGAGGACAAAACATTTCGGGTTATTGGGCAGCGGTATATGCGGGAAATCTTGCCAACGCTAAAGGCGCATACGCAGAGGGATTACGCGCAGTATTTTAGATTATTAGATGCGGTTTTTGGTGAGCTGACTATTGATAGTATTCGCCCATTCGATGTGGCTGAATATTTGCGTGTTCGTGGCGAAACAGCAAAGGTTCGTGCAAACCGTGAAAAGGCCTTATTTAGTACGATTTTTAATCATGCAAGAGCGTGGGGTTACACCGACGTTACTAATCCATGCATAGGAATTAAAGGACATAAAGAAAAATCACGGGACAGATACGTGTCAGATGAGGAATATGCGGCTGTATGGGCGTGTGCGCATCCTACGGTTCAGGATGCAATGGATTTGGCATTGTGTACCGGCCAGCGTCCAGCTGATGTATTGAAATTCAATGTTACGGATATTGTGAATGGAAGTTTGAACCTTACACAGAACAAGACTGGTAAAAAACTCCGTATTGCAATAGAGGGTGAGCTTGCGGAAGTTATTGCAAGAATATTGAATAAGCCACGCGACAAGGTGAGCAAGGCTTTATTGCAGGACCCTGACGGGCAGAGATTGAGTTACTTTGCTCTACGTTCTCGTTTCGATAAGGCGAGAGAAATGTCGGGAGTAAGCTTTCAGTTTCGAGATTTAAGAGCTAAAACTGCTACGGATACAGATGACTTAGCCCATGCGCAAAGACTTCTTGGGCATAAAAATCGTACTACTACTGAAATTTATACAAGGGACAGGATGGGTGATTTTGTGAAGCCGCTGAATAGGAATACATATTAATTTTTTTACCATCAATCTCGTAAGATTTTTTAGATAAAGTTGACGAATTTTTTCGGTAACGATATGAAGTAAATTTGGTAATGTATGTATATACAGTGTTCGGAGTTTTGTATTGTTGTTATTGTAAAAAAATGGTCGATTTGGTTGTGTATTTACTCGTTTTCGCGTAAATTCGGGGCGATTAGGTTGCATCTACTAATAAGACCTTATATAGTTTGTATATACAGAACAGGAACTTATGCTACCAATTAGAATCTCACAAGCTATCAAAGATAAGTTGCACGAAAAGCATAGAGTATGTCCTGCCGAAGTAGAGCAATGTTTTGAAAATAAGTGTGGCCTATATTTAATTGATGATAGAGAAGACCATCGAACTGATCCAGAATCGTTATGGTTTATAGCGGAAACAAATCGTAACAGGCTTCTAAAAATAGTTTTCATGTTCATAGATGGAAATGTTCATATTAAAACAGCGTATGAACCGAACATTGAAGAAATTGCTATTTACCAAGAAGAAGGTCAATAAATCCCAAAGGGGTATGAAATATGAAAAATAATGAAAAAATTTCAGGCACGGCTGATGCTTGGGAAAGTGGTGAGCTTGGTCGCGAAGTTAAGCATGCCAAGAAAGCCGATGCAGCGTTGCAAAAACAGATTGACGATGCACTTGGGCTGCAAATGATTTCAATTCGCTTACCATCTGAACTCATAGACGAGTATAAGATGATTGCGAAAGTCAATGGTGTCGGTTATCAGCCATTAATGCGAGATGCTCTGAAGCGTTTTGCAGAATCTGAAATGAAAAAAATGGCAATCGAATATGCGAATGCTCGTGCTGAAATCGAGCGCCAAAAGACTGAAAAACATGGTGATGCACCGCCTAAATTAGCAGCCTAGTTTTTTTTGCAATAAAAAAAGCCCGCCTTGAGCGGGTTTTTATTTTATAGAACGGTTTTCGTTTTGATAATGGTTTGTTTGACCCCAACGATTCTTTAAGCTTCGATTATCCTGGCATCATCCAAACAATTGCTTGAAAAAATGCGGCAAGAGCGGATGCTTGCGCTGCCCATTTGTTCCATTTTGATTGTTCAGTAGCCGTCCGAAATGGATCAATATGTTCTCCCGTTTCGGATTTGATGCTGATCTGCGCATCAGCCCAGCCATTAGAATCGAGTCGATCTTCAATTGGTAATGTCACAATTGATGCTTTCCACCACAAAAAAGCTGCAAAAAGCCCTACAAATATCGATGCTCCATTTAACAAATCTTTCCAGAATTTCATATTCCTATATCCGTTAAAAATTAAAAATCACGTTGAAAATCCATGCACAAAATGAACAGAGTTCTAGAGTTGATAAATGTGAATTATTTAAGAATTGTAGAACAAGCGATTTAATTGTAGAACGGCGACAGAATAACAAAAGGGCTCACATTGCTGTAAGCCCTTGTTTTTGCTACAAATACTTGGTGGCCCGGGGCGGAATCGAACCACCGACACAAGGATTTTCAATCCTCTGCTCTACCGACTGAGCTACCAGGCCAAGACCACGCATTATAGAGATGAGTTCGATGAAAAGCAAGCCCTTGGCCGAAAAAAGCTTTTTCTTGCTGGGGACGGGGCTTAGTATGGGGCTTGATATGGCTCATCTGCAGTGGTGACTGAGGGGCGTATAATGGCGGGATTGTCTATGCGGAAGGTCTGGTTATGACGGCTCAGGTTCATGATTGTGATATTTGTATTGTTGGTAATGGCGCGGTAGGTAAAGCGGCGGCATTGGGTTTTGCGCAAGCGGGTTTGCGGGTGGCGGTGTTGTGTCGCAGTGCTGCGCCGACGCCGGTGTCGGCGGACTGGGATGTCCGGGTGTTTGCTCTTAACCATGTTGCGCATACATTGTTGTCCTCTTTGAAAGTGTGGGATGCGCTGGATTTGCAGCGTGTGGCGCCTGTCACTGAAATGCAGGTTAAAGGTGGTAATGCGCCTGAGGATGGCCAACTGGGTTTTGATGCCTATGGCGCCCGTAGCGAAGAATTGGCGTGGATTGTTGAAGATAGAAATTTAAATCACGCGCTCGATACCGCGATGAAGTTTGCCCAAAACTTGACGCTGGTGACTGGTCAGGCAAAGCAAATGCAATGGCAGGAAGATGCTGCCGTGGTGATGCTGGAAGATGGCGCATCGATCAAGGCGAGTCTGGTGGTGGGGGCTGACGGTTCGCAATCCTGGGTGCGTGGTCAATGTGATATTGGTCTTGATTATCGTTCTTATGGTCAAAAAGGCGTGGTCACAAACTTTGAATGTGAAAAGCCGCATCATGGCGTTGCCCATCAATGGTTTGTTGAGGCGCTGGGAATTATTGCCCTGTTGCCATTGCCTGGTAACCGGGTATCTTTAGTCTGGTCTGCGCCAGATACCTTGGCTGATACTTTGCTGCGTGAGCCGTTGTCTGCCTTGGTGGCTCGTCTTGAAGAATATTGTCTGGATGTATTGGGTCATTTGACGCCAGTGCTGCCAGAAGACATTAAAGCGTTTCCATTGACGCTGATGCGCCCGCATAGCATGATCGCGCAGCGTGTGGCGCTGATAGGGGATGCGGCGCATGTCGTACACCCACTGGCTGGGCATGGTATGAACCTGGGCTTTGGTGATGTCGCCAGTTTGCTGGAACTGGTGAAAGCGCGAGAAGATCATCGTGATTGTGGCGATGCACGTTTGCTTGAGCGTTATCGTCGCGCCCGCAAAGAAGAAGTGTTTCTGATGCAAATGACCACCGACGGTCTGGCGCGCTTGTTTGGCTCAGATCTGGCACCATTGCGTCTAGCACGTAATTTTGGATTGAACTTACTGAACCGTTTGCCAGTCATAAAAGGCAAATTAATCTCTCACGCAATGGGCAGTAAATAAACATTGCAATATATGAATGTAAATGACCTTTGAAGCATGGTGGTCGCACAAGGAATCAAAATGGATTTAAAGCAATGTATGGCAGGTTTGACGATGGCCGTTACGTTCTCAATGGCTGGCTTGGTGGTAGCTCAGACGCCGCAAGAAGTAGCGATCAAAAAATTGGTAGAGCCACGATTAGGTGACGGCGTTAAGGTTGATTCCGTGACTAAAACGCCGTATGCCGGCTTGTATGAAGTCAGAGTTGGTTCAGAAGTGCTCTACACAGATGACAAAGCGCAGTTTTTATTTATTGGTAACGTAATCGATACGAGAACTGGTGCCAACTACACCCGTGCACGAGTGGATGAAATCAACAAAATTAAATTCTCTGATTTGCCATTGGAAATGGCTTTGAAAACGGTCAAAGGTGATGGTAAGCGCGTGATTGCGGTGTTTGAAGATCCCAATTGCGGCTACTGCAAACGTTTCCGTCAGACTCTGGCAGGGATGGACAACATCACCGTCTATACCTTTATGTACAATATTCTTGCCGAAGATTCGACAGTGAAGTCCAAAAACATCTGGTGCTCCGCTGACCGCAACAAGGCGTGGGATGAATGGATGATTAACGGCAAAGTCGCGCCGAATGCCCCTGCCAATTGTGTGACGCCAAATGAAAAAGTACTGGAGTTAGGCCATAAATTGAATATACGTGGCACACCCGCTATTTTCTTTATGGATGGAACCCGTGTTCCTGGTGCTATGGATGCCAAAGCCTTGGAAGAAAAATTTGCCAGCCTGAAGTCTGGCAAGGCAAATTAATATTTTTTAGCTTATTTTTCAACTCATCTCTCCGCTTATTTATTTAACGAGATTGCTGATGACGATACCCGCAAACTGGACAGGGATTTTACTTGCCGCAGGACGTGGGCGTCGTTTTGATCCGCTGGGGGATGAGGATAAATTACGCCAAATTCTCCCTGGCGGCTCCAGCGTTGCTTGCCATAGCGCAGCGCAATTGCAAGCCGTTTTGCCTGATCTTTGTGTGGTTGTGCGTCCCGATAACCAGCAATTGATACGCCAACTACAGCAAAATGATTATCCAGTTTTAGTTTGTTCTCAAGCAGATGACGGTATGGCGTCATCACTGACGGCGGCTTTGCTACAAACTAAGGATAGCGCCGGGTGGATCGTTGCGTTGGCTGATATGCCGTTTGTGCAGCAGACGACAATTGCACTGGTATTGCAAGCTTTACGGAATGGCGCAGATATTGTCGTGCCAGTTTTTGAGGGGCGCCGCGGGCATCCAGTGGGGTTTTCCCGCCGTCATTTACCTGAGTTACTATGTTTAACGGGCGATCAGGGGGCGCGCCAGTTATTGCAAAAATACCCAGTGCTTGAAGTTGTGGTGAATGACCCTGGTATTCTTCAGGATATCGATGAACCTGCCGATTTGCAGGCATATTTGCATAAAACCTGAACTTCTTTTCAAATCATTTCTCTGGTTTTATCGATCTGTTACGATCAGATATATCTAACTCTACGTTTTCCTCTTAGAATAGCGGTTTTCGTCTTTAGTACGAAATCGGTTTTGCACGTGTTTTTTGCGTACGTTTTTTGGGCGGTAACCGCGGGACATTATGAATATTCTGAATCAAAAACTTGCTATCCGACTTGGCTTTGCTGGCCTCATCCCTTTTATTTTGTTGACGGCAGCTTGTTGGTTGGTACCAGTGGACTTACTCAATAATTTTGTTCGTGCTCAGTTGGCCTATGGCATTGCGATTTTGTCGTTTCTTGGTGGTGTGCATTGGGGCATCACGATTATGGCCAGAGGTGAAGACATTGAAGAGACCCGCAAAGCCTTAATCTGGGGTGTAATCCCGACGATTATTGCCTGGTGTTCTCTGGTGAATTTGCTGATTGGATTTTTAGTACAAGTAGTGGGATTTATTGCTGCTTATAAGATCGATAAAAAACTCTACCAAAGCTATGCTGTCCCGACCTGGTTTATTGATTTGCGCTTACAGCTTACCCGCGTGGTTGTCACTGCACAGATATTCACCTTTATCGCTGCGAATGTGCGCATTTAACTTCACTACACATAATTATTATCAGAAAGATCGTTGAGCATGGCAAAGACGACGCAAATTAAGAGACAAACAACAACACCAAGTCATAAAGTAGCGCCAATTCAATATGCAATCGTGCCGAAAGATCTGGCAGGTCACGTATTCGAAGTCACGCTGGAAATCGCCCAACCAGATGCTGAAGGCCAGATCGTCAGCTTACCCGCGTGGATACCAGGCAGCTACATGGTGCGCGAATTTGCACGTAATATCGTGCAAATTAAAGCCACCTGCGAGGGTAAAAAAATCGCCCTTAAAAAGCTTGATAAACATACCTGGCAAGCTGCGCCTTGTAAGTCGGCACTGACTATCGTGTATGAAGTCTATGCCTGGGATTTATCTGTTCGCGCAGCGCATCTGGATCAATCGCATGGTTTTTTTAACGGTACCAGCGTATTTTTGAGTGTGCATGGCCAGGAATCGGCACCACATATCGTTGATATTCAACGCTCTGCCGATGTTGCCTGCAAAACCTGGCGTGTCGCCACATCCTTGCCGGAACTGAAAGCCAAACGCTATGGATTTGGTACTTATATCGCTGCCAATTACGATGAATTGATCGATCATCCAGTAGAAACCGGTGATTTTGCGCTTGCCAGTTTTGAGGCGCACGGTGTGCCACATGATTTTGTGGTGACCGGTAAAGTGCCGAACATGGACATGGACCGCATGGTCGCAGACGTACAAAAAATCTGCGAAACCCAGATCGCCTTTTTTGAGCCGCGCACAAAAAAAGCCCCGATGGATCGGTATGTGTTCATGACCATGGTGGTGGGTGAGGGCTATGGCGGACTGGAGCACCGCGCTTCAACTGCATTGATTTGCAATCGCAACGATATTCCAGTCAAGCACCAGCCAGAAATGAGCGAAGGCTACAAAGGACTTTTGGGCTTGTGCAGCCATGAATATTTCCATACCTGGAACGTCAAACGCATCAAACCAGCGGCATTTGCCAGTTATGACCTGCGCCATGAGAATTACACCAGCTTGTTGTGGTTATTCGAAGGCTTTACCAGCTACTACGATGATTTGATGTTGGTACGCGCCGGCACGATTGATGAAGCTGCTTATCTGAAGCTGATTTCCAAAACCATCAATATGGTGACACGTGGTAGTGGCCGTTTAAAGCAAAGCGTTGCCGAATCGAGTTTTGATGCCTGGACCAAATACTATCGCCAGGATGAAAACTCGCCAAACGCGATCGTGAGTTATTACACCAAAGGTTCTTTGGTCGCATTGGGATTGGATCTGACGATACGTGCCGAAACACAAGGTAAAAAATCGCTCGATGATGTCATGCGCACCTTGTGGCAAAAATTTGGTCGTGATTTTTATAGCCGCAGCTTAAACGGTACGCAGCAAGGTTTGCCAGAAAATGAGATCGAAGCATTGATCGAACAAGCAACTGGTGTGAATGTCCGTCGTTTTATCGACAAGCATGTACGCGGAACTGATGACGTGCCTCTGGCAAAACTCTATGCTGATTTTGGTGTGAATCTTGATGCTGGCGCTGCCAGCAAAAAAGCCAGCCTGGGCGTTAAGGTCGTACGCGATGGAAACGACTGCAAAATCGGCAATGCGTTCGAAGGCCGTGCCGCACATTTGGCTGGTTTGTCAGCTTTAGACGTGATCATCGCAATCAACGGTTTGCGTGTTACTGCTGCTGATGTCGCTGATGGTCTCAACACTGCGCTTGCTCGTTATCGCGTTGGTGAAGTGGTTGAGATTCACGCTTTCCGTCGTGATGAATTGCTGGTGGTGAAAGCCAAGCTGCAAGCGGATGATGTGCCGACTAACCACTTAACACTGGAAGTTGATCATCAAGCGGCATTGGCGATAGCACGTCCTACGTATAAGAAGGCTGCGAAGCGTTAAGCTCGTTGGGGTGATAAAAAAAGCCGTTTGCGTATCACTGCGCAAGCGGCTTTTTTGTATACGGGAGTCACGGTTGTTGCAGATCGAACATGGAGCGGCGAGAGTTGCATTCGCCTGATCGTTTGTCTGTTTCAATCGTAATGTCGTTTTTGACTTTCACCGCTTTAGACAAAGCAATTTGCGCATGACGGGAAATGGAAAAAGAAAGTGTTGCTGTCTGAGCGCAGCGAGTTTCAACACTTTCCCATTTTCCGTCATGCGCTAATTGTGCCGACACGCAGTGACGGCACCCGTAGGGCAAAGTCTCAGCGTCGCCTTTCTTTTGCTTTCTTTTCTTTGGCGACGCAAAGAAAAGAAAGTGGCTGCCGGGCCACCCCCGGCTTGGTTCTACGAAGTGCGATCCACTTAGATTGGAAAGTCTCAAATTCGAAAATATAAGGGGGCTTGCATGAAGCACATAAAATCAAAAAAACAACTTCCGCAATTCCGCCCCAGGATTCTCCGCACGCATAAATGCTTCCCCCACCAGGAAGCTGTGGACATTCGCGTCACGCATACGCTTCACGTCTGCTGCATTCAAAATGCCTGACTCTGTGATCACCAATTTATCCTGTGAGATGCGTGGTAACAAACCTAATGTTGTATCTAATGTGACTTCAAAAGTACGCAAATTGCGGTTGTTGATACCCAGTAGCGCGGTTTTTAATTTGAGTGCAGCATCGAGTTCTTCTGCATTGTGAACCTCAACCAAGACGCTCATTCCTAGCTCGTGTGCACAAGCTTCCAAATCCGCCATCAAGCCGTGATCCAAGGCGGCAACGATCAACAGTATCGCGTCGGCGCCCCATTTTCTGGCTTGATAAATCTGGTAAGGATCGATCATGAAATCTTTACGTAAAGCCGGAATAGCGCACGCTGCTCGTGCTTGCTGCAGGTACTCTGGCGCGCCCTGGAAAAAGTTTACATCGGTCAATACGGACAAACACGCTGCACCATGTTCGGCATAGCTTTGTGCGATCTCTGCTGGGTTGAAGTCGGTGCGCAAAATACCTTTGGACGGTGACGCTTTTTTTATTTCCGCAATGACCGCCGCCTCACCTGTCGCGATCTTATTGCGCAAAGCTGCTTCAAACCCGCGAATCTGTCCACGTGCATCGTGATCAGATTCAACTTCATCGCGCAGGCTGATCAGAGATTGATATTTTTTTGCTGCAGCGACCTCATCCTTTTTGACGTCGAGAATTTTATTGAGTATGTCTGACATATTATTTTCCGAGTTGCTGAGTGACGCTGATGAATTGTTCCAATTTGGCGAGTGCGGCACCAGAGGCGATGGCCGCTTGTGCTTTCTTGACACCATCGGCAATCGAGTCCGCAATACCTGCACCGTACAATGCCGTACCGGCATTGAGTGCAACGATGTCGCGTGCCGGGCCATCGACGTTATTCATCACTTCTAAGATTTTTTCGCGTGATTCAACTGCACCTTCTACGCGAAGATTGCGATTGGACACCATTTGCAAGCCAAAGTCTTCAGGGTGAATATCGTATTCGCGGATTTCGCCATTCACTAATTCACCGACCATGGTTGGTGCGCCGAGTGAAACCTCGTCCATATTGTCACGACCCCACACCACCAGCGCGTGTTGTGCGCCGAGGCGTTGCAGAACACGTACTTGAATCCCCACCAGATCAGGATGGAACACACCCATCAAAATATTAGGTGCACCAGCCGGATTAGTCAGAGGGCCCAAGATGTTAAAAATTGTCCGTACGCCTAATTCTTTGCGAACTGGTGCGGCGTGTTTCATCGCGCCATGGTGGTTAGGTGCAAACATAAAGCCGATGCCGGTTTGTGCGATGGATTGGGCAATTTGCTCTGGCTTGAGATTGATATTCGCGCCCAACGATTCCAGTACATCGGCGCTACCGGACGACGACGACACACTACGCCCACCGTGCTTGGCGACGCGCGCGCCTGCTGCTGCCACGACAAACATCGAGGCAGTCGAAATATTGAACGTATTTGCCCCATCGCCGCCGGTGCCGACGATATCAATCATGTTTTGCGTGTTGGCGAGTGGGACTTTGGTCGAGAATTCACGCATGACCTGCGCTGCGGCGGTGATTTCGCCTATGCTTTCTTTTTTTACCCGCAATCCCATGGTCAGCGCAGTGATCATCACGGGGGATAACTCACCGCCCATCAATTGGCGGAATAAGTACAGCATTTCGTCATGAAAAATTTCACGGTGTTCGATCAGACGTGTTAATGCTTCTTGTTGAGAAATGGTCATGATGCAGTTCCAGTCAAAAAGTTTTTCAGCAAAGCATGGCCATGCTCAGACAAAATGGATTCGGGGTGAAACTGCACTCCCTGCAAATCAAATTCTTTATGGCGTACGCCCATGATTTCACCGTCATCAGTCCAAGCAGTTACTTCTAAACAATCTGGCAGACTGGCACGCTCAATGGCCAACGAGTGGTAGCGAATAATCGTGTAAGGACTAGGCAAGTCTTTAAAAACACCGACGCCCGTATGTGCAATGACAGACGTTTTGCCGTGCATGACTTGTTTGGCGCGGATGATGTTGCCGCCAAACGCTGCACCAATACTTTGATGCCCAAGGCAGACGCCCAGAATGGGGATTTCTCCGGCAAAGCGCTCAATGACCGGAATCGAGATTCCCGCTTCATGCGGCGTGCATGGGCCAGGAGAAATACAAATGCGATCAGGTTTTAAGGCTGCAATCTCTTCCAGCGTGATTTCATCATTGCGGAAAGTACGCACATCTTCACCCAACTCGGCAAAATACTGCACGAGGTTATAGGTAAAGGAATCGTAGTTGTCGATCATTAATAACATTTAAATTTCTCCATCCAGACCATCTTGTACTTGTTCCGCGGCACGCAATACGGCGCGGGCTTTGTTTTCTGTTTCTTGCCATTCCATTTCTGGTACTGAGTCGGCAACGACACCAGCGGCGGCTTGCACGTACAACATGCCGTCTTTCAACACACCTGTGCGGATGGCGATGGCTAAATCCATTTCACCGCCGAATGACAAGTAACCACAGGCGCCACCATAGATGCCGCGTTTGACAGGTTCAAGCTCATCAATTAATTCCATCGCGCGGACTTTTGGCGCGCCTGACAAGGTACCCGCCGGGAAGCTGGCTTTGAATACATCCAGATTCGTCAAATGTGGCTGCAATATTCCTTCGACATTAGAAACGATGTGTTGCACATGCGAGTATTTTTCAATCACCATCTGATCGGTGACTTTGACGCTGCCGGTGGTAGCGATACGGCCGATATCATTGCGGGCTAAATCGATCAACATGACGTGTTCGGCAATTTCTTTTGGATCGGCTAATAATTCCTTTGCGAGTTCGGCATCGCGCTCAGGTGTGGCACCGCGTGGACGGGTGCCGGCGAGTGGGCGGATCGTGACTTTTTTACTGCCGTCATTGAGGGTTTCGTTGCGGACTAAAATTTCTGGTGATGCACCAATGATTTGCATGTCGCCGAAATTATAGAAATACATATACGGTGAAGGATTTAAAGAACGCAATGCACGGTACAAAGAAAGCGGCGAATCGACATATGGTTTCTTGATACGCTGACCCACTTGCACTTGCATCAGGTCACCCGCCATGATGTACTCTTTGGCTTTTTCTACCGCTTTTAAGTAATCTTCTTTGGCGAAATCACGGATCGATTCGGTACGTACAGACGCTGAAGTGACAGGTGCATCGACGCTACGGCGTAACATCGCGCGCAAGTCGCGCAGACGCTGCCGGGCTTTTGACCAGGCTTCCGGCTGCGTCGGGTCGGCGTACACAATCAGATACAGCTTGCCAGAAACATTATCGATGACGGCCAATTCTTCGGTCAGTAGCAATTGAATTTCAGGCAAACCCAAATCATCTTTTGGTGCTTTTCCTGCCAAACGCTTTTCGACATGGCGTACCGCGTCATAGCCAAAATAGCCAGCCAGACCGCCGCAAAAACGTGGCAGACCAGGGCGCATCGCTACGTTGAAACGACCCTGAAATTCAGCGATAAAGTCGAGTGGATTTTTTTGATGTGTTTCAACGACTTTTCCATCAGTGACGACTTCAATCTTGTCGCCAAAGCTACGCACCAGCGTTTGCGCTGGTAAGCCGATAAACGAGTAGCGGCCAAAGCGTTCGCCACCCATCACGGATTCGAGCAGGAAGGTATTTTTTCCGGCTTTTTGTGACTGAGCGAGTTTTAAATACAGCGTCAGCGGGGTTTCCAGATCAGCGAATGCTTCCGCAATCATAGGAATACGGTTGTAGCCTTGCGCGGCCAGCGATTTGAATTCGAGTTCGGTCATGGTTTTCTTTCAGCCGCCAGCCTTAGCTCCAGATGCACGTGGTGTGCTCTATGCTGTAGTTCAGCGATACGGGCAACAATGCACGCATCAGAAGTAGGGGCGGATAAATTAGATTGATAAAACAAACAAGAAGATGTGCTAAGGATGTGCACAGCCACTCGCGGCATTCTGAGATTAAGAGAATTGCCAGCGTCGCCATAGCCAGGCCTCAAAGGCGCCTGGTGTCATTGTCGGACGTTTGTTATCGAGAAACATTCGTGAGTGGAATGAGGTGAAATTAATTGGTTATTTTGTATTACGGTTTGCTGCCAGCAGTTGTGCTGCTTCCAACAAGGTTTCGACTATACCATCACTTTGAATATTTTGTATAGCTTCACCGTGGTTGTAACCATACGATACCGTCAGCACCGGGCAACCAGCTGCTCGGGCAGCTTGCGCGTCGTTACTGGAATCGCCAATGGCAACAACCTGTGCTGGTGGCAGGCCAAATAACTTGCAGACCTCTGACAAGGGCATGGGGTCTGGTTTTTTACGTGGAAAAGAATCGCCGCCAAAAATCACTTCAAAATATCCGGAAAGGCCTTTCTTTTGCATCAAAGGACGGGCAAATGCCAATGGCTTATTGGTCACGCAAGCCAATCGCAATCCTTGTGTATGCATTGCTTGCAAACCCGCAATGACATCTGGGTAAAGCGTGGCTTGATCACCATTGATTGCCAGATAATGGCGCTGATACGAGTCCATCGCTGCTGTGAAATGCTGACGACTTTGTTCCGAATCAAAATCGATTGCTAATACTTGTTGAATCAAGTGCTCAGAACCTTTGCCTACCATGGTTTTGATCATATCCAGGCTGATTGGTGCCAGCGCAAATTCGGCGCGCATACGGTTGATGGCCAGCAAAAAATCAGGTGCCGTGTCGAGCATGGTGCCATCGAGATCAATAATGAGTGCCTGGATATCAGAAAACATGGTCAATTTTTGCAGAAAGGGCGAAGGTGAATGCTTCAGGTATGCTTAGTATTGACGGGCCTCGTGGCGGCTTTTTGCCCTGAAGCCCGCATTAATACTCAAGGTTGATGTGAATATGCTGGCTTTACTTAGATGCTGCTCAACTCTGATCGCATTGCGTCAATGACTGCTTTGTAATCTGGCTTACCAAAGATAGCCGAGCCAGCGACAAATGTATCCGCACCAGCGGCAGCGATTTCGGCGATATTGTCAATTTTGACGCCACCATCGACTTCTAACAGGATATCTCTTCCTGATTCATCAATCAGTTTGCGAACAGCAGCGATTTTTTTCAGAGTGTGCGGAATGAATGACTGACCGCCAAAGCCCGGATTGACGGACATGAGCAAAATGATATCTAGTTTATCCATGACATGTTCGAGCACGCTGAGCGAGGTTGCTGGATTTAAGACCAGACCAGCTTTGCAGCCGTGGTCGCGGATTAACTGCAGGCTGCGGTCAATGTGTTCAGAACCCTCTGGATGGAAAGTAATGATATTCGCCCCAGCTTTAGCAAAATCCGGAATGATGCGATCTACAGGTTTTACCATCAGATGTACATCGATAGGCACTTGCACATGCGGGCGGATGGCCTCACATACCAATGGGCCGATGGTGAGATTAGGAACGTAATGATTATCCATTACGTCGAAGTGAATCATGTCCGCGCCGGCAGCGACAACGTTGCGTACTTCTTCACCCAGTCGGGCAAAATCAGCTGAAAGAATACTAGGGGCAATGCGGTAGGTAGTCATAGTGTAGGTCGTGCAGATGGAAGATATGCTATTTTACCTTGCGTCTATCGTGCCGTCTCTGCATTCCTCTGGCACAATGGCGTTTTGCTGTCAGATGCACAAAATGCATTTTTAAATCGTAGGCAGCAACAACAAATGAGTTTGTATCAACGCCGATAATGATCGGTATCAAAGAGCCAACAGGGGCAAACATGGCAGCATACGAAATGAGCGTCACCGTAGTGACTAAATATTTACAGGAACAGTCTGATCCTGCGCATGATAATTTTGTGTTTGCTTACACAATTACAATCAAAAATACAGGCACCGTCGCCGCGCAAGTCATTTCGCGCCACTGGATCATTACTGATGCTAAGAATCAAGTGGAAGAAGTGAAAGGTCTGGGTGTCGTCGGGCATCAGCCCTTCTTACCGCCGGGGCAAAGTTTTGAATATACCAGTGGCAGTTCATTAAAAACCCCGCAAGGTAGTATGAAGGGGGAGTATTTCTGTGTCGCTGAAGATGGGCATCGTTTTGAGGCTGAAATACCCGAATTTGTCTTATCGCTTCCACGCACCTTGCACTGATTTATTCAGGCTTTTTGTTTGTAGGCTTACGTTTTGGTCGTATTTTATTTGTTTGCTCCGGTTTGCGACCAGAAAACATGGTCCACCAAACGAAGAAAATCAACAGACCTAAAGCAAAGCCAGCTTCCAGTACCAGTATTAACATTGCAGACATATCGAGTATCTTTAGTTCAGATATTAAATTGAGTTATCGGTAGTAGCGGATTAAATAGCCGATTAAATAGCAAATAATTCAGCACGTACTTATTACACACTATATAGGAGTATTTATGGAATTCGAATGCATCATTGTAGAAGCCAAAGATAAAGTTGGTTTAATCACCTTGAATCGTCCAAAGGCATTGAATGCCCTGAATGATCAATTAATGACTGAATTAGGTCATGCTTTGAAGAGCTTCGATAAAGATGAAGCCGTCCAGTGTATCGTGATCACCGGCAGTGAAAAAGCTTTTGCCGCTGGCGCTGATATTGCTGCCATGGCTAACTACACGTTCATGGATACCTATAAAGAAGACTACATCACCCGTAATTGGGAAACGATTCGTCAGATCCGTAAGCCTGTCATTGCAGCAGTTGCAGGTTACGCATTGGGTGGTGGCTGCGAATTAGCGATGATGTGCGATTTCATTATCGCCGCTGACAATGCGAAGTTCGGTCAGCCAGAAATTAAATTGGGTACTTTGCCTGGCGCAGGTGGTACGCAACGTTTGCCACGCGCCATCTCAAAATCCAAAGCCATGGACATGTGCCTGACTGCGCGCATGATGGATGCAGTTGAAGCAGAGCGTGCAGGTTTGGTTTCACGTGTTGTGCCATTAGATAAATTAATGGAAGAAACGTTGACCGCAGCTAATACGATTGCAGACATGTCTTTGCCTATCATTATGATGATCAAAGAATCCGTGAACCGCGCATACGAAACGACCTTGTCTGAAGGTGTGCATTTCGAGCGTCGTTTATTCCAGGCGAGCTTTGGAACGGAAGATCAAAAAGAAGGCATGAAAGCGTTTATGGAAAAACGTCCTGCAGCGTTTAAAAATCAATAACAATCTAAATTATTTTCAGATTCCCTTGCTTTCAAGGGGCGAACTTTGCTATAGTTCGCCTCCCGCTAAAACGGGAAGCAAGAAGAAAGCAGCAGCCAGGTAACTCCGGCGGTTTGATTTGATGAAATTGACGCGAAAGCGACAACATCTGCATAAGATGCATCGAAACGAACAGCAAAAGCAATCAGGGAGTTGACAGGGTAAATAAAGTGCTGCATAATCTCGCTT
>NZ_JBMPOQ010000027.1:23375-40694 GCF_049340505.1 Undibacterium sp. Dicai25W | reverse complement strand
CACATGTAAAATGGCATCCGTAAATTAATATTACTCTGGAAAAGTAGGATCACAAGAAAAAGTTTTTGATATTACTTTTGAGCAATAAAAGGAATTCTGATCAAAGCATGGTCCATCATAAACAGAGCCATAGTGTGCAAGTAAAAATAGAATACACGTATCTTTATGCAAGCAATTATCACCAATAGATTGGCGTTGCGTTTATTCAACATCAACGATGTAAAATTCGTTTATGAACTCATGAACGACCCAAGCTGGATTAAAAACATCGGTAATCGAGGCATCAGCGATCTGGAAAAGGCACGGGCATGGATAGTTGAAGGTCCATTAGCTTGTCAAGCCAGATTCGGATTTAGTTTTTACGTTGTCACCTTGCGTGACACAGGTATCGCCATTGGTTGTTGTGGCTTAATTAAACGCGATGTGCTTGAACACGCTGATATTGGATACGCATTTCTACCAGCTTACTGGGGGAATGGTTACGCGTTGGAAGCTGCCCTCGCGACGGTGAGGCATGCAGAAGAAGATCTTGGTCTAGACAAGTTACTCGCGATTACGTCACCAGACAATATCAGTTCTAACAAACTCATTAAAAAGATGGGTTTTAACTTAGATGATGTCATTGTGCTGAATTTATCTGGCGAGAAAAAGCTAAGCAACTTGTACAGCCATACTTTTCCAAGAAGAACTTCTTGATTTTCTATTGAAAGAACTTACTTGAGGACATTTCCGCAAAAAAATACGTAGACGTAGGCGGAGCTGAATTGCTATAAAGCGCTCCAATCTGGTTGGTGCTCTTTGCAGAACAATTTCATTAGGTTTAAGCAATATCCCCCAGCAAGGTGCGACAAAATCACTGGGGCGATGTGTCTAAAATTCTATAAGAAGCGATCAAGAATTTTGCGGCTATGTTTATCAATCTCAAACATATCCCGTATCAAAAATTGTATCCCATGATTATCGGTAATCAGTAACGACGTGGCACCTATGCGGCGTATATCTTCATCGCCTTTGAGCACAAATTCAGTTTCGCCACGGTCTGTACTAACGCTCCACGTGCACGGCACAGCAAAGCTGCTGACGCCTTTAATGTGAGAGATCTCCGGCATGAATTCACGCCCTTCCAGCTCTTCCATCACCAGAGTTCTGGAGTTGTCTGAGAGGTCTGATAGCTCATTGATCCATGCAACCTCACGACCATCTGTCAGCACCATAGAAATACCGATTAATGGTGATTGAATCGGAAATGCGCGCACTGGCACCACACCCTCAAATACTTCACCAGCTTCATTCGTCAAAATAAGCTTGCCGAAGGAATTACGTTGCAATTCAAATTTTGTTGTACTCATTCTTCACTCTCAGCTAAAGCGGCATTTCTGGCTTGTGCCTGATACAAGTTGTAGTAAGCGCCCTGTTTTGCCATTAATTCGTCGTGCCCACCAACTTCAACGATTTGTCCGCGATCCAGCACCACCAGACGATCTGCTTTATGTAAGGTCGATAATCGATGTGCAATCGCAATCGTAGTGCGGCCTTTGACCAGATTATCGAGGGCTTTTTGAATTTCTTTTTCTGTTTGCGAGTCAACCGAAGATGTCGCTTCGTCCATGATCAGAATACGCGGATCAATCAGCAAGGCGCGAGCAATCGAAATACGCTGACGCTCACCACCTGACAAGCCCTGACCGCGCTCACCGACCATAGAATCGTAGCCTTGTGGTAGACGCAAAATGAACTCATGCGCATGTGCTGCACGGGCAGCTGCAATAATGTCTTCGCGGCTTGCGTCTGGTCTGCCGTAGGCGATGTTTTCTGCAATGGTGCCGAAGAATAAGAAAGGCTCTTGCAAGACCAGACCAATATTACGGCGGTAATCTGACACGGCAAATGAACGGATATCAACCCCATCAAGCAAAATCGCACCTTCCGATACGTCGTAGAAACGACAAATCAGATTGACTAAGGTACTCTTACCGGAACCACTATGTCCGACGAGACCAATCATTTCACCTGGTTTGATATTGAGTGAAATACCGCGATTGACGGCACGATTTCCATAACGGAAACCAACTTCACGCAATTCAATCTGACCTTTGACTTCATTCACCTTCACTGGGTTTTGCGGATCAGGAACGCTGGAAACATGGTCTAAAATATCGAAAATACGCTTCGCCGCTGACGCCGATTTTTGCGTGACTGACACGATGCGGCTCATAGAATCGATACGGCCATAGAAGCTGCCAATGAAAGACACCGCGGCTACCAATGCACCGACAGTAATCTCACTTTTTGAAACTTGCCAGATACCAAATGCCCACACCACCAAAATACCGATGTCAGTCAAAAATGACACGGTAGGTGAAAACAGCGACCAGACTTTATTGAGCTTATCGTTGACTACCAGATTGTGTTTATTCGCGTCACGGAAGCGCCCTGCTTCTCGCGCTTCCTGAGCAAAGGCTTTCACCACACGAATACCAGGAATGGTATCGGACAACACATTCGTCACTTCCCCCCAAACGCGGTCAATTTTTTCAAATCCGGTGCGCAGTTTGTCGCGTACCAAATGAATCGTCCAGGCAATAAATGGCAACGGCAATAAAGTGACGAGCGCCAGCTTGGTATTAATTTCCAGCAAAAAGGCGGCTGTCATAATAAACATTAATACGTCTGTGGCAAAATCGAGCAAATGCAGAGATAAATACACGCAAATACGGTCACTCTCGCTACCAATACGTGACATCAGATCGCCGGTACGCTTGCCACCAAAATACTCTAAGGACAATTTCAGTAAGTGTTCGTAGGTAGCAGTACGAAGATCCGCTCCAATACGCTCAGAAACTAAAGCGAGGATATATGTTTTACCCCAACTTAATAACCATGCAATCAGTGCAGAGCCAAGCAAGCCGCCGATATAGGTGACAACCAGTCTTGGATCTACAGCCTGATGGCTTTGGTACGGGATCAATACTTCGTCAGTTAATGGCTTAGTCAGATAGCGCGGAATCATATGCGCGGCAGTACCCAATAGCATCAGCGTGAAACCGATCAACAACTGAAATCTGTAGGGACGTGCAAAGCGCCATAAGCGAAACAAAGTCCAGGTAGAAGGAGGCGTGTAAATAACTTTAGTACAAACCGGGCACTCTTCCTGATCAGGCTCTAATACAGCTTTGCAGCTAGGACAAATGTTTTGTTCGACTTCGACGACAGGCAAACCACTTATACGGCTTTCTAATTGTTTGTTGAACTGATCCAGCAAGCGGATCGCCAACAAATTCTGCCCCAGGGTAAAACGCCAGGTAGCCAGCAAACCTTGCTTATCTGTCAACTGAAGATAACCGACGCCAGCGTGATCATAGTGCGTGAGTTGCAAATCTTTGCGATACGCCCAGCTTTTCCATGCCGATTCGCCCGCGGTGCGAGATAAAATAGCTTGGTCAGTGACCACGATGAGGCCTTTAACAAAGCGAAGTTGATGATCTAAGTCAACCTCAAACGCACTTAAAACGTTTTCGCCTTTGGCGACTTGCTTTGATAATTCGTCTTGCCACCTCGCAGGAAGTGACAATATAGGCGACTCTGAACTGATTTGTGGTGTGGTCATCGTGCTGCAAACTCCGGCGGTAGAGCTTGTCCCGCATCAAATCGGGACATATTTTTGAAAAAAAGGGATAACTTGACTTCCGTTATAGGCTTAAGGCATATCACGGAGACAGCAATTTACGGTATTCTATCGAATAGAAAATAATCAAGCGAAACTGATCATGAGGTTTAACTGCTGTTGCGCTAACGCGCAAGTATATCAGCAAGCATCCCTTCTGAAGCCGGTTTGTATTGATTAGATGAATTGCGCCAGATGGAAATAAATTAAAAAAACCATTTTTATTTCCAAAATAACAAAGAATGTCCTGAATAAGAGAATAAAAACTCTAAAATGATAAGACCCGGTCAAAACAACCTGGCCTAAAAGAAATTACTTACATGACGACAAAGAAGAAAGACATCAGCATTCTCCGTGTAAATCATTTGCGCGGACCGAATATCTGGACCTACCGCCCTGTGATTGAAACGTGGCTGGACATCGGTGCGCTGGAAGACACGCCCTCTGACCAGTTACCAGGGCTTTATGAAAGACTAACAACCTGGCTGCCTGGCCTGATCGAACATCGCTGCGGTGTTGGCGAACGTGGCGGTTTTTTAGAGCGACTCAAAGAAGGCACCTGGGCTGGTCATATTCTGGAGCACGTTGTCCTCGAACTGCAAAACCTGGCTGGTATGCGCACCGGATTTGGACAAACTCGCTCGACGCATTTGGTTGGCGTCTACAAAATGGCGTTCCGTACCCGCGAAGAACAAGTAGGTCGCGCAGCATTGAATGCTGGCCGTGAATTATTGATGGCAGCAATTGAAGATCAGGCGTTTGATGTCGCCGCCAAAGTCAACGAATTGCGTGAACTGGTCGACGACCGTTGTCTCGGCCCGAGCACTGCAAATATTGTTGATGCAGCAACTGCGCGCAAAATCCCCTCAATACGCCTGACAGATGGCAACCTTGTGCAACTTGGTTACGGTGCAGCACAACGTCGCATCTGGACAGCTGAAACCGATCGCACTAGTGCGATTGCTGAAGGCATTGCTTCCGATAAAGATTTAACCAAAACCTTGCTCAAGAGCTGCGGCGTTCCTGTGCCTGAAGGCTGCATCGTCCGCAGCGCCGAAGAAGCCTGGGAAGAAGCGCAAGACATCGGTTTGCCAGTGGTTGTCAAACCTTACGATGGCAACCATGGTCGTGGCGTATCCCTCAATCTGATGACGCAAGCTGATGTTGAAGCGGCGTATCATCTGGCAGCCCGCAAAGGCGATAGCAAGAGCGTTATTGTCGAACGCTTTATCGCTGGCGATGAACACAGAATTTTGGTTGTTGGCAAAAAAGTCGTTGCCGCTGCCAAAGGTGAATCCTTATGGGTCGTTGGTAATGGTACTTCCAATATCAAACAACTGGTTGATGACCAAATCAATATAGATCCACGTCGCGGCACTGGAGAAGATTCACCGTTGAACGCGCTGGACCCCGAATATGGCGCCGAAATTTTACTTGAGCTCAAACGTCAGGGTATGGATGCCTTCTCGATTCCAGTCGATGGACAACGCGTTCTGATCCAGCCAAATGGTAACGTCGCAATGGATGTCACGGACACCATTCATCCGGAAGTTGCTGCCGCTGCAACCTTAGCAGCGCGCATCGTTGGTCTGGATATCGCAGGCGTTGATCTGGTTGCTGAAGATATCTCGAAACCTCTTTCTCAACAGCGTGGCGCGATTATTGAAGTTAATGCTAGCCCGGGTCTGCTGGCTCATATCAAACCAGCCAATGGTGAAGGTCGTGAAGTAGGCAAAGCGATTGTTGAACATTTGTTTGCGCCAGAAGAATCTGGACGAATCCAAATCGTTGGCGTTGCTGGTACACGTAATGCAAGCCTGATTTCTCGCCTAATCGGCGCCTTACTGCATATGAACAATATGCAAACCGGTGTCGCTAGCAGCCAAGGTCTGTATTTAAATAAACGTCTGGTTACCGAAGGCAATTGCGCTACATGGGAGAGTGGTCAGCGTTTGCTGATCAATCGCAATGTTCAGGCTGCTGTGTTTGAAACCAATGCACGGACGATCTTGACTGATGGACTCGCGTACGACAAATGCAGCGTCGGAGTGGTCACCGATCTGGACGGACATACTGAATTGGCGGACTTTTATATTCAGGATGCTGACCAGATGTACAAGATCATGCGTACTCAGGTCGATGTTATTTTGCCTGATGGCGTCGCAGTCTTGAATGCTTCTGAACCAGCAGTTGTCGAATTAGCTGAACTGTGCGATGGTAAAGTTATTTTCTACGCGCTGGATGCGACACTGCCGGTGATCGTCAAACATCGCGAAGAAGGTGAGCGCGTTGTATTCGTACGCGATCAGAACATTGTCCTTGCCAACGGCGCTGAAGAAACAGCCTTGTTGCCGCTCTCTTCGTTAAAGCCAGCGAAAGCGGCGCAACCGGAAAGTATATTGGCAGCGGTGGCAGCAGCTTGGGCTCTGAATATTGATCCGGAACTGATAGAAGCAGGACTCAGAACCTTTGATTCCAACCAAAAACGGAATATTGACGAGTGATTGCATAGGACATTCCAGTTGCTTGGGTAGATTGCAGTTCTTCGTAACGCAAACTTAAACAATTAACTGGAATAAGCAGCTGGAATAAGCAGCTGGAATAAGCAGTTGGGCTAGCATAGTCCGCTCAATGACTATTTGATTTACATTTTACAGTTGGCGATGCACGGCACACGGCACCTCGCCAATTGATTTATGACCTTTCAACAGGACTAAGTTTTATGGAAGTATCACGCATACGTGCCCTGCGCGGCCCCAATTTGTGGAGCCACCATACGGCAGTAGAAGCCATCGTCGCCTGCAGCGAGGCTGAATGCTCAATTGCGAGTCTGATCGGATTTGAAGACCGCTTGCGTGCCTTATTCCCTGAATTAAGCGTATTGCAACCTACCGGACACAATGACGCCATTCCGATGGCACACGTATTTGAGTTAACGGCGCTTGGCCTTCAAGCACAAGCTGGCTGCCCGGTAACGTTCAGCCGTACCACGCAGACCTTAGAACCTGGAATTTTTCAGGTGGTGGTTGAATACACCGAAGAATCAGTGGGACGCCTGGCGCTTGAGCTTGCAGAAAAGCTGATCGCTGCCGCATTAAACAATGAGAATTTTGATCTGAATGCCGCACTTGACCAATTGCGCGAGCTGGATGAAGATATCCGTTTGGGACCTTCAACGGGTGCAATCGTCAACGCTGCATTGGCACGCAACATCCCCTATCGTCGCCTGACTGATGGCAGCCTGGTCGTTTTTGGCTGGGGTTCGCGTCAACGCAAGATTCAAGCCGCCGAAATGGATGGCACCAGCGCCATTGCTGAAGCGATTGCCCAAGATAAAGAATTAACCAAAAAATTATTACACGCTGCTGGTGTTCCGGTGCCTATGGGGCGCTCTGTCACCAGCCCTGATGACGCATGGGAAGCCGCTTTAGAAGTTGGCCTGCCAGTGGTTATCAAGCCAAAAGACGGCAATCAGGGTAAAGGCGTGACCGTCAATGTGACGACGCGCGAACAACTCGAAGCAGGCTACCATGCAGCGTCAGAATTCCGTGACGACATTCTGGTAGAACGTTTCTTACCAGGCAATGATTTCCGTTTGCTGGTAATAGGCAATAAATTAATTGCCGCGGCACGTCGTGATCCACCGCAAGTAGTTGGTGATGGCAAACAATCAGTACGACAGCTCGTTGAACAGGTCAACAAAGACCCACGTCGCGGCAGCGGTCATTCGACCTCTCTGACAAAAATTCGCTTTGATGATATCGCACTCGCCAGTCTTGCCAAACAAGGTTTTGAAGCTGATTCGATTCCGCCAAAAGGTCAACGCGTCGTATTGCGTAACAACGCCAACCTGTCAACAGGTGGCGCGGCAACCGATGTGACCGATGATGTCCATCCAGAAGTTGCAGCGCGCGCAATCGCAGCAGCCCAAATGGTGGGTCTCGATATTTGTGGCGTCGACCTGGTTTGCGACAGCGTCTTAAAACCGATCGAAGCACAAAATGGCGGCATCGTCGAAGTCAATGCCGCGCCTGGTTTACGCATGCACTTGTCACCATCATTCGGCAAAGGGCGTGCAGTTGGTGAAGCGATTATTGACGCGATGTTTGAAGATGGCGACGATGGCCGCATTCCTATCGTTGCAGTCACCGGCACCAATGGCAAAACTACGACCGTACGCTTAATCGCGCATCTGATGACAGCAAGTGGCTTGCGGACTGGTATGACCAATACCGACGGCGTCTACGTTGAAGGACGTCAGATTGATAGCGGCGATTGCAGTGGCCCGCGCAGTGCTCGCAATGTATTGTCCCATCCTGACGTTGATGCGGCAGTATTCGAAACAGCACGCGGCGGTGTTTTACGTGAAGGCCTGGCTTACGATCGTTGCCAGGTTGCCGTCATTACCAACATCGGTTCTGGCGATCATTTAGGCTTGAATTACATCACCACGGTAGAAGACTTAGCGGTCTTAAAACGTGTGATTGTGCAGAACGTGGCTGATGACGGTTATGCAGTCTTAAATGCCGCCGATCCTATCGTCGCAAATATGGCGGCAAACTGCCCTTCTCCGGTAATTTTCTTTGCCGCAGATAAGCAAAATGCCGTTATGGCAGCGCATCGGGCCCAAGGTAAACGTACAGTGTATGTCGACAATGGAAACTTAGTTGCCGCTGAAGGCAAGTCACGTGAATGTATCCCGATGACTGAAATTCCTATCACGCGCAACGGCAGTATCGGATTCCAGGTTGAGAACGTTATGGCATCGGTAGCAGCAGCCTGGGCGGCTGGCATTAGCTGGGAACACATCCGCGAGGGTTTAAAAACCTTCGCAAATGAAGCTGACAATGCACCAGGTCGCTTCAACGTGTTTAACTACCGAGGTGCAACGTTGATTGCTGATTATGGTCATAACCCGGATGCAATTTTAGCCTTGGTCAAAGCGGTAGAAACCATGCCGGCAAACCGTCGCTCCGTCGTCATCAGTGGCGCTGGTGATCGCCGTGATCAGGATATTCGTCAGCAAACTGAAATCCTTGGAAATTCATTTGATGATGTCGTCTTATACCAGGATCAGTGCCAACGTGGTCGTGCGGATGGTGAAGTTGTTGCACTGTTGCGTGAAGGCTTGAAGAGTGCAACTAAAACCACGCGCATCGATGAAATCAATGGCGAATTTGTCGCTATCGACCTGGCGATGAACAGATTAAATGAAGGAGATTTATGCCTGATTTTGATTGATCAGGTCGAGGAAGCTTTAGCGCATATTGCTCAACGTGTAGCAAAAGACTAAATCAGATTCACAACACATAAAAAATGCCGGCGCGAATATTTTGTGCTGGCATTTTTATTTTCAGTTCATCAAATTCAGGCTTCTGCTTCCTTTACCACGCCTACAGCGCGAAAAACATTAGCCCCACTGGCAAGCATATAAACGCCGGTACAGAGGAACATCATCGCAAACAGCTTGGGAATTAAACTGAAGGAGTCACCAGGAAAAGTTCGCCAAACGATCACACTAACGATAGGAAAGAACAAACCAAACAACATACGACCAAACCAACCGGCATTACCTTCTGCACCGGTGGCGCAATTTTTATATGCCAGCGCCTTGAATACACCACTTTTATCGGTGCCGGCAAGAACTACTTCATTGCCCTCATTAATCAACACTGGCTCTTTTGACTTCAATGTCACTTGCTTATCGCCAACTTGAAACATGGCGATATGTGTTGTACTAACTTCACTTTCATTGCCGCCGCTGATGCTGACGGTATTGCGCACGCTTGCAGCCTGTCCTTTAAGTCTGTCCATCCTTGTCTCCATTTGATTTTTTTAATTTACTTCATTTGATTAACCTCGTATTACTACTGTTCTACTGTTTGCTCTACATCTCACTGCTCACTACGTACTACGTACTACTTACTAGCTAAAAACCAAAACTCACAAGCGAATTCCTACCCAAACCTACACCGACAAACCAAACACGATCTGCTCGCTTGCAATCGCTTTGATTGCCGGTCCAAAACTCCGGATATTAGGTAAAGTGGCATTGTGGTGTGCACGTATCACTACCGCCTCAGCATGCGCTTTATCATGCGTCGTATGCGCATCTGCAACAAGAATTACCGGAAAACCCAAAGCAGCAGCACGTCTTGTGGTGGTGTCCACACAAAACTCGGTCGCATAACCGCAAATCAAGACCTGCTCGGTGCCCCATTGCGTCAATAAATCAGTCAAATTGGTATTTAAAAATGAATCTGGGGTCGTTTTTCGCAGAATCACATCCCCCTCCTCAACCAGCAAGCCAGATTCCAATTGCCAACCTTCGAAACCAAACTCTAATGCGGTTCCAGCCGTTTCATGCTGCACAAACACAACTGGTGCGCCAGCTAAACGCGCACGTTCAGCCAGCGTATTGATACGCGAGATGATCAGATCGGCTTCAAATGGACGAGGCTCCGCATCAAACAAGCCACGTTGTACATCAATAATGAGTAAAGCTGATTTCATAGGTATCCGAAAATTGGTTTAACTAAAAATTTAAACTCCGGTAACGACGCAACCTGCGTCAGACGATTCGAGAGTTGGAAAAGGGGTCTCAACATTTGGATCAATTGCATCTGCCCTCAGTCAACTCATCGAAGGAATACGCAACTGCCTGACCAACCCGACGCCAGTGAGCGGAATATGTTTGTCGCTAGAAATATCACCATCTACAATCAGTGACGTATAGCGCAAACAGCAAACACGCAAAAAAGAGGAAAAATTATCTATATGACCGCGGTATTGGGTCAACTCATCATAGAGTTTGGTAATCAATTGATTGGTACTAAGACCATCGCGTTCAGCGATTTCTTGCAAGGTATGCCAGAATAGTTTTTCAAGCCGGATAGAGGTCACCACGCCATGCAGGCGTATTGAGCGCGCTTTTGATTCATACAAGCCAGGATCGGCCTTTACAAAAATCTCACACATAGATTCTCCCGCACATCGACAAGAAATCACGCAGTACTGGCGCAAATTTGTTGCTAAGGATTGCAGCAAAGCACAACTAGCAATTTTGCGTCAGTTGTCGATTATACGGGTAGTGTTAGATTTACAAATGTATTTTTGTACCTAATAGAGACAAAAATTGAGCAATCCATGCCGGGTGCGCAGGCCAAGCTGGCGCTGTCACAAAATTCTTATCTGTGATTGCTTCTGTTACAGCGATTTGGGCATAATGCCCACCAGCAGCCTCCACTTCTGGCTGACAAGCGGGGTAGGCGGAACAGCGAACACCTTCCAATACTTTTGCAGCGGCTAAGATTTGGGCACCGTGGCACACCGCTGCCACAGGTTTATTGTTTTGTGCAAAATATTGCACAATCGCGATGACGCGGGAATTCAAACGTAAATATTCTGGCGCTCTACCACCAGGAATCAACAAACCATCGTATTCAGTCTCGTTCACTTTGGCAAAATCATGTGTCACAGTAAACCGATGCCCAGGCTTCTCTGTGTATGTTTGCTGCCCTTCGAAGTCATGAATAGCGGTCATCACAAAGTCACCAGCTTGTTTATCGGGGCAAACCGCATGAACCTGGTACCCAATCGCCAGCAGCGCCTGAAACGGCACCATTACCTCATAGTCCTCGACAAAGTCGCCGACCAGCATAAGAATTTTTTTACTTGCCATGATGTCTCCAGAAATATAGTCTAGTATGTCAGCATTGCTTTGACTTAATGCCACAACTCTTTTAGTCTGCAATGAGACTCACTGCAGTACACAATTTAAGAGCCATTGAATTGTTAAGCGGATTGACATCAATGTGGTAATTGCGGGTTACTACATCAAAATTTAGAGATTCTCGTCAAAAGGCAATCATAATTGGCAAGATCGAGCCGCAGTGCAGGTCTAGCTAATTATTAAATACCAAATAAACAACCCTGCACAAATTTTCATCATGAAATAAAACGAATTAGGAAGAATTTCGTATAAAATTCTTCCTCGCAACATAGGCTATGGTGTCTAGGTTGAAAAGGCAAAAAGTGCACGGAGTCAAAATGCCAGAAGTTGTATCAATTTTCAAAAATAAAGTACTGCTGCTTACCCAGACTTTTTTCATCAAAGATAACAAAAAAGAACTCTTACTTTGCGCGCACAAGTACGATTTTGACATCCTGTTTTTTGACCAGATGAGTGACTTTGTCACAGCGGTACAAACCTCCGATGGCAATGACCTGTTCGTAATCGATCTGGACGTGCTGTATAACATGCAAAATGACATGTCTCAGCAACGTCGTCAAACCATGTTCCTCAGTGATTTACTGCAGCGTCTGCCGCAGAGTAAACACTATGTGTATTTGCAAACTGTACGCCAAGGTGAGCGTTTCCTATTACAGCAAAAATTAGTGGAAAGCAATTGCCTGGCTTACGCGGAAAAACCAATCACGAACGATATTTTGGTCGATAAATTATTTAATCTGTTCGGCAAACACAAACGTGGCGAATTAAATGCGATTGTTTATCTCGGCGACACAGCACCGCTTGATACAACGATGTTAGAAGAAAACGGCGTAGAATTAATTCAATGCTTAGACGCACGTTCTTTACATCTGCGGGTTAAAGAAACCCAGCCTGATATCGTATTAATCAACGAAGCCCAATATTTGAACACCGAAGCCTTAGTAGGGGTCTTGAAAAAGAATATTGAGTTTGATCCCGGTCGGGCAATCATCATGCTGCAAGACCAGTCTTCCCCGGCACTGGCACGCAAAGCGCTCGATAGCGGCTTTGATGAAATCCTGAATGTGACAGACATCGATGTATTAACCCGTCAGGTGCTCAATCGTATCAATAAAATTCGTGCAAGTAAGGATTTAATTAGCCGCGACCGTGCAACCGGTCTGCTTAATAAAGTAGGCTTACAAAACAAAGCGCTCGATATGATACGACGCGCCGCCATATCTGAAAAATCTCTCGCGTATGGCGTCATCGATATTGACAAATTCAAGACCATTAACGACACCTGGGGACATTATTTTGGTGACATCGTTATTAAGCGACTTTCGCTGATTTTGTCGGCACATTTAGGTGAGCATGACTTACTCAGCCGATTTGGTGGTGAAGAGTTTGTTGCTGTATTTTGGGATACAGATCTTGAACAAGGCAAACGCAAGCTAGACGAAATGCGACTAGCTTTCGGCAAGGTTGCCTTTGAAGTAACTCCGGGCGAAATCAAAAACTTTAGCTTCAGCGGTGGCGTCGCCGATTTTCCTAGTTTCAAAACAGAAAATGC
The DNA here is from genome assembly GCF_049340505.1 of Undibacterium sp. Dicai25W. NCBI lineage: Bacteria > Pseudomonadati > Pseudomonadota > Betaproteobacteria > Burkholderiales > Oxalobacteraceae > Undibacterium > Undibacterium sp. Dicai25W. Next base: position 27,746 of record NZ_JBMPOQ010000027.1, on the reverse strand, counting down.
GTTGTTCTTGCAAGCGGACGCAATGCTATATCAAGCCAAGCAAGGTGGCAGAAATCAAATCTGCATTGCAACACCTGACTTGAAAGATTGCGCTTAACATTGAAGACGTGGATCGTGCTTAAGGCGCCATCCACATCATCCCACTTCAAAAAGCAGTCATTTACAAACATGCTGCCTAAAAAGCGATAGTCTCTATCGCTTTTTTTTATTTACCTGCGATGACTCCAAGTACATCATGCCCACCAGCGCCAAATAATAATTCTTTGAGGTGTGCCAACTGATCTCGCACTTGTGCCGCTTTTTCAAATTCAAGATTTTTGGCATGATCAAGCATGAGTTTTTCCAGACGTTTGATTTCACGACTGATTTGCTTCTCGCTCATCATTTCGTATTTAGCCGCCTCTTGCGCTATTGCCAAATCTTCCTTCGCTTCTTGGGGATTATAGACGCCATCAATAATGTCTTTAATCTGCTTACGAATGCCGGTTGGCGTAATATTATTTTCGAGATTGAACGCCAATTGCTTGTTGCGACGGCGCTCTGTTTCACCCATTGCACGTCGCATTGAGTCGGTGATTTTATCGGCGTATAAGATTGCTTTACCATGCAGGTTACGCGCCGCGCGACCAATGGTCTGAATCAAACTGCGCTCTGAACGTAAGAAACCTTCTTTATCGGCATCCAGAATTGCGACCAACGACACCTCCGGAATGTCCAAACCTTCGCGCAGCAAGTTAATTCCGACCAAGACATCAAAGGTACCCAGACGCAAATCGCGAATAATCTCTACCCGCTCTACGGTATCGATATCGCTATGCAAATAGCGCACCTTGATGCCATTTTCACCCAAGAATTCAGTCAATTGTTCAGACATGCGCTTCGTCAGGGTAGTGACTAATACGCGTTCATTTTTCTTCACGCGATCGGTAATTTCACCCATCAGGTCATCGACCTGTGTTAAAGCTGGACGTACTTCAATCTCTGGGTCAACCAGACCAGTAGGACGCACAACCTGCTCAACGACCTGATCTGCATGTTGATGTTCATAATCACCTGGGGTTGCCGACACAAAGACTGTTTGGCGCAATTTACTCTCGAACTCCGCAAATTTGAGTGGCCGGTTATCTAATGCTGACGGCAGACGGAAGCCGTAATCAACCAAATTTGTTTTACGCGCGCGGTCACCGTTGTACATACCATTCAATTGTCCAGTCAGGACATGTGACTCATCCAGGAACATCAGGGCATCAGCTGGCAAATAATCGACCAGTGTCGGTGGCGGTTCACCAGCCTTGGCACCGCTCAAGTGCCGAGAATAGTTTTCAATTCCTTTAGTAAAGCCAATCTCAGCCATCATTTCCAGGTCAAAACGAGTGCGTTGTTCTATGCGCTGTTCTTCAATCAGTTTGTTTTCGCGGCGAAAAAAGTCTAATCGCTCACGCAACTCCACTTTGATCGTTTCTATCGCCCGTAACACGGTTTCACGCGGGGTCACGTAATGCGAACCAGGGTAGACGGTAAAGCGGGCAATTTTTTGCTTAATCCGACCAGTTAAAGGATCAAACAATTGTAGATTTTCGATTTCGTCATCGAACATTTCTACTCGCAATGCTAATTCTGCATGCTCCGCTGGAAAAATATCGATCGTATCGCCACGAACTCTGAACGTACCACGCCCAAAATCCACCTCATTGCGGGAATATTGCATCTGTATCAGACGTGCGATCACATCACGTTGACTGACTTTGTCCTTGGCGCGTAAAGTCAGAATCATTTTGTGATATTCGTTAGGATTACCGATACCGTAAATCGCCGAGACGGTGGCGACGATAATGACGTCGCGTCTTTCCATTAAGGATTTAGTACAAGACAAACGCATTTGTTCGATATGTTCGTTGATGGCTGAATCCTTCTCAATAAACAAATCGCGTTGCGGGACGTAGGCTTCTGGTTGGTAGTAATCGTAGTAAGAAACAAAATACTCGACCGCATTGCGTGGGAAAAACTCACGGAACTCGCTGTACAACTGTGCGGCCAAAGTCTTATTTGGCGCAAAAATGATCGCGGGGCGTCCTGTGCGAGCAATGACGTTAGCCATCGTGTAGGTTTTACCTGAGCCCGTCACACCCAACAAGGTCTGAAAAAACAAACCATCATCAATTCCCTCAACCAACTTAGCTATCGCCGCAGGTTGATCACCCGCGGGTTCAAACATTTGGTAAAGCTGAAAAGCTGAATTAGGGAAAGAAATAAACTTTGCTTCATCCAAAGTTTCAGATAAAGCGACTGAATTCACTGGTGCTACCGCCATGGTGCTGTTACCTTTGCTAAAATATGAGGCTGTCATAGAACTTACCCAAACAGGCTCGCTTGCGCAATACCCTGGCGCAACACTAAATGCCATTGCTGCACACCGGTAGCGTCGTCTCTGGCTCACCCTAGCCTGAATTTTTGCGTAAGTCTTATGTAGTTTGCTTTAAAACATCATACCAACCATCTCTGTCGACAACGACAGACAATTATCCATATTATCACGATGACCGCCCTCACCTCTTCTCCTCTGTTTTCAGCCATAGAAATGGCTCCTCGCGACCCTATTTTGGGGATAACGGAAGCATTTAATGCCGATCAAAGTCCCGCCAAAGTCAATCTGGGTGTTGGCGTCTATTATGACGACAATGGCAAGGTTCCGTTGTTGGAATGCGTTAAAAAAGCCGAAGCCATCCTGATTGAGAAATATGCACCACGTACTTATTTGCCTATCGAAGGTTTGGCAGCCTACGACAAAGCAGTTCAAGAGCTGGTATTTGGCGCGGATAGTTCTGTCATAAAAGAAAAGCGCGCGATTACGGCGCAAGCAATTGGCGGTACCGGAGCGTTGAAATTGGGCGCCGACTTCCTGCAACGTTTCGCTCCAGACTCCGAGGTCTGGATCAGCGATCCTAGCTGGGAAAATCATCGCGCATTATTTGAATCAGCCGGATTTAAAGTCAATACCTACCCGTACTATGATGCAACTACCCGCGGCGTGAACTTTAGTGGCATGTTCGCTGCACTCAAGGCGATGCCTGCAGGCGCCATCGTGTTGTTGCACGCTTGCTGCCACAACCCGACTGGCGCGGATCTTACCGACGATCAGTGGACAAAAATCATCAATGTCGTCACGGAACGTGGATTGATTCCCTTCCTTGACATGGCATACCAGGGTTTTGGTGATGGTATCGAAGCAGATGGTCAGGTAGTACGTCGTTTTGCCGAGGCTGGTGGTACCTTGTTTGTTTCCAATTCATTTTCTAAATCATTTTCCTTATATGGAGAACGTGTTGGTGCTTTGAGCATCGTTGCGAGCAGCGCGGATGAAGCAGCACGCATCATGTCGCAATTAAAGCGTGTAATTCGTACCAACTACTCCAACCCACCATCCCATGGCGGTCAGGTTGTTGCTACCGTACTGGCAACGCCAGAGCTGCGCCAATTGTGGGAAGAAGAACTGGCAGGCATGCGTGTGCGTATACGTGAGATGCGTCAAGCATTCGTAGAAAAATTAAAAGCAAAAGCACCAGCACATCAGTTTGATTTCGTGATGCAACAACGCGGCATGTTCTCATATTCTGGACTCACAAAAGAGCAAGTACAACAAATGCGCGAGAACAACTCTATCTACGCCGTGGACACTGGTCGTATCTGTGTTGCCGCACTCAACAACAAAAATATCGATCAAGTCATCGCATCGATTGCCAAAGTTTTGTAATTGAAAACCGCCGAGGCGTTGACAAGTGATGCTTCGGCGCATATAATCTTTGTCTCTGTTCCCTGATAGCTCAGTCGGTAGAGCGACGGACTGTTAATCCGCAGGTCCCTGGTTCGAGTCCAGGTCGGGGAGCCACAGAATTTGAAGTACGTAGTGAACTTAATAAAAAATCACTGCAAAAAAGTTTAACGAAGATTTTATCTTCTATTCCCTGATAGCTCAGTCGGTAGAGCGACGGACTGTTAATCCGCAGGTCCCTGGTTCGAGTCCAGGTCGGGGAGCCAAATTTTTAAGGGCTTAACTTTATTGTTAAGCCCTTTTTCTTCGCCAGAAATTCTTGAAGCGTATCAACGATATAATTCAAATTTTTCCGGCTTGTGTTTTTCAAAAATTTTTTGAAAACATTTCCAGACACCGCTGCCAGTCTGTTTCAGTGTGGTCAGCACCCCAGGTAGTACCCAGGCTTTACACTGATTGGCTATCGCTGAATCTCGCCGCGTCAACGCATAAGATAATTTATCCATAGTACCGTAGGGCCCACGGTGCTATATCCCATGCATGGTTATGACATTTGATACACGCGAGATTTCAGTGCCCTCCCCATCCAATCGCTCCCCCCC
>NZ_JBMPOQ010000027.1:0-23365 GCF_049340505.1 Undibacterium sp. Dicai25W | reverse complement strand
TTTCGCGCTTCGCGACAAATGGTGGTCAATGATAGAACACAAAATATTATTTAGTGGCACAACTGGTGCTGGCAAAACGACGGCAATAGTCATAGCTGCGTAACATTTGAGGATTAATCTTTCCGGTAATCAATTCCCCCAAACCGCATTTTAGTTTCAAATATATCGTGCTCAATCTTATCTCTCCCGCAATCCGCCTTATGCAAGGCTTTCGCATCGGCCATAAAGTCGCTTTCGTGGCCACAGCATTTGCCATCCCACTTTTTGTCGTGGTGGCAATGTTGTTTAGCGAAATGCAAACTGAAGTAGCCGCCACCAAAGAAAAACAGGTGGCGATACAGCAGATTCAACAATATCAATCATTGCAAATGGAGCTCAGAAAATATCGCGCTCTAATGCATATGCAATTGACTGGCAACAAACAAGTTGGCGACCTGGTTAATGCCAGCAAGGCGACGATTGAGAAGTCATTCGACAAAATCAGCAATAAAGCGATTGCCGATGAAATCAAAAAGCAATGGCAAGCGATTTCAGCCAAACAGGCAGGCATGAAGGCCGCTGAAAGCTTTGTTCAATACAGCCAATTACTTGATCTCTTAACTCAAAAAATTAATACCACCGCTTATTCCAGCAAACTGGCGCTCGATAGCGATTTTACGACGCATGAATTAGCGGGCATCTATTTGAACAACATTCCATCGATTGTTGAAAAATTATCCATCATGTCCGCTCGCGGCGCTGCCTACATTGACAGTGGATTATTTGAAGCAGGTGAAGATGTAACGTTGAATTCATTGCAAATGCTGGCGCAGCAGGAAATCAAACAACTTACAGAACAATCCGCTGTACTTGAGAAAGAAAATCCAGAGTACAAAGGCACGCTGGAAAATTTGCGCAACAACTTGACAATCGGACTTAAATTTCTGGAGCGCGCTAAAGACGAAGTCTTATCCTCAGTCAATCAAAGCTCAGGCACAGCATTTTTAGCGGCTGGCCAGGAAGGCCTAAATAAATTGGCCGAATCTGATTTTGCTGCGACTAATCTGGTTAATGAACGTTTAGACACACATATTCACCAGTTAAATTTAAAAATCATCAGAATGTTTGCGGCAATTATTGCTCTCGTTTTACTTGCGTGTTATTTCTTGCTCGGCATCTATTTTTCTTTGGCACGCGATATTGGCGTACTGACGTTGGCAATTGCAAAAACCGCCGACGGCGATCTTCAACATACGGAAACCAGCGACGGCAAAGACGAACTCGCCCAACTAATCAATGCAGTAGGAAAAATGAATCTTGGTTTAAGCAATCTGGTCGACAATATCCGCACCGGCGCCGAAAACGTCAATACAATTGCAAAAGAAATCCATGATGAAAATATTGATCTTGCAAGTCGCACTGAAAATCAGGCGGGCGCATTACAACAAACAGCCAGTTCAGTAGAAGAATTGACCAGCACAATTAAAGAAAATGCTGGCAACCTGTCGCAAGCCAGCACGCTCATTCACGCCTCAGCTGATTCGGTTCAACAAGGTTTGCAGGTCATGGACAAAGCCATTGATACGATGCAAACCGTTACCACTACTTCAAAGAAAATTTCTGAAATCATTGGGGTTATGGATGGCATTGCTTTCCAAACCAATATTCTGGCGTTGAACGCTGCCGTTGAAGCTGCCCGTGCCGGTCAGGAAGGTCGTGGATTTGCAGTCGTTGCAAGTGAAGTCAGAAACCTCGCGCAACGCAGTGCCAATGCCGCAAAGGAAATTAAAGCTTTGATTGTCTCATCTGGCGAAGCGATAAAAAACGGCAGCACGATGATCAACACGGCCGGCAAAACTATGCGTGAGATCGCTGAAAACGTGGAACAAGTTACCGACCTGATCAAGCACGTAAGCAATGCCAGTCAGGAGCAGAGCGCGGGCATTTCCAGCGTCAATGAAGCCATCAACAGCATTGATGAAATTACCCAGCACAATGCCGCGTTGGTTGGGCAAGCGACCGAATCTACCGATAAACTAGAAAGTCAGGCGAGTGAATTAAGTGCTGCGGTGAGCGTATTTAAAACAAAGAAAACCAACCAGAATGAATTACCCCCTTCTCCGAAATTAGTACGCAACTCAACCAGAGAACGACAAATTCATCAGGCAAAAACACACATGAAGGCCATTGCCTGAATTTGAACCATAAGATATAAAAAATCCCCGGTACTTCAAAGTAACCGGGGATTTTTATTTAATACTCAACTATGGCACTAATAAGGTCAGAATAGAACGCAATTCATCTCTGATCTGAAGCAAATTGACTGGCATTTCATCAGGCTCATCAAGCTGATTTTGCAATCTTGCCGAACCACTTCCGAGCTTGTTACGAGCACCGTTAATTGTAAACCCTTGCTCATACAACAGTTCGCGAATACGTCGTATCAGCAAAACTTCATGATGTTGATAATAGCGTCGGTTGCCACGGCGCTTGACCGGTTTTAATTGCGAAAACTCCTGCTCCCAGTAGCGCAATACATGCGGCTTAACGCCGCATAATTCGCTGACCTCGCCAATCGTGAAATACCGTTTAGCAGGAATCGGAGGCAAGCTGACAGATTCAATCTTAATTTCAGTCATCTATTTTTAAGCAGCATGAGCAAGGGGTTGACCGCTGACATCATCCACCATGCCTTTCAATTTTTGACTCGCATGGAAAGTAACGACGCGACGAGCGGTGATAGGAATTTCTTCACCAGTTTTGGGATTACGCCCTGGGCGCTGCGGTTTATCACGTAACTGAAAATTGCCAAAACCAGACAATTTTACTGACTCACCTAGTTCCAAAGCATCACGAATTTCATCAAAAAAAGTTTCTACCATATCCTTCGCTTCGCGCTTATTCAGGCCAACTTGCTCAAAAAGCAACTCAGCCAACTCAGCTTTAGTTAAGGTAGGCAACTCTTTTTCCGCTTGAGAACGAGCCCTTGCTTCTAGCATCGCACGATTCAAATCAGCATCTAATACCGATTGAAATTCAGCGGAATTTACGTCATTCATTATCAAACTCATCTAATCTTTATCAGGCAATACCAGTTATGCTATTAACGCAACTTAGCCGAAAATTTCTGGCCAGCTGCGGAGGTCAGAGCAGCCATTGCCGTTTCCACTCTGTCATCTTGTAAGGTACTTTGAGTATCTTGCAAGCTAAAGCGGAATGCAAGACTTTTTTCATCTGCTTCCAAACCTTTACCGCGATATTCATCAAACAAAACAATGGCTTGCACAATTTTACAGACTTCATTATTGTGCGCTTCCGCCTTAAATACATCCAGCAAATCTTGCACCGCAACGCCTTGTTTTACGACCAATGCCAGATCACGTGTGACTGCCTGGAACTTAGAAATCTCATGGTAAACCGGGACACTCACTGTCTGCAATGCTAAAGTTTCCACTTCAAATACCACCGGTGCCAATGGCAGGTCATATTTTTGTTGCAGGCGCGGATGTAATTCACCAATGAAGCCGATGTGTTTACCATCACATTCTATGCTTGCGCTACGTCCAGGATGCAATGCGACGTGTTCAGTTTTGACAAAACGTAAAGCTTTAGGTGCAAACAAAGCCTCTAAATCGGCTTTCACATCAAAAAAGTCAACGTTACGTTGAGCCGCGCCCCACTGCTCTTCTACAACCGGCCCATAGGCCAGCGCAGACAGATGCTTAGGCTGATGATAACCAGCCACCGACAAAGCACCATCAGCGACCGCCTGATCACGCAAATAGACTGCACCGATTTCGAAAATGCGGACGCGGTTAACTTTACGATTCAGGTTGTAACGTGCATTCGCGATCAGGCTACCGATCAGATTCGTGCGCATCACACCCATCTGGCTTGCAATGGGATTCAATAATTTGATCGGCGCATCGTTGCCAGCAAAGTCTTTTTCCCATGCTTCTTCGACAAAGCTATAGTTGACGACTTCTTGATAATCCTGATCTGCGACTAAACGACGAATTGCAAACAATGAACGCTCGTTTTCAGGTGCGATCAACATCGCGCTAGCGGCCACTGGTGGCAAAGCAGGGATATTTTCAAAACCATAAACACGCGCTACTTCTTCGATCAGATCTTCTTCGATTTCGATATCGAATCGATATGATGGCGGCGTCACCAGGAACTCACCATCCTGATGCGTGAATTGCAAATTCAAACGCGTAAAAATATCCGCAATCGCAGCATCAGTCAAAGGTACGCCAATGACTTTTTGCGCACGAGCGGTACGCAATTTAACTGGCAAACGCTGTGGCAGATTGACGATCTGATCATCCACTGGCCCAACCTTGACTTGCTCAGTGCCACCGCAGATTTCAACGATCAAAGCAGTAATACGTTCGATGTGCTCAACGATGTTTTCGAAGTCAACGCCACGCTCAAAACGATGTGCGGCATCGGTAGAGAAATTGAAACGACGAGACCGACCTTGAATTGCGTTCGGCCACCAGAATGCGGCTTCCAGATAAATATTTTGCGTATCCAGTGTCACGGAAGTTGAATCACCACCCATGATACCAGCCAGAGATTCAATCTCTTTATCGTCAGCAATGACACCGATCCATTCATCAACCTCAACGGTATTGCCGTTCAAGAGCTTGACTGACTCGCCAGTCTTACCCCAACGCACATCCATTCCACCGTGGATCTTATCGAGATCAAACACATGTGACGGACGTCCGAGCTCTAACATTACATAGTTAGAAATATCGACCAATGCAGAGATAGGACGCTGCCCACTGCGTTCCAGACGCTGTTTCATCCATTCTGGCGTTGCCGCTTTCGCGTTCACGCCGCGTATTACACGACCACAGAAGCGACCGCATAAATCTGGTGCAGAAACTTTGACTGGCAAAATTTCATCCAGCGTTACCGGAATTTCCTTGGTGGTTGGCAAATGCATAGGTGTACCAGTCAAGGCCGATACTTCGCGCGCCACGCCTAATACGGATAAGCAATCTGCTTTATTTGGTGTCAGCTTGATCGTGAATTTCAAATCATTGAGCTGATAGTAATCACGGAAATTCTGACCAACTGGCGCATCCGCCGGCAGATCCATCAAACCACCGGCATCATCCGATAATTTCAATTCGCGGGCGGAGCACAACATACCTTGCGATTCAACGCCGCGCAGCTTACCCACTTTGATTTCGAATGGCTTACCGTCCGCGCCTGGTGGCAAAATCGCGCCAGCCATCGCACATGGCACACGCATGCCGACGCGCACGTTAGGCGCACCGCAAACGATGTTTAGCAAGGTGCCGGTGCCAACATCAACCTGACAGATATTCAAGCGATCTGCATCAGGGTGTTTGGCGATTTCGCGAATTTCAGCGACCACGACATTGTTAAAAGGAGGAGCCACAGGCTCAACTTCTTCGACCTCTAAACCCGACATGGTCAACAGATGAGAGAGTTCATCCGAAGACATTTTCGGATCAACCATGGTGCGAAGCCAGTTTTCAGAAAATTGCATAATTCAGCCGTCTAATGTGAGATGCCTGAGCGCAGTGCGCTCAAAAAATTTAGTTGAATTGCTTCAGGAAACGCAAGTCGCCTTCGTAGAACAAACGCAGATCGTTGACGCCATAACGCAGCATCGTCAAACGTTCGAGGCCTGAGCCAAACGCAAAGCCAATATAGGTTTCAGGATCCAGTCCCATGTTGCGAATCACGCTGGGGTGCACTTGACCAGAGCCGGAAACTTCAAGCCAACGACCTTTCAACGGACCGCTACCGAAAGCGATATCGATTTCAGCCGATGGTTCTGTAAATGGGAAGTACGATGGACGGAAACGCACTTGCAAATCATCGGTTTCAAAAAACGCCTTAACGAAGTTCAGATACACGCCTTTGAGATCGGCGAAGCTGATATCTTCAGCGATCCACAAACCCTCAACCTGATGAAACATCGGTGAGTGCGTCGCATCGCTATCAACGCGGTAGGTACGACCTGGTGCGATGACTTTGATAGGCGGTTTATTCATGCGCGCATAACGCACTTGCATAGGACTAGTATGAGTACGCAGCAATAACTGCTTACCTTGACTATCTTTGCCATCAATATAAAACGTATCTTGCATAGAACGCGCCGGGTGATTTTCCGGGCTGTTTAATGCAGTGAAGTTGGTCCAGTCGGTTTCGATTTCCGGACCATCGGCCACGTCAAAACCAATCGAACGGAAAATTTCTTCTACCCGCTGCCAGGTGCGCATGACAGGGTGAATCCCCCCCACGCTGCGGCCACGACCAGGCAAAGTCACATCGATAGCCTCCGCATTCAGACGTGCTTGCAATTGCGCATTAGCGAGCGCGTCGCGACGCTCAGTTAAGGCTGTTTCAATTTGTACTTTGGCGGCGTTAATGACCGCGCCTTGTGTCTTACGCTCATCTGGGGAGAGCTTGCCCAGACTTTTCATTTGTTCGGTAATCTGGCCACTTTTGCCCAGATATAAGGCTTTCGCATTTTCCAGCGCAGCGGCATCTGCTGCCGCAAGAAAATCAGCACAGGCCTGGCTGACGATTTGGTCTAAAGGGTTCATGCGTTGTTCCCGCTTACAAACTGATAATGATAGAACTTTTACAAAACTTAGCCAAGCAAACGTTCTGCGACAGTAAGAAAAATATCTTTAGCACAGCAACGAAACAAGATTAGTTTGATTCAAAGTTCTCAATGCGCTGAAAACAAAACGGGGCATAGGAATCAACCTCTGCCCCGCTTGATAGATGCGATATGTATAAACACATCGCAAGCGACTACAAATTACTAATTACGCAGCCAGGTTGGCTTTAACTTGATTAACAATCGCAGCAAATGCTGGTTTGTCCATCACAGCCATGTCTGCCAGTACTTTACGGTCGAGTTCAATAGAAGCTTTTTTCAAGCCGTTCATGAACACGCTGTATGTCATACCGTGTTGACGTGTTGCTGCGTTGATACGAGTAATCCACAGTGCGCGGAATACGCGTTTCTTGTTGCGGCGATCGCGGTATGCGTATTGGCCAGCGCGCATAACTGCTTGCTTAGCAATACGGTAAACCTTACTACGACGACCACGGTAACCTTTTGCAAGGTTTAAAACTTTCTTATGACGGGCACGAGCTGTAACCCCACGTTTTACTCTAGGCATAATAACTCCTTAATAATGAGTATGAGGTTAAGCTGTAGGCATCATGCGCATTACGGATACCATGTTGGTGTCATGAACACCTACGGAACCGCGCAATTGACGTTTGTTTTTGGTAGTTTTCTTAGTCAAGATATGACGTTTGAAAGCTTGACCGCGTTTAACGGTACCACCTGGACGTACGCGGAAGCGCTTTTTTGCGCTGCTTTTCGTCTTCATTTTTGGCATAGCACTATCTGTCTATTACGACAGCCTCATTTTATATGATGGTAGGTGGCAGCAACGATCGCTACTCTTGGATGCCTACTTCTCACTTATGTGACCCGCCACTTTCGTAGCAGGTCTTTCGCAATACGCATTCAACGCACATCGCAAAATTCTTTTTTTACTACTTTAAAACTAATTACTTCTTTTTCTTCGGTGCCAGAATCATGACCATCTGACGACCTTCCATCTTTGGAAACTGCTCTACCTGACCATACGGTTCCAGATCCAGTTTCAGACGTTCGAGAACGCGCATACCGATCTCTTGGTGCGCCATTTCACGACCGCGGAAACGCAGAGTGATCTTCGTTTTATCGCCGTCATCAAGGAACTTGATCAAATTACGCAGTTTGATGTTGTAATCACCATCGTCAGTACCTGGGCGGAATTTCACTTCTTTCACCAAAATGACTTTTTGTTTCAATTTGGCTTCGTGAGCTTTCTTCTGCTCTTGGTACTTAAACTTGCCGTAATCCATCAAACGACAAACTGGAGGTTGCGCGGTTGGTGCAATCTCCACCAAATCCACATTAGCCTCTTCGGCCAAGCGGAAGGCTTCACCCAGTTTAACGATCCCCAGAGGTTCGTTATCAACGCCAGACAAGCGCACTTCAGGCGCGGTAACTTCACCGTTGATACGATGTGTTCTTTCGGTAGCTATTGCAGTTTCCTTTAAAAAATAAAATCTTCACCGTGCCATCTCTCTAAAAAAGGGAGATTGCTGACTGATCTGTTAAACCTTGTTTGCTATCTCGTCTTGCAGGCGAGAGATGAAGGCATCCAGAGGCATTACCCCCAGATCCAGATTGCCACGCGTACGCACAGCCACTGTGTTGGCATCCCGTTCTTTATCGCCAATTACTAAGATGTAAGGCAATTTTTGAATAGAATGCTCGCGTATTTTATATGTAATCTTCTCATTACGCAAATCAGTATTTACTCTAAACCCTTGTTTTTTCAGGTTTTCTGCAACAGCCTTGGTGTATTCTGCTTGTGACTCAGAAATATTCAACACAGAAACTTGCACTGGCGCCAACCATAAAGGCAGGGCACCGGCGTGATTTTCTATCAAAATACCAATGAAACGTTCCATAGAACCAACAATCGCACGATGCAGCATGACAGGCACTTTACGACTATTGTCGTCCGCCACGTATTCCGCACCCAGACGCCCCGGCATAAAGAAATCGACCTGCATCGTACCAACTTGCCATGGGCGACCTAGACTATCTTTGAGGTGATACTCAATCTTAGGACCGTAGAATGCCCCCTCACCTGGCAACTCTTCCCACTCAGTCACGCCACAGCTACGCAAACCAGCACGCAAAGTCTCTTCGGCTTTATCCCAAATTTCATCTGTACCAATACGATTATCTGGGCGCAATGCCAATTTAATAGCAATATTCTCAAACCCAAAGTCCTGGTACACCTTCATTGCTTGCGGGTGAAATGCAATGACCTCATCCTGAATCTGCTCTTCAGTACAGAAGATATGACCATCATCCTGAGTAAAACCCCGTACGCGCATAATGCCGTGCAAAGCACCGGACGGCTCATTACGATGGCACTGACCGAATTCACCGAAACGCAATGGCAAATCGCGGTAGCTCTTCATACCAGAGTTGAAAATTTGCACATGACCAGGGCAATTCATCGGCTTGAGCGCATACGCCCGATTTTCCGATTCAGTGACAAACATGTTGTCTTTGTAGTTATCCCAGTGACCAGTTTTATTCCACAGACTGCTGTCGAGAATCTGCGGACCTTTCACCTCCTGATAACCGCAGTCTTGGTAGACCTTACGCATGTATTGCTCAATTTGCTGCCAGATAGTCCAGCCTTTTGCATGCCAAAACACCAGGCCAGGCGCCTCATCCTGAAAGTGGAAGAAATCCAATGCTTTACCGAGCTTACGGTGATCGCGCTTCTCCGCCTCTTCCAGCATGTGCAGGTATTGCTCCTGATCTTCTTTCTTAGCGAACGCAGTACCGTAAATACGTTGCAGCATTTCGTTTTTGGAATCGCCGCGCCAGTAAGCACCTGCCAACTTCATCAACTTAAACACTTTCAATTTGCCTGTTGAAGGCACATGAGGACCGCGACACAGATCAGTGAAGTTACCTTCTGTATATAAAGAAACATCCTGATCCGCCGGAATCGATTCAATGATTTCCGCCTTATACGCCTCACCAATCGACTTAAAGTAAGCAACCGCTTCATCGCGTGGCAACACCTTGCGAGTAACCTGCTCATCCTTCTTAGCCAATTCAGCCATTTTCTTTTCAATCAACACCAGATCATCGGGTGTGAATGGGCGCTTGTACGAGAAGTCATAGTAAAAGCCGTTTTCAATCACCGGACCGATAGTGACCTGTGCCTCAGGAAACAACTCCTTCACAGCGTAAGCCAACAAATGCGCTGTCGAGTGACGAATCACTTCCAGGCCATCAGCATCCTTATCCGTAACAATCGCCAGCTCGACATCATTCTCAATTAAATAAGACGTATCAACCAACTTACCATCAACACGACCAGCCAATGCAGCCTTAGCCAGACCCGCACCAATGCTGGCTGCAACTTGGGCAACCGTTACCGGCGCATCGAATTGTCGTTGCGAACCATCAGGAAGTTTTACTGAGACCATATCACTCTCCAAAGAGAAAGAAGTTTGCTAAAAAAGGGAATTAAAAAATGCAGACGAAAAAAAAGCACGGCTAGCCGTGCTTTTTCAAATTTGATACCGACGAAAAAGATCCTCGACTAGAGTCGCTCCCAAACCATTTGCGTGGTAGTTCGCGGTGTCATAACCAGGATGCCTTTCTCGCTCTTATCTAAAGGTACTACTAAATTCTATGGTAGACACGATTGGACTCGAACCAACGACCCCTACCATGTCAAGGTAGTGCTCTAACCAGCTGAGCTACGCGTCTAAAGAAACGAGAGTATAGCAGAACCAGTGAAATAATTACTAGCCCCCAAGGGCACTTTTTTCTATTGCGCCTGATTTTCTGGGTAAATTGACCGCTACCAAAAAGAAAATAACTCTTAATCACTCTTACTGACGTCGCACTTCTTGCACGCCATTGACTTCACGGATAACCGCCAATGCCCTTTGCAATTGTGTTGTGCCGCCGATTTCCGCCGTGAAGGACATCCGTGCCTGCCCCTTAGCACTTTGTGTATTCACACCGATAACGTTAATTTTTTCACGCGAGAAAACTTCCGAGATATCTCGTAGCAGACCCTGGCGATCTTGTGCCATGACGAAAATATCGACCGGATACACCGTATCTTTCACCTGTTCACCCCAGGTGGTCTGTATCACGCGTTCAGGGGCCTTATTGCGCATTTCTGCAAAATTTTTACAGGTCAGGCGATGGATGGAGACTCCCTTACCGCGCGTTACAAAGCCGACAATATTATCTGGCGGTGCAGGTTTGCAGCAACGCGCCAATTGCGTCATCAAGCCATCTGTACCAACCACCAAAACACCCGACTTAGCACCCTGCGTGACACTCGATGCGCGGCTCTTGTTCGCGACAAACTCATCTGGCTCTTCGACAGGCGCGTTGTCGCGCAAGACTGTTTCTATCTGACGCAGACTAAATTCTTCTTTACCGACTGATAGAAAAAATTCATCCAAGGCGGAAAAGCCTAGTTTGCGCGCCAGCTCTTCCAGATTAACGGCAGTCTTACCCTCTCGCTGCAAGGTCTTTTCAACCATTGATCGACCAGAAGCCAAGGTTTCCTGCTGATCAATTGCATTAAACCAGGCGCGAATCTTGGTGCGGGTGCGGGTACTGACAGAATATTCCGGGCTCAACCAATCACGCGATGGACCTGACTGCGTCGAGCCTGATTTTAAAGTAATGATCTCCACCGTCTGCCCATTTTGCAAACGGGTGTTGAGCGGCACCATGACGTTATCCACACGAGCACCGCGGCAACGGTGCCCGACATCCGTATGCAACTGGTAAGCAAAATCAACAGCGGTTGCACCACATGGCAATTCGATCACACGCGCTTGTGGCGTCAACACATATATTCTGTCATCCAGACTCGCGGCCTTGAGCTTTTCAACCCATTCACGCTGCACGTCTTCATGCTCAACAACCGCATCAGCAATTTCCGTTTTCCACGCCAACAATTGGCGCAGCCAAGCGATTTTCTCGTCGTACTCCTGAGCCGTAAAATTAGAGCCGCCGCTTTCTTTATAGCGCCAGTGCGCCGCGACACCATATTCAGCAAACTGATGCATTTCACGCGTACGTATCTGCACCTCAAGTGGCCGACCATCTTCCACCGTCACCACCGTGTGCAATGATTTGTAGCCATTTGATTTTGGGCGTGAAATATAGTCATCGAACTCTTTCGGTATCGGCGCCCAGGCATTGTGCACGATACCCAGCACCGTATAACAATCCTTGATGTCGTCGACAATCACCCTAAATGCACGCACATCATAGAGCTCGTCGAAATTCATCGACTTGCCCTTCATTTTTTTCCAGATACTGTAGATGTGCTTAGGACGCCCACTGACTTCGGCTTTGACACCCGCAGCCTTTAATTCTGCGGTCAAACGGGCGATCGCATTGACAACGAAACTTTCACGCTCAACCCGTTTTTCTTCAAGCATTTTGGCAATACGTTTATATTGCTCCGGCTCCAAAAAACGGAAAGACAAATCTTCTAATTCCCATTTCAATTGCCACACACCGAGTCGATTGGCCAAAGGCGCGTATAAATCCATAGTCTCGGATGCGTACTGGCGCGTCGCTCCATCATCGCGCTTGCATTCAGCAAAATAGCGCAAAGTCGTCACACGGGAAGCTAAGCGCACTAACACCACACGCATATCGGTCGCCATTGCCAGCACCATTTTGCGCAGGGTTTCCATTTGCGCCGCCGCTTTTCCAGCGGCATCTTTACCCTTTCCCAAATCTTGCTGCGACCAGGTCGCCTCACGCAACTTCATGAGGCGGCGGATACCATTGACGAGGTCGTCAATCTCTTTGCCAAAACGTACCTCGATTTGTTGTGCAGCAACGGGATTGAGATCCGGCAATTCAAATAAGATTGCCGCCAGCATCGAATCCACATCCGTTCGCAGCATCGCTAGCGTCGACAAAACACCTTCAACAAATTGCAAAGCATTCTGTCCGGTGACAACACAACGCTCTGCATAATGTGGCGTAGCAAATTCAAGCGCACAGGCTAGGCGCTCTTTTTCTGCGTCTGTCAGACCATCAGAAAATCGTGAAGCTGAAACGGAAATGGAGGTCGATACCATACTAATCTTTACTTTTGCGCCGCTGTAACAACAACTTCAATCAACCACTCTGGATTCGCCAACTTTGCCTGTACTGTCGCACGCGGCGGCGAATTACCAGGTGCCACCCAGTCGTCCCATACTTTGTTCATCTCAGAAATCAAGCTGATATCTGATAAGAAGATCTGACATGACAAAATACGTGTTTTATCGCTTCCAGCTTCTTGCAGCAAGCGATCAACATGCCCTAACACTTCGGCAGTCTGGTCAGCAATGTCGTTGCTGGTATTTTCTGGGATCTGCCCTGCCAGATACACCACTCCGTTATAAATCGCCACCTCGGACAAACGGGCGCCCACATGTAATCTTTTAATTTCCATTTCTCTACCTTACCTCTAAAACTCTTTAAGATTTTTAAAATATTCAATCATTCAGAAAAAAATCACGTGCAATCGCGATTTGTTCCGCACTGACAAAAGTCGGCGCATGCCCAACATGCGGTATCTGCACCAAACTCGCACATGGTCCTCGTCGGGTCATCTCGGTTGCTGTTTCAGACGACAATAAATCGGAATCTGCCCCACGCACCACCAAAGTCTTGCTTTTGATTGCGTCATATGCTGCCCACAACATAGCTTCGCCAGCAACAACCTGTTCTGGCGTTGTCGCTTTAAAAGGCTGACATAACCCCAGATCGTAATGTTTAATCCATTGCCCGGTGTCATTTTTTCGCAAAACATCACGCGCCAACTTCTCCCACTGTGCATCAGTATGCGCACCAAAAGGTTGCGAAATTGACTTAATGTAAGCCAGCGCCTCATCAAAGCGCTCAAACGCCACCGCCTGCCCCACATACTCACCAATACGGCTCAGCGCCACAGGATTAAGTGCTGGGCCTACGTCATTGAGTAGTAATTTACGGATTGGGTTCCCCTCAAGTGAAGCAATACCCATACCAATCAAACCGCCCATGGATGTACCAAACCAATCAACCGTATCCACTTCCAGTCTGGCGAGCAAAGTCACCATGTCACTCACATATTGCGGAATCTGATAATGCATGGGGTTACGTAAGTGCCCGGAGGAGCCACGCCCCACCACGTCAGGACAGACGACCCGGTATTCCTCACACAGACTAGCCGCCAAAACATCAAAATCATCCGAAACCCGAGCCAGACCGTGAACGCATACCAATACCTTAGGATTGTTGGCATTACCCCATTCTTTGTATGACATGGTATGCAAACCAGTCGGCGACAAGCATTGCACGGATTTTCGTGTCGATTGCATAAAAACTCCCGGATAACGTGGATACGACTTTTGTCGTTGAAACTATCTTTGATTGATATTTCTGATAGACATCACTTGCATCAGATTTTACATTTATACCATTAATTCGCCCGTATTCCGATGGCTTTTCATGGATAAAAAGTATTGAAGGATATAGCCCAGAGCCATCTGGTGATCCGCCGACACGCCAAAACATGACTCAGATCAAATAAAATTCAAAATAAAAAAGCCAACGAGCAAATCGTTGGCTTTTGGCGGAATTTTAATTCAAACCCTCAAATCAGCTTGAGCCCTACCTCAGGCAAACGCTGCCACATCAAGTTTGGCTTCTGTTTTCGTCACAATCTCATCCACTGTCACGCCAGTCGCCAGCTCAACCAACTTCAAGCCTTGCGGCGTCACATCGATCACACCGAGGTCGGTAATAATACGGTTGACCACACCAACGCCAGTCAACGGCAAGTTACATTGATTCAAAATCTTGTGCGCGTCACCCTTAGCAACATGCTCCATCAAGACCACAACACGGCCAACGCCAGCGACCAGATCCATCGCACCGCCCATGCCCTTAACCATTTTTCCTGGAATCATCCAATTGGCCAAATCACCTTGCTGACTCACCTGCATTGCGCCCAGGATAGCGAGATTGATTTTACCGCCACGTATCATTGCAAACGAGTCAGCAGAACTAAAAATGGACGAGCCCGGCAAAGTCGTTACTGTCTGCTTACCCGCATTAATCAAATCTGCGTCGACTTCATCCTCTGTCGGAAACGGACCGATGCCCAGCAAACCATTTTCTGATTGCAACCAGACTTCCATCCCTTGAGGAACATGGTTAGCCACTAAGGTTGGCAAGCCAATACCAAGATTAACGTAAAAACCATCTTGCAATTCCAATGCTGCACGCGCAGCCATTTCATCACGATTCCAAGCCATTTCTTTCTCCTGATCTTAGTTAGATGAACGCACGGTGCGTTGTTCTATGCGTTTTTCCGGTTGCGCATTGACGACGATACGCTGCACAAAAATACCCGGCGTGTGCACTTCATCCGGATCGATCTCACCAATTTCTACCAGCACTTCCACTTCTGCAACGGTGATTTTTCCAGCCATTGCTACGTTGGGATTAAAGTTACGTGCGGTTTTACGATAAACCAGATTGCCTGCTTTGTCGGCTTTCCAGGCTTTGACCAGAGACACATCAGATACCAAAGAACGCTCCATCACATATTGATGGCCATCGAATTCGCGGATTTCTTTACCGTCAGCAACGATAGTACCGACGCCAGTTTTAGTGAAAAAAGCGGGGATACCAGCACCCCCGGCACGTAATTTTTCTGCCAATGTGCCTTGTGGCGTAAATTCCAGTTCCAGTTCGCCAGCCAGATATTGGCGCTCGAATTCTTTGTTTTCACCAACATACGAAGAAATCATTTTTTTGATCTGACGAGTTGTCAATAACTGCCCCAGACCAAAACCATCAACACCTGCATTATTTGAGATTGCGGTTAATTCCTTTGCGCCAGTATCACGCAAAGCGGCAATCAAAGCCTCGGGAATGCCACACAGACCGAATCCGCCAACGGCGATCGTCTGCCCATCTTTTACTATGTCCGCCAAGGCGGTTTGTGCGTCAGGATAAACTTTATTCATCACTGTCCCCTTCTGATTTCAGGATTGATTGGATAGGTTTTTTATTGCATTCAAGTACTATCAACGAATTTAATAAATTTAATCGATTTTCGGAAGCCTGCTTCAGAAAGGCAGTTAATCCGAATACAAAAATGCATGCTTATTCTTTAATAGCCCTTAAGCATAAGATGCTACGTTATACTGCGCAATACCGTAAAACTACGCAATTTTGTTCTCGTTTAAAATGAATCCACCGCAAACCATCGATTTTGCCAGCATTTTCCAACTAGCACCGATAGGTATGTGCGTATCCCAGAATCGCATCATACACGCCTGTAATGATGCATTGGCAGCGATGTTTGGCTACCAGAAAGACGCCCTGATCGGCGCATCGTTTCAGGCACTGTATCCAACGCCTGACGAATTTGAAAGAACTGGCGCGAGAATTGTGCCAATTATGAATGCCAAAGGTTCCTATTCTGATGAGCGCATCATGAAGCGGGCAAACCAGGAATTATTCTGGTGCCATGTGTCGGGCCGCGGACTGGATAAAAAAGATCCTCATGCAGCAGGCATCTGGACCTTCGAAGACCTCAGCGCAAAACGCCCGGTCAGCGCAGAACTCACCCCCAGAGAACGCGAAATCGCTGCCCTGCTAGTCGAAGGCAAAACCAGCAAGCTCATCGCCCGACAAATTGCATTAAGCCCCCGCACAGTAGAAATGCACCGCGCTAAATTGATGAAAAAATTTTCAGCCTCGACGTCGAGTGAATTGGTGCACAAATTGCTGGGGATTATGCGGTAATTTCGCCCAGCCGAACTTACGCAAATTCTCTTTTTGAGCACTCGATAAATTTGGGGGGGGGATACTAATCAGTTCTTTTCTGGCACTCTTAAAACTGATCAAATACAGTGAAGAATAAGGCAATGTCTCTTTGTATGCGTTAATTATGTGTCATTTTTGATATGCTGGTTTTCGCGTTTTTTTACAAAACTCTTTCGTTGCTGCTTTATCTTCCGGTTCGATTTTAGGCTCTAGCTGATTAAGTTTTTCTAAAACGTCTTTATTGCCACGATATTTTTTCTTCAGAAGAGAAAGTTTTGTGTCTGTTCCCTGACAAGTGGTACAGATAGCCCAATCAATGTCTGCTTGACGTTCAGCATCATAACCATCCTCACCTCGCCAATGATTACATACTTCCCGGTCAGCCAGAAACGCAGTCACATCGTCTGGAAAATCGACGACCGTCGCGGATATCGTCTGAGCGAGACACAACAGTGATAAAGAAATAAATCTAATTTTCTGCTTCAACTTTAACGTCATTTCCCGATTTCCTTTTTAACCATATCGATGGCAACAATGTGCTCCAGACATTGAGTCGCATCATTGAAGCGATGACCTATTCAGTCAGAAGACACTTCGTCTTTCCAATAATCCAGCGCATGATCAGCATGTGTCATGTGACGCAGATCACCGCCGTAAGCACCAATTTTTTTTGAGTCCGGGTATTCGCAAACTTCAGCTGGCATCATTGTGCTGACAGAGAGATAGGCGAGATCAGCATCAGAATCGTTAAGGATTTGATGCGCAGTTTCTGGTCCACCGGTTGGACAACAAATCACATCGCCTTCACGAATTTTTCTGGTTTCATCGCCATAACGCAACGTTCCGGAACCCTTCACGATGAAGAACATTTCCTCTTCCGCACGATGACTGTGAAAAGGACAAGAGGACTTTCCGGGCGGCACGATATCATATGAGTAGCCCAAATCTTTCGCTCCCAGCAGTTGTCCAATCCGAATAGAGTGGCTCTCAAACTTGTCAGCTTTTTTGAAATGTTCCAGCTTCAAATCACCGATGTTGGCTACTTTTGAATTGATTACGCTCATTGATTTAAGTCTCCAAGACATAGGGCTGATGAGTCAATCGAAGGGTTTTAGTTTAGCAAGATGGGGACGCCATGCCAATCCTTACACGATTACAACGCGGGTTGTACAGGTCCTAAAAAAACGCTCATTTAGGTTCAATATTCGTGTCTTCAGTTATACATTATCGCGACAGTATGAGCGGCAGTTGCTGACCTTGCGTCCAAGTACCAATCCATGCATTAGTCTTATCATCCTATTTTGCATCGAATGTCCCCTTGACCGCATTGACCGATAAGAATAGATGTTCAGCGGAGACATCGAGTTTGTCGACTGGAATCATCGCATGTCCTTGATCCACACTTTCAAGAACGGCTGTGTATTCACCTGAAGCAGATTTTTTGACATGCAAAACAAGGTGTAATGCACCAGCCAAAGTACCATTCCAGTCGCCTTCAAATTTTTGGTTGTTTGCAGTTTTTTCTGCTGAAGATTCGCCACTCAGACCTGCAACACCCGCTTGGGACATGCACGTCACGATGGTGAGTGCCGCCCCCACAAGGAATTTAATTGATGCTTTCATAAAATAATTTTCCTATTTGTTAAAAACGTCGTACTGTAAGAATAATAGTGGAGAGAGTAATCTACCAAAAGCTAGCAAATTAATAGACGTGTTATTTGATTCAAGCCAATAAAATCATCGCTTTGATTTTGCATGATCAGAGACCCATTCGCCAATGACGTTCAAAGCCGCAGAGTTAATGGTTTCCTCAATCTGTGCGTATTCTGCCGGTGCCCCAGTGTTTGCGGCCTGAAACAAGTGGTTGAGATGGGGCAGTTCCTTTATCGTCACCTCTTTGTTTTCGCTCAAGGCTAGTCGCATCGCAGCCAGATTAGATTTAGCCGGAACCTGCAAATCAAGTGATCCGTTAAGAGCAAGCACCGGAACTTTTATCTGACGAAGTACTGGAACTGGATCATAGCTTAGAAAGTAACGCATCCACGGCGTCGTAAGCCCTGACAGGGCGGTCGATTTAATTTGTTCCGCGTTACCAAATATTTTATGTTCTTCAACAGCTTTATCAAATATAGTCGCGGGCATTAATTTTGCCTCAGACTCATTCTTTGACTCTGCAATTGCTTTAAATAATTCCTCGTTCACTTCGCGACTAATCACCGCACGCTCTACCGGAACACCCGATGCTTTTTCTATCAGGTATATTTGTTCTGCCAAGAGTTTATCTCCCGGAATGGCGGGGCCCGCCAACAGAACGATAAAACTAACTTGTGGATCGTGAGCGGCAACAACAGGGGCAATCAGTCCCCCTTCAGAATGACCAAGTAAGCCGATGCGCTGTGGATCAACATCTGCCCTGCTAAGTAAATACCGGACAGCTGCCGCAGCATCGGAGATAAATTCGGCTGAGGTAGCAGATTTATAATCGCCGCTCGATTGCGCGACCCCGCGTTTATCATAGCGGAGTACAGCGAAACCACGTTTATTCAGATAGTCGGCCAACACATAAAAAATTCGATGTCCAGCAACTACTTCTTCTCGCGTATGCGGACCTGATCCTGCAATGAAAATGATAGTTGGAAAGGGACCCGCTCCCTTTGGCGTACTAAACGTCCCAGCTAATTTAAGGCCCGCACTACCCCCATCGAACGTTACGGTTTGTTGTTCATACGCTGAAGGCGCTGCATCAATAGCATCTTCCTGAGGACGGCTTAATTTGGGGATAATGCCATTTGAACGCACTAATGTCAGTGGCATTGCCTGATCTTGTTTCCAGGTTCCCACCCAAGCTTTCGTTTCAGCATTCCATGTGGCATCGAATGATCCATGGACAGCGCTCACAGTAAAATCGAGGTGCTCCGAGGTTACATTCATACTATCAACCGGAATCATGACATGCCCTTGGTCTACGCTTTCTAATACGGATGCGTATTCACCAGACGGCGCTTTTTTGACGTGTAAAATAAGACGTAGAGTACCTGCTAAGGTCCCTACCCAATCGCCCGCCATATTCTGACTGACCGATGCCGCGTCAACTTTAGTATTTTGAGTAAGCTCAGCAGCACTCGTCTGCACGCCACCAAGGTGCAAAGCAAACACCAATATGAAAGGGATTTTGAATGACACTGACATAGAATGAGCTCTCTTTGCAAAAAATCATCCTACAACAGCAAAATTGGCAAATCAATATTAATTGGAAGTCATGACGCTTAAACGAGACTGTAGTTACACACTGACGAACGTCAATATCCAGCCAGGAAACCAGACCTTCCATTGCGAGAAACATGCAAACAAAGGCGGACCAAAATTTTAAATTCTAGTGATTTGTCTTGTTCCGTCCGTAGGGTAGTTAGTCATTTATCATCGTTATTCGGCTGATAGTTATCTCGCCTCATCCGTAGGCGACCAGGAAAGCGTGTAAAAAAATTCGCTGCTTTGTATTGCGAACTCAAATTATCGGCGACGTTTTTGTTCGCTTTTGAACTCAGCAAATTTTTGCTTGATGGCTTCAGGCAAAGCGACGGATTTTTCTGTCACAGCATCAACCCACACTACTTTAGCGCCGCCCTCAGCATAAAGAGAATAGCCATCACCGACCGAACGCATTTCTTGCGTTGTCTCGAAACTCGTCCGTCCCATGTTGGAGATATACGTGCACACTTCTACTTGCCCCGGATATTTAAACGGTTTTTTGAATGTGCAATGCGCATTGACGATGACAGCACCATTGCCGTTCTCATCGGGCAGGCATCCCATCATCGCCAGCCATTCGATTCTCGCCTGCTCCATGTACTGAAAATACACCGTGTTATTGACATGTCCCATTGCGTCCATATCACCCCAGCGAATCGGAATGGTGACGGTGTACACCAGTTTCTTGTCACCTACCTTCATCATTGAACGCTCATCCCGTCATCCGCGGTCACGATAGCGCCGTTCAAAAAACGCGATTCTTCTGCCGCCAGCAAAAGCAATAAACCATCCAGATCTTCAGGCGCGCCAACGCGCTTGCGTGGCAGCATTTCGATCAGCTTTTGACCTTGCTCAGTTTCAAAATACTCTTCGTTAATTTCTGTCGCAATATAGCCAGGGCAAATCGCATTGACATTGATACCGTATTTTCCCCATTCGACTGCCATAGCTTTCGTCATATGAACGACAGCAGCTTTACTCATGCAGTAAATGCCGATCTGTGGTAACACGCGCAAGCCAGCGACCGAAGCAATATTAATGATGCGGTGTTGCTTTCTTGAATCGCCTTTGTGTCTGGCGATCATACGCTTAGCGGCTTCTTGGGCAACGAAAAATGCACCCCGTTGATTGGTATCCATGACATACGCATAATCGTCTGGCGTAACATCGACCAGACGTTGTGTCGTCGACACACCTGAATTATTAATCAGAATATCGATAGGGCCTGCTTCGGTCTCCGCATGGGCAATTGCCGACTTAATGCTCGAGTAAACAGTTACATCAAGTGCGACCACGTGTGCTGCACCACCTTCTGCTTCAATCTCTGCCCGCAATTCTTTGAGCCTATCGATACGGCGCGATGCCAGCACTACTTGTGCACCGGCCTGAGCTAACACTTTTGCAAAACGGGCACCCAAGCCACTGGAAGCGCCGGTAATCAGCGCAATCTTGCCTTCAAAGTTGACTTCTATGCCCATCTGTATCTCCGCGAAAAATGATTAATAGCCTGCATTCTGTGTCACTTGCTATGATGACATACAGATCATGATTGTGTTGTATGGATTTTAGCTCTATCTGCATTTTTAGGGCTATTTCAACAGTAAATATCGCTAAATTGATGCAGAGCAAAGCACCGTCTGCGATAATTCGAATATTGAGAAGCAGCCAGTTGGTGAGCTTCTTCTAATCAGAAACTTGCAGATTAAGATGACGGCAGATAATATGCTGAAGATAATTTAGCACGTTCGTTCGAAAATATTTCCAGAAAGTGATTACCTCCCATGACCCAAAACATTCTTGAACAATACGGTCCACGCGACACCATGGAATACGATGTCGTTATTGTGGGTGGTGGGCCTGCAGGTTTATCTGCGGCAATTAAGTTAAAAAAGCTAGCAGCAGAAAAAGGCTCTGAGGTGTCCGTGTGCGTCCTTGAAAAAGGCGGCGAGCTTGGCGCGCATATCCTGTCTGGTGCAGTTATGGATCCGCAGGCACTGACCGAACTCATTCCAAACTGGAAAGAACTCGGCGCACCGCTCAATACGCCAGTAACAGAAGATCGCTTCTTGTTTCTGACCGAAACTAAAGCACACAAAACACCAAACTGGATGTTGCCACAGTGCTTCCAAAATCATGGCAATTTCGTTATTTCTCTGGCGAATGTAGTACGTTGGTTAGGGCAGCAAGCTGAAGCCTTGGGCGTAGAAATTTTTCCAGGATTCCCTGCGGCAGAAATTTTGTATAACGACGACGGTTCTGTGAAAGGTGTCGCCACAGGAAATATGGGTGTAAATCGTGAAGGCGAACCTGGCCCTGCATTTCAGTTGGGTATGGAATTGCATGCGAAATACACTTTGTTTGCGGAAGGTGCCCGTGGCCACCTTGGCAAGCAACTGATCGCTAAATATGATCTGAACAAAGGTAAAGATCCACAGACTTATGGCATTGGTATTAAAGAATTGTGGGAAATCGATCCAGCCAAGCATCAACCTGGTCTGGTGATCCACTCAGCTGGTTGGCCTTTAGATGCGGATACCTACGGTGGCTCCTTCTTGTATCACCTGGAAAATAATCAGGTGGCAGTGGGTTACGTCGTTGGTCTCGGTTACGAAAACCCTTACCTGTCACCATACGAAGAGTTTCAGAGATACAAGACACATCCAGAAATTCGCAAATTCTTTGAAGGCGGTAAACGTATCGCTTACGGTGCGCGCGCGATTACTGCTGGCGGCTTACAATCTTTACCTAAACTGACTTTCCCTGGTGGCGCATTGATCGGTTGTGACGCTGGATTCTTAAATGCCAGCCGCATCAAAGGTAGCCACGCAGCGATCAAAACAGGCATGCTGGCCGCGGATGCGGTATTTGCGGCCTTGGGTGAAAATCGTCAGTACGATGAAGTCACTACTTACAGCGCAGCGTTCGAAGCATCATGGTTGCATGAAGAATTGCACAAAGCACGTAACTTCAAGCCATGGATGAGCAAAGGTTTGTACCTTGGCACGTTGATGGTCGGTATCGACCAAGTAGTCTTCGGTGGAAAAGCACCGTGGACTCTGCGCCATACCCATGCTGATCACGAATGTCTGCGCCCTGCTTCTGAGTTCCAGCCTATCGTTTATCCAAAGCCGGATGGCAAGCTGACGTTTGATCGTTTATCTTCTGTTTTCATTTCGAACACCAATCATGCTGAAGATCAGCCTATCCACCTGACATTAAAAAATGCCAATGTTCCAGTGGATGTAAATCTGGCTAAATACGCAGGCCCGGAAGCACGTTACTGCCCTGCAGGTGTGTATGAGTTCATGAAGACGGATGACGGCAAAGACCGCTTGCAGATCAACTCGCAAAACTGTGTTCACTGCAAAACTTGCGATATTAAAGACCCAACCCAGAATATCGTATGGGTAACCCCTGAAGGCGGTGGCGGACCTAATTATCCGAATATGTAATATTGGTCTTGCTAAAACAAAAGCCGCTGGAATATTCCAGCGGCTTTTTTATTGGATCAGGGTTGATTCACCGTTAATCGGTTTAAATAAGCTGTAAGCACCCGGTCAACACAGGTTGACCGATCCTTAGATTGATGATCGGATTTATTGAGCAGGCTTCCAGTTGTGCGGAAGTAGTTCGCTGATGCGGCTGAATGGTTGCAATGGTAGCCTTTCCAAT
>NZ_JBMPOQ010000026.1:0-43881 GCF_049340505.1 Undibacterium sp. Dicai25W | reverse complement strand
GATCTGGAACTTGCAATACGCTTATACCAAAGCGCAATCGAAGAGCAACCTGAACTACCAAGAGCATATCTAAATCTGGGCAATGCGTATCTGAAGTTGAATGACTTTGACAAAGCAATCGACGCTTATCAAATGGCGCTGAAATTCAATCCTGAATATGCATCAGCGTATTTT
Organism: Undibacterium sp. Dicai25W; assembly: GCF_049340505.1. Taxonomy (NCBI): domain Bacteria; kingdom Pseudomonadati; phylum Pseudomonadota; class Betaproteobacteria; order Burkholderiales; family Oxalobacteraceae; genus Undibacterium; species Undibacterium sp. Dicai25W. Next base: position 43,707 of record NZ_JBMPOQ010000026.1, on the reverse strand, counting down.
AATATTGGGAACGCTTATTTCAAGTCTGAAAGAGCAGTTGAATCCATTCCCTTTTATATCGATGCAATTAAATGGAGACCAGAATTTGTAGATGCTTATGTTTCATACGGACTAGCACTACTAAAACTGCAGAATTATAGTGAGGCAATAATTCAATTTAGCGAGGTCCTTAATAGCCGACCTGATGATCCTCAGGCGAGTCTTAATTTGAGTAACGCTTTAGTTTTAGATAAAAGGTATGATCAAGGTATTGAGATTTTGCTTAGGTTGGAAAAGCGATATCCTGATTCGATTCAGAGTCATTTACCTTTGATTGCCGCTTATTCAGCAAAGGGGGAAATTAGCGAGGCGATAAACCAATGCCGAGTAGCAGCCAGATGCCTAAGTGAAGATCCCAACTTTTATTTTCAATTGGGTACACGATTGTATGAATTTAAAGAATATGAAGTCGCAATTACGTGCTTCCAAAGAGCATTGAAAGTCGCCAAGGATGTTCCCGAGGTATTGAACAGTCTTGGTAACGCATATTTAGATAGTGGCGACAGTGAGAGTGCGCTTCGCTATTTTAACAAAGCAATCAAATTATTACCTGAATCGGCTGGTTTGCACTGTAATATAGGGCTCGCATACCAACAATCTAGCAAATTTGAACTGGCAATTTCATTTTATGAAAAAGCGATTCAACTTGATCCTGAACTTCCGAATGCACATAATAATTTAGCGCAATGCTTAGTCGTTTTCGGGCGTATAGAAGAAGCAATTCAAAGTTATTACAGGGCATTTGAACTTAATCCTGAGCTTGATTTGGCTTACAGTAATTACTTATTCGCTCTTTGCCACGATCCGAAAATTGATGAGGATACTTTATTTGCGAAACACAAGCGTTTTTCAGATATTTATGAAAAGCCAGTTCAAGGTTTGATAAAACCACTGGAAAATAGAAAAACTATTGATCGAATTCTTAGGATTGGCTTTGTTTCTGCAGATCTGAGAGATCATGCTGTCGTCTCGTTTGTCGAGCCCGTTTTCGCGTATTTGGCACGAAAGTCAGACATACACCTATATGCGTACGATAATGGTAACCTTCAAGACAGTGTTACATCCAGGTTGAAAGCGTATTTTAGGGCGTGGTCCAGAGTCCTACCGTTAAGTAATCAACAGCTTGTAGACAAAATTAAAAAGGATCAAATCGACGTTTTGATTGACTTGTCAGGACATACGGCAAAACACAGGTTGACAGCATTTGCTATGCGTCCCGCGCCGGTTCAAATTGGTTGGATAGGATACCCTGGAACGTCTGGCCTGGATGCTATGGATTATTTTCTTGGGGATCAAAATTTTCTTCCGTTTGGAGAGATGGATAAGCAATTTACTGAAAAAATTGTCCGCCTTCCATGTACCACTACATTTAAGGCCAGCGATAAAGCGCCTCCAGTCAGTGAGTTACCTGCAAAGACCAATGGTTATCTAACTTTCGGTAGTTTTAATCGCACAGACAAACTTAACCGTACTGTGATTGCGTTATGGGGTAGAGTTCTGCGGACTTTACCCAATGCTAAGTTGGTAATGGCAGCAATGCGTGTAGAAAGTGGAATGGATACTTTGCTGGCGTGGTTTAAAGAGGAAAGTATTACGTCTGATCGTATCACTTTCCATCCACGTTCTGAAATTCATACTTATCTGTCTTTACATCATCAAGTCGATATTTGCCTCGATACCTTCCCCTATACTGGAGGAACAACGACGAATAATGCTTTGTGGATGGGAGTACCTACTTTAACTTTGGTTGGTAAAACGGCAGCTAGTAGGCAAGGGGTTGCGAATTTATCGCAGGTTGGTTTAGATAAGCAATTTGCCGCATTGGATGATGATGATTTTGTGCAAAAGGCCATTTATTTTTCAGAACATGTTGATGAACTGGCGGGCATCAGAGAATCGCTGAGAGAAGTTTTTTCTGAGTCGAATTTTTCCAAACCGGATTTGGTTTCTCACTCAATTGAACTAGCCATTAAATATATGTTCGAGCGTTGGTGTGCTGATTTGTCACCAGTTGCTTTCGAAGTAGCAGACGATAAAATTCGTTTATATGATGCCGACGAGGCTTTGTGACTTTAAAGTTGCGAGGTCGGTTTATCTTGATCTCCCATACCTGTGTTGGCTGGATTAGTAGTTGCTCTAGCTGGGTCGGCATCAACAGTAAGATGAGCAAAATCAACATCTTGACTGGTTAGCGGTAAGCATATTTTTTCTATAAATGGCGGAGATGATTTTTAGGTAACTTCGATTGTTTTTGTGAATGTTAATTGGTTTGAGTAAACATGGGTCTTTTCGATAAATTTGCGTTTTTTAAAAAAAATAATGACATAGCCAGTGCGCCTGTCGAAATTAGTTACGCCAATGTGGATCTGATCACTAAAGGTAACCAAGCAGAAGACAGTGGAGATCTGGAACTTGCGATACGCTTATACCAAAGCGCAATCGAAGAGCAACTTGAATTGCCAAGAGCTCATTTAAATTTGGGTAATGTCTATCTGAAGTTGAAAGACTTTGATAAAGCAATAGCTGCTTATCAAATGGCCCTCAAATTGAATCCTCAATATGCATCAGCATCCTTTAATATTGGAAATGCTTATTTCAAGTCTGATAGGGCAACTGACTCCATTCCTTTTTATATTAATGCTATTAAATGGAGACCCGAGTTTGTTGATGGCTACGTCTCATACGGGTTAGCATTATTACGTTTGGGGAAATTTGGTGAGGCCGCAGTTCAATTTAGTGAGGCGCAAAAAAAACGCCCCGATTATACCCAAGCAAGTCTTCATTTGAGTAATGCTTTGATTTTGGATAAAAAAATTGATCAAGGTATTGAGGTCTTGCTCGCATTAGAAAAACAATATCCGCATTTAATCGAAGTACATGTCCCGCTGATCGATGCATATTCTAATATAGGCAACGTGAAATGCGCGCTTGAACAATGTCGTAAAGCATTTCATTGCCAAAGTAGTGATCCTAATTTTTATTATCAGGTTGCAATGGGCTTACATCGCTTCGCAGAATATGCAATGGCAATTGCATGTTTTAAAAAGTCCTTGAAAATCAATCCGAATGTCCCAGAAGTATTGAATAACCTTGGTAACGCTTATTCGGATAGTGGTGACGACCAGAATGCGATAAATTCCTATCAACAAGCGATCAATTTTAGTTCGGAACCAGCCGGAATTTATTGCAATTTAGGGATTGTGTACGCAAGAGCTGGCCGGTTAGAACAGGCAATTTCTTCGCACCAAAAGGCGATACAATTAAATCCTGAATTTGCGCTCGCGCATAATAATTTGGCTCAATGTTTGCAAAATTCTTGCAGAATTGAAGAGGCAATTCAAAGCTACTATAAGGCATTTAATTTTGATCCCACTTTTGAAACTGCGTATAGTAATTATTTGTTTTCAATTTGCCATAGTCCCGACATCACTGCTAATGAGTTATTTAAGGAACATATTCATTTTTCCTCACTTTATGAAGTCCCAGTAATAAATTCAATAACACCTTTAGAGAACAAAAAAAATGTTGATCGGGTTTTACGTATTGGATTTGTTTCTGCCGATCTGCGGGATCATGCGTTAGTATCTTTTATTGAACCAGTATTTTCCGATTTGGCCAGAAAGCCTCACCTACATTTATACGCGTATGATAACGGCAACTTTGAAGACGAGGTGACATTCAGGTTGAAAGGATATTTTCGCGAATGGGCAAGAGTTATTACTTTAAGTAATGAGCAACTCGTTGAAAAAATAAAAAGCGACCAAATTGATGTATTAATTGATTTGTCTGGCCATACGGCAAGGCATAGATTATCTGCCTTTGCTATGAGGCTTGCTCCAGTTCAAATTAGTTGGATAGGCTACCCAGGCACATCAGGATTAAAGTCTTTGGATTATTTTTTTGGCGATCCATATTTTTTACCTTATGGAGATATTGATCAACAATTTACCGAAAAAATCGTTCGCTTACCGATCACCACGACATTCAAAGCGAATATTAATGCACCGTCAGTCAACGATCTACCTGCTTTGAGAAATGGCTATTTAACATTTGCTAGTTTTAATCGGATTGATAAAATGAATCGTAGGGTTATTGCGCTCTGGTCGAGGATATTGAGAGCAATCCCTGAATCCCAGCTAATCATGGCTGCAATGCCTGTTGAGGGTGGAAGTGAAAATCTACGTACCTGGTTAAAAGAGGAAAATATAGACTTGAATCGCATTCGTTTCTATCAGAGAAGCGATATTCATACTTATCTATCATTACACCACCAAGTCGATATTTGTCTCGACACGTTTCCGTATACTGGTGGAACGACGACGAATAACGCCTTATGGATGGGGGTTCCAACGTTAACGCTGGTCGGTAAAACACCTGCGGGCAGACAAGGTATTGCGAATTTATCCCAAGTTGGCTTAGGCAAGCAATTTGCAGCGGTTGATGAAGATGATTTTGTTCAAAAAGCGATTTATTTTTCAGAACATGTTGACGAGCTGGCGACGATCAGAGCATCACTCAGAAAGGCCTTTTCTGATTCGAACTTTTCTAAACCCGAATTGGTTGCTCGCTCATTTGAACTCGCCATTAGATATATGTTTGAGCGCTGGTGTGCTGATTTACCACCAGTTGCTTTTGAAGTAGCTGACGACAAAATTCGCTTATACGACGCCAACGAGGCTTTATGACTCAAAAAATATCACCACCAGTTTATGTGACCCGTCCGGCACTACCTCCGCTGGAGGAGTTAATGCCGTATTTGCAAAAAATTTGGGACACCCGTGTCCTGACCAATTGTGGTCCTTTTCATCAGGAGCTGGAACAGGCCTTATGTGAATACCTTGGGGTGAAGCATATTTGCTTGTTCGCGAATGCGACCATTGCCTTAGTGACCGCATTAAAAGCGTTGCGCATTGAAGGTGAGGTCATTACGACGCCGTACTCATTTGTCGCGACAGCGCATTCATTGTTATGGAACGGCATATCACCGGTTTTTGTTGATATTGAGCCGGACACCCTTAACATCGATCCTGCCAGAATTGAGGCAGCGATTACACCAAAGACGACCGCAATCATGCCTGTGCATTGTTACGGAACACCTTGTGAGGTCGATGCGATTCAACGCATCGCAGATAACTATAATCTCAAGGTGATCTATGATGCTGCTCACGCATTTGGCGTTAAAAATCAGCATGGTAGCATTTTGAATTATGGTGATTTATCGGTGTTAAGTTTTCATGCGACCAAGGTATTTAATACCTTTGAAGGTGGAGCGATTGTTTGCCCGGATGCGAAAACAAAAAAGCATATTGATAACCTGAAAAATTTTGGTTTTGTGAATGAAACAACCGTCGTTGCTTCCGGAATCAATGGCAAGATGAGCGAAATCAATGCCGCGCTTGGCTTGTTACAGCTCAAGCATATTGACGATTTAATTGCGAAACGAAAAGCAATCGATCATGCATATCGTAAAATGCTCACTGGTATCAAAGGAATTCGATGTTTGTTGGATACGACACCACACGATACTAACTTTTCGTATTTTCCTATCCTAGTCAGTCCAGAATATCCGCTAGGAAGGGATGGTTTGTATGAAATGCTAAAGACCCATAACATTTTTGCCCGACGTTATTTTTATCCCTTGATATCTGAATTCTCTATGTATCGCGGTCTGACATCATCGGATAAACATCATTTACCAGTAGCTGATAATGCGTCAAAACAAATTTTGTGCCTACCTATTTATCCGGATCTTGAGATGGAGACCGTAGAGGCTATCGTCCGGCACATAGCAGATGCTGTTTGATAGTAGGCAATTGTTGTGTGGCAATTGGGTTCTTGCTTAGGTGATGTCGACAATCATAAGAATGGTGCACGTACGATGAAAACATATGCTCGACTTAGTGCGATTGCGTATTACTTGCCAGAACTGAGACTGGATAATGTGACTCTTTCTTCAGAGTTTCCTGATTGGACGCCAGACAAAATTCTGGAAAAAACAGGGATTATCGAAAGACGCGTTGCTGACCTCAACGAAACGGCCGCTGATTTGGCTTATCTCGCTGCTGAGCAACTGTTTTGTGAGCAAAAAATCAATAAGGATGATATCGATTTTTTGATTTTTTGTACGCAAACGCCAGATTACTTATTACCGACGTCTGCTTGCCTGATACACGAACGATTAGGTTTGAAGAAACAATGCGGTGCGCTCGATATTGGTCTGGGATGTTCTGGTTACGTCTATGGCATGTCACTTGCTAAAGCCATGATTGAAGCAGGCATTTCTAAAAACGTTCTATTTTTAACCGGAGACACGTATTCAAAATATATGCATCCAAAAGACCGGAGCGTGCGTACACTTTTTGGTGATGCGGCGACTGCTTCGCTGGTCGTTTCTTCAGATGCGACTGGAGCTCAAATTGGGCCTTTTGTTTTTGGCACTGATGGTGCTGGTGCTGAAAATTTAATCATACCGGCCGGGGGTAGCAGACTTTTTTCTGGTGCCGAAACAGCAGTTGAATATACTGACACCATGGGCAATGTCCGCAGTCAGAATCATTTATATATGAATGGCCCTGAGATAATGAGTTTTACCTTGACTTCTGTTCCCGCTGTTTTCAAGGAAATACTAGAACAAGCAGGAAAAACAATTGACGATATAGATCACGTAGTTTTTCACCAGGCAAACAAATTTATGCTGGAAGCATTGAGAAAGAAAATAAAGATTCCGCACGACAAGTTTATAATCGAACTAGACACAGTTGGTAATACGGTTTCATCGACGATCCCAATTGCGATTGCCCGTGCCAAACAAAAAGGGAAAATACGCCGTGGTGATACTGTTCTGATACTTGGTTTTGGAGTTGGTTACTCTTGGGGTGCCGCAATCCTTGAGTCCTATTAGTCATTTTTGAATTAAACGTAAGGAGTAATGATGGAAGAATTTTTTGAAGGAATGGCTGAAATACTTGAGATAGATGTCGCGAACGTTGGCCCAGAGTTGAACCTGACTGACTATGCCTGGGATTCTTTAGCAGTGGTATCTACAATGGCATTGGTTGATGACGTCTTTAGCGTGATGTTAGATGGGCAGGTTCTGGCTAAATGTGAAAAATTATCTGATATTTTGGCTGCAGTTGAATTGGCTAAGAAAGCATAATCATGGAAAATGAGGCTGCCATCTCGGGATTGCATGTTCGTGTCGATCATGTAATGTTGAAAGGTATTGTCACTGCAGTTCCCGCGTCTGAAGTTAAAAATGATTTGTTTCATGCGCAGTTTGGCGAGGCTGCAGTTAATGAAATTGTTAAGATGATCGGCGTTCAGACCCGAAGGCATTCTAATGATCAACAGACAACCGCTGACTTTTGTCAGGCTGCGGCACAGAAATTAATGTCGGAACTTGCTTGGTCTCCCGAAAGTATTGATGCAATTGTATTCGTTTCGCAAACACCTGATTATCGATTACCTGCTACCGCATGTGCGTTGCAGTCCCGATTGAAATTGCGAACATCTTGTGCCGCACTCGATATCAACCTTGGATGTTCTGGCTACGTGTATGGCCTATGGTTAGCTTCTAAACTAATAGATGGTCACGCTGTACGACGCGTATTATTACTTGCTGGTGATACGTCTAGCAAACTAGTAAATCCGGCCGATCGGGCTACGGCAATGCTATTTGGTGACGCTGGATCAGCAACAGCGCTCGAATTTAATAAGGACGCTCAGACAACCTACTTTGTTCTTGGAACCGATGGCACAGGTGAAAAAAATCTAATTGTTCCGAAAGGTGCATACCGGAAATTTGAGGACGTAGACCCACGCATGGTTGATTCTGATTTAACTTGTTTGTATATGGACGGTGCGGACGTTTTCAATTTTACACTCAAGAGCGTTCCACCGTTGGTTAACGATTTATTAGATTTTTCTGTTAAACAACGAGATGAAGTCAATTGGTATTTATTCCATCAGGCTAACCAATTTATGCTCAAGCACATTACTAAGAAATTGAAATTGCCCGCAGAAAAAGCCCCGATGAATATTGATCGTTTTGGTAATACGTCTAGTGCGTCAATTCCGTTGGTAATGACAGACTTAGGTAGAGATAAAATTTTACGTGGAACGGCTGTTCTTACCGGGTTTGGTGTGGGTTACTCGTGGGCCTCAGCATTGATAACTTTAGATCAGATGCAGGTTAATTCCTTGATAGAAATTTAAATATATGGTCTTTGATAAAACCTGCCTCACGGGGCGCCGCATTTTGGTGACAGGCGCATCATCTGGAATTGGGCGCGCTACTGCAATTTTGTTGGCAAGCTGTGGCGCGACGATTATTGCGTTGGGCCGTGACGAGCAGCGTTTGCAAGAAACGCTGGCGCAACTTGAAGGTGGTGGACATCAACTCAATGTGTTCGATTTGACTGGTGGTGACGACATTGCTGACTACTTGCAGTTACTTACAAAAGATAGCTTACCACTAAATGGAATTTTTCATGCAGCAGGCGTTAGCTCCGTGCGCCCCGTTAAACTTTCAAAAGAGAAGAATTTCGATGACGTGTTTGCATCCAGTGCCAAGACAGCGCTCGCGCTCGCGCGTGGAGCTTCTCTACGGAATGTAATGGCTGATCAGTCCTCAATAATTTTTATGTCATCCGTAGCAGGACAGCGTGGACAGGCTGGAATGAGTATTTATTCTGCTGCAAAGGCGGCAATTGATGGCATGTGTAAGTCGCTGGCGGTTGAATTCGCTCCTCGAAAGATAACTGTCAATAGTATTGTTGCTGGAGCAGTGATCACGGAAATGCATGAAAGGCTTACCACCTCACTGTCGGAAGACTCGGTTAAAGACTATCATGATAAGCACTTGCTGGGTTTTGGCGAGGTGAGAGATATTGCGCACGTTGCGGCGTTTCTGCTTTCTGATGCTGGTCGATGGGTCACAGGTGCGAGTTGGTTAGTCGATGGTGGCTATATGGCTAGATGAGGCAAATATGGAAAAGATAAAAAATATTATCATTGTTGGTGCTGGCGGTTTGGGTCGAGAGATTTACTCGTTGCTTAAGCCGGAAGCTGATGCTTGTCATATACGTATTGCAGGATTTGTGGATGATACGCTCCCTGTCAGTGATATGTTGAATGAGAATTACCCAGTTCCCCTATTAGGAAGTATTTCTAGTTACGTTCCTGTTGAAAACGATTATTTAGTCCTGGCAATAGGTGATCCGCGGGCAAAATTGGAATTGGCAAAAGCTCTTGAAGAAAAAGGAGCAAAGTTTTTTAGCTTCATCCACCCCAATGCGGTTGTTTCTGATACCGCAAAAATTGGCAAAGGCGTAGTTATTTATCCATATTGTTTCATTTCAGCAGACAGCGAAATTTCAGATTTTGTAATGATTAATTGTCATTCGGGCGCAGGTCATGATGTGTTTGTTGGCGACGGATCAACAATTTGTGCTCACGTTGATTTAACTGGACATGTTAAGGTGGGTAAGGCCGTTTTTATCGGTTCACACGCATCAATATTACCTAATGTTGAAATAGGTGATTATGCGAAAATTGGCGCAGGAGCAATTGTTGTACGTCGCGTCAAAGAGAGCGCAACCGTCTATGCTCAACCTGCAAGGACGCTATGATTACTGACGTTGAATTACGTAATAATTACTGGCACTTATTAGGTCATCGCACAGAATTACCTGAGGCAGGAGCATTCCTAAAGCTTAATTGGCTTTCCGACGAGGTTGTCGTTTTTAACGACCATGGAGAAATGCTAGTTTTCGATAATTTGTGCCCTCATCGTGGTACAAGATTTTTTAATGAGCCTTATGGGAAGGGAGTCGTCAGTTGCCCTTATCATGGCTGGAGTTTTCAATCTGGAAAATTACATATCCCATGCCGGGATAAATTTAAGCCAGAGGAAATTAATGAAGCTAGATTAAATACTTTAAAAGTTGACTGGTGCGGTGATTTTCTATTTGCTTCAATACAACCAGCCTCTGGTTTGGAAGATCAGTTAGGCGAAAGTTACGCTTTACTTGCATCGATTTCTTTCAATATTAATGGACGGGCAGATTTTAATTCTTATATTTATGACTGTAATTGGAAGATTGCAATAGAAAATGGTTTGGATTCTTTGCATACCCCATACGTGCACGCAGAGTCTTTGGGTCGCCTTTCTCTTTCTGAGCCGGTAAATACATACCATCGAGCCAATTCAGTAGCCAATTTTAAAATAACGGATGCCAGCGTCGAAAAAAAACTCCGCTTGATCAGCCGCATGTTTAATATTTCAGATCAACATGAGGGGTACCAGAGTATTTATTTGTTTCCATTTACGATGCTTACTTCTACGTTTGGCTATTCGTATTCATTACAGAATTTTTTTCCATCTCAAGAGTCAAACAAGACGTTTTTCTATAGCCGTTTATTGAAGGGATGCTTGAATAAAAATTATCCGGCATCGACTATGGATCATTTTTTTGCTTCAACGGCGCAGGTCAATCGTCAGGTTTTTGAAGAAGACCATGCGATTTGCAAGAAAATTGCGCCACAGTTCTATGACGTTAAAAGCACGCAATTTTTATCTGTTGATGAAGAAAAAATCATTCACTTCCGCAAAATTTTGCAAACCTTAGGAGCGTGAATCGCACGCGAATTTAAATATCTTTATGCGCATTTGTATTTGATGGGTGGGGTGTGTAACCCCTCTTTTTCATCAGACTTCCCACGTTTTCTTTTTGTACGATGACTTCAACATTTGATACAAAAATATGGGCTTTCACTGACAGTGTTGTTTGTTCTAACCACAAAAGCAGATCATCATCTATACATTCGTGACCATCAATTCGAATCCAATTAAGACATTCTGCCACATCACGATCATCAACTTGCGCCAGTGTATTTTCTGAAGCGAAGACCAAATGTCCACTCTCATCAAAATACGCGCCGATTATTGATTGCATGACCTGGCCGGTATGCAAGCGCAAACCTGTCGGTGTGGTGTGAGCAATAAACGGCGTCGCCTCCAACTCAACATACACGCGCTGCGGACCGTTTTGAAAATACCAGCAGCCTTGATCGTCGCATTGGTAATTGCGGTTGATGAAGTCGATCAAAGCGGGATGGCGGATGATGTCGCCGGGGAGTTTTAGGGCCTGGCAGCGTTCATCGCGCATGCGCCATTGGCCGCGTGCATCCAGGGCTAACCAGCCGTAGCAATGCGGTACATTGGGCCATTTTGCAATGGCGGCTTTGACGATCTCGTCCATTAGCTTGCCTTGTCAAAAAAGTGCAGAATTTTTTCTGGTAACCAATGCAGGCTGCCGGGTACATTGCCAGCGGCAAAGCCGACATGGCCGCCATGTTTAGGATAGTCAAGAATCACAGCGGGCGCGGCTTTTTGAGGTAAATATTGACCGGGCAAAAAAGGATCATTTTGCGCATTCAAGACCAAGGTCGGTAGTGTAATGTCGGGCAGCACGTGGCGCGCGCTGGCGCGATTCCAGTAATCGTCGGTATCCAGATAACCATGCAAAGGCGCCGTCACGACATTATCGAATTCGTAGAGATTTTTGGCTTCTAGCAAACGATTTCTGTCGAACAGCCCGGGAAACTGGTTCAGTTTTTGCAGGCACTTTGGCTTTAAAGTTTTGAGAAACATGCGGGTGTAGAGCATGTTGAAGCCGCTAGACAAAGACGCGCCACCTTGTGCCAGATCGAGTGGTGCTGAGATCGCGCAAGCGGCTTTGACAAATTCAGCCTGATGTTGCGATTCTCCCAGCCAGCGTAGCAGGGCGTTACCACCGAGTGAAACGCCAGCCGCAAAAACATCAGCATCGCCGTGTTGTGTTTGATGCTGAGATTGAACGCGACGTAATATCCAGTCAATTTCCTGTGCATCACCGGAATGGTAAAAGCGCGGCGCCTGATTCAATTCACCCGAGCAACCACGAAAATGTGGAATCGCGCCCGACCATCCTCTCGCCTGGATTGCTGCCATCAAAGCCCGTGCATAGTGGCTGTCGCTGGAACCTTCTAATCCATGAAATAGCACAACCATAGGTTGGCCAGGTTTTCCATCCACAAAATCGATATCGATAAAATCTTCGTCAGGCGTCACCCAACGTTCGCGCCGGAAGCTGACTTCGGGGCGAGGTATCCATAAAGCAGGGTAGATGGTTTGCAAATGACCACCGGGGAGCCAGCGGGGAGACTGATATTTCATTCTTGCATCTTAGTGGGTGAAACGGGTTGCATGTTACGGGTGAGTCGTACTGTGCGCCATTCTGGTTGTAAATGCACGCCTCATTGTCGTTTTAAACTAATTACCTTAATGTAAAACACTGGCCTTGAATAAATCCAAGGGGGCTTTGCCTGCTGCGACCGAGGCGTGATGCATAGCAATACGCCATCCTTGCGGTGTTTTCAGATAAACGTTGGTCGCCAGAATATGGACATCCGGCAAGGTTTCATTCGGACGGTGAATTTGCTCGATGACGCTATGCACGGCGGTCAACAGATTGTGCGTCGCGTGTAATTGCGTTGCCTGAATGTGGACATTGCCCCGTTCAAAGATTGCTTCCCACGACGCCCGGATGGCTGCATGACCTACTTGACGGCTAGAGCCGGGATGAATGCAGACAATTTCTTCGTCATCCGCCCACAAATCCATGAATACATCGAGATCAGCGCGACTGATGGCATCATAGAATGCAGCTTCGACTTCGTCGGCACTGCCATTAAATTGCTTTTTTGCGGGCATGATGAGCTTACCTGATTTTTGCTGGTGCTTTGACCGCGAGTGCGATGCGCAGCGATGGAAAATCTTAGTGGCCTTTGATCACGGTACCTGGAGCCAGTTTGTATTGCGTACCACAGTAAGAGCAAGTCGCAGAGCCACCATGGGACAAATCAAGAAAAACGCGTGGATGCGACGACCACAATGGCATTGCTGGATTTGGGCAATGTGCAGGCAAATCTTTTGCTTGCAGTTCAACGACATTGCTAGCTGTTGTGGCGCTTGTATTCGTGGACATAAAGACTCCGGTAAAAATGTTTGCTAATTAGGTGCAATATTGGATGCAAAAGCAGCTTGGCATGCGAAGCATTTTGCGGCTTGGACACGCCATGGGTTGCTATTTGCATCGGTTCTCAAATTCAAGCGGTGATTTTAACGGATTCCAGCTACTTGCTGTCGTTAACTATCGCTGATTGTATCGTTGATTGTATCGCTGATTGGCGAGCTTTTCTGATCAAGGCTAAAATGCACGGCTATTTGTTGAGAAAAGTTGCCATGTCTTTTGAATCTGATCAAGCTGCCACCAAAGAGGCGCTGCGTCTGGGGGCGCCCACCTGGTTTGGTATCGGTGCCTGGGGATTGGTGGTTGGCATAGCCATGATCAAAGCGGGCTTGAGTCTGCCGCAAGCGTTTGGGATGACCTTTATTGTTTTTGGTGGGTCCGCACAATTGGCGTCTTTGCCGCTGATCGGGGCGCATGCGCCAGTGTGGGTGATCTTCGCGACGGCGCTGGCGGTCAATCTGCGATTTGTTATCTTTTCAGCGATATTAGCGCCGCATTTCTCGCATTTGCCGTGGCGTAGCCGTGCCTGGTTGGGATTTTTGACTGGCGATGTGGCGGTGGGCTTATTTATTCAACGCTTTCCTGACTTGAAGGACATGAAAGGCAAGTTGGCGTTTTTGAAGGGTCTTATCTTTCCGAATTGGGCTGCGTGGCAAATCGGCTCTGTCATTGGTATTTTGTTAGGAAGTCAGGTTCCCGCCAGTTGGGGGCTCGGTGTTGCTGGCACACTGGCGATTTTGTGCGTGATGCTGCCTTTGATTATCAACCGTGCGGCTTTGGCCGGAGTGGTCGTCGCTGGCGTTGTGGCGCTATTGTGCTTTCATTTCCCTTATAAACTCGGCCTGTTACTCGCAGTGATATTGGGTATGGCAACTGCGATGTTGTTGGAAGAACATATGCTCAAGAACAAAAAAGCACCGAATGGGAGTGAGCAAGCATGAGTGATCTTGAGATCTGGATCGTTATTTTTTCTTTATGGTTGGCAACTTTTATTGCTCGTAGTGGCTTTTGGTTGGCTGGAAACCGGATTAATTTACCGCAACGCGTCCAGGAAGCCCTGCGCTATGCACCTGCCTGCGCGTTGGCGGCAATTATTGTTCCTGATTTTTTGCTTAATCCGCATGGCGGCAGTGAATGGGATTTTAGTTGGCACAATCCTAAGCTCATGGCGGGTATCGCTGCGACGGTGTTTTTTCAACTGAGCAAAAATATGTTGCATACAATCATTTTTGGTATGTTGGTGTTCACCGGTTTGCGTTTGCTTTAGTTGGTCAAATATAAATAGATACGAACGGCGGGACGACCCGCCGTTTTCATTTACCGTAGCTTCCGCGCGGGCTTTATCCGCCCTGCGGAAACTAGAAAATATTAATACATTAACATTTTTACACTGGTATGCAGGCAATTTAGGTAAGCTGGCGCCAAAATCAGATGCAAAACTCTGTGGCGTGGGCTGGGGGCTTTGGTAAAATAGCGGTTTTAGCGCATTTGTCTTACTTTCGAATCTTGCTCGGCAATGTTGTTTATAACGAAATTGCTGCGGAATTAATATTTGTTTGATTCGGAGTCAGATCGCTTTTTCCTTCAACCTAGCCAATTCTCATTCCACATCGCGATGAAATTTAATCGACTCAGCGACCTGATCGCAGCTAATCAGCTTCAAGGCAAACGTGTTTTCATTCGTGCCGATCTCAATGTTCCTCAGGACGACCACGGCAATATTACCGAAGATACGCGTATTCGTGCATCAGTTCCGGCGATTCAACAAGCGTTGAAGGCGGGGGCGGCAGTGATGGTCACATCGCATCTGGGACGTCCGACAGAAGGTGAGTTCAAGGCCAAAGATAGTCTGGCGCCAGTTGCAGTGCGTTTATCCGAGTTACTTGGCGTACCTGTCAGTTTGAAACAGAACTGGGTTGACGGCGTTGAAGTCGCTGCTGGTCAAGTGGTGTTGTTGGAAAACTGCCGCGTGAACAAAGGCGAGAAAAAGAATGACGACGCGCTCGCACAAAAAATGGCAGCGCTGTGCGATGTGTATGTGAACGACGCATTTGGTACTGCGCACCGCGCCGAAGCGACTACCCACGGTATCGCAAAATACGCGCCAGTCGTTGCAGCTGGTCCATTATTGTCTGCGGAACTAGATGCTCTTGGCAAAGCGCTTGGCCAACCAGCGCGTCCTTTGGTAGCGATTGTCGCGGGTTCTAAAGTATCGAGCAAACTGACTATCCTGAAATCCCTCGCAGATAAAGTTGATAACCTGATCGTCGGCGGTGGTATTGCGAATACGTTCATGCTGGCTTCCGGCTTAAAAATCGGTAAATCACTGGCAGAAGCGGATCTGGTGGATGAAGCAAAAGCGATCATAGATATGATGGCAAAACGTGGCGCATCCGTACCGATTCCTACTGATGTGGTGTGCGCGAAAGAATTTTCACCAACGGCTGTAGCAACGGTTAAAGCCGTGGCGGATGTTGCCGATGACGACATGATTCTTGATATCGGCCCAGTCACTTCTGCTTTATTGGCAGAGCAAATCAAAACTGCTGGCACGATCGTCTGGAACGGCCCCGTTGGCGTATTTGAGTTTGATCAGTTTGGCAATGGCACCAAAGTCTTGGCGCAGGCGATTGCTGATTCTGCTGGATTCTCGATTGCAGGTGGCGGTGATACGCTGGCAGCGATTGCTAAATACCAGATCGCTGATCGTGTTGGTTATATCTCGACTGGCGGTGGCGCTTTCCTGGAATTTTTGGAAGGGAAAACTTTGCCCGCGGTAGAAATTTTATTGCAACGCGCGGCACAGTAAAGAAATTAAATTCAAAGAAATTAGTTCAAAGAAATTAGTTCATCACCGCATCAAACCATTAATAATAATTCAGGAGACCAGATGTTACGTGCTACTAAGATTGTTGCCACCATAGGCCCCGCTTCCAATGATGTGGAAACACTCAAACGGATGATTAACGCGGGCGTCAATGTGGTGCGTCTGAACTTTTCCCATGGCAAGGCGCAAGATCACATCGATCGCGCCGACATGGTACGTCAGGCTGCAACAGCATGCGGACGCGAAGTGGCAATTATGGCGGATTTGCAAGGTCCAAAAATCCGTATCGGCAAGTTTGAAAATACCCGTATTCAAATTGAGAATGGCGATAAGTTTATTCTCGACGCGGATTGCACGATGGGTAACCAGGAACGTGTTGGTCTCGATTACAAAGCCTTGCCACGTGATGTCAAAGTGGGCGACGTTTTATTGCTCAATGATGGTTTGATCGTATTGATTGTTGAACGCATTATCGGTAATGAAATCCACACGGTCGTTAAAATCGGTGGAGAGCTGTCGAACAATAAAGGTATTAATCGTCAAGGCGGTGGTTTGACTGCACCTGCTTTGACGGCAAAAGATATGGAAGACATCAAAACAGCGATGTCATTCCAGGCAGATTATGTTGCGGTCTCATTCCCGAAAAATGCGACAGACATGGAAATGGCGCGTCAATTGGCCAATATTGCTGGTGAGCCTTATAACCACAAGCCAATGATGATTGCCAAGATCGAGCGTGCTGAAGCGATCCCGGTCTTGCAAGAAATTCTGGATGCATCCGATGGCATTATGGTCGCGCGTGGTGATCTGGCCGTCGAAGTTGGCAATGCGGCAGTTCCGGCATTGCAAAAGCGCATGATCAAAATGGCGCGCGCGTCGAACAAATTAGCAATTACCGCAACGCAAATGATGGAGTCAATGATCGTCAATGCAGTGCCGACCCGTGCTGAAGTATCCGACGTCGCCAATGCGGTGTTGGATGGTACTGATGCAGTGATGGCGTCTGCCGAAACAGCTTCGGGTAAATATCCTATAGAGACGGTAGAAGCAATGTCGGCGATTTGTCTGGAAGCAGAAAAATTCCAGGAATATAAGCTCGATGCGGATTTCCTGAATCTGGCTTTTACCCGCATTGATCAGTCGATTGCTTATGGTGCGCTATTTACTGCGCACCATTTAGGTGTCAAAGCGATTGTGGCTTTGACTGAATCTGGTTCAACCGCATTGTGGATGAGTCGTCACAGTATTGATGTGCCTTTGTTTGCTTTGACACCGAGTATCGCAACGCAACGCAAAGCAGCCCTGTATCGCAATGTCCGGACTTTTACTTTGCCGTATGCGGCAGATCGTGATGCCGTGTTGAGATCGGCGGAGACGGTATTGCTGGAAAATGGCGTCGTCAGCAAAGGCGACATGATCGTTGTGACCTGGGGTGAACCTATGGGGCAAGTAGGCGGCACGAATGCGCTGAAGATCGTGAAGGTTGGTGAATTTCAGTCCTAAGTAGCCCGGTAGCTTTTATGGCCTGATAGAAAAAGATTTGTTGAACTGATCTGCAATTTTTAATGCAGCATCAGATTTGAAAGTAAAGATTTTTAATAGTACTTCTGGAGTTTAATATGCCTCTCGTATCGATGCGTCAATTGCTGGATCATGCTGCTGAAAACGGCTATGGTTTGCCAGCATTTAATGTCAATAATCTGGAACAAGTGACTGCCATCATGGAAGCTGCCAATGAAGTTGGCGCGCCTGTGATTATGCAAGCCTCTGCTGGTGCCCGTAAGTATGCTGGTGAAGCATTCTTGCGTCATCTGATCGAAGCCGCAGTCGAAGCTTACCCACATATTCCGGTAGTGATGCATCAGGATCACGGCCAATCGCCTGCGGTTTGTATGGCAGCGATTAAATCCGGCTTCACCTCGGTGATGATGGACGGTTCTTTGATGGAAGATGGCAAGAGCGTTGCCAGCTACGAATACAACGTTGAAGTATCACGTGAAGTCGTTAAATTTTCGCACTCCATCGGCGTGACTGTCGAAGCAGAACTCGGCGTGCTCGGTTCTTTGGAAACCATGATGGGCGACAAAGAAGACGGTCACGGTGCTGACGGCAAAATGACGCGTGAACAGTTGTTGACCGACGTGCAGCAAGCTGCTGATTTCGTTAAACAAACTCAATGTGACGCACTGGCGATTGCGATCGGTACTTCCCACGGTGCATATAAGTTCTCTCGCAAGCCTACCGGCGATATTCTGGCAATCGACCGCATCAAAGAAATCCATGCGCGCATTCCAAATACTCACTTGGTGATGCACGGTTCTTCTTCCGTGCCGCAAGAATTGCTCGAAGAGATTCGTCAATTCGGCGGTGACATGAAAGAAACTTACGGCGTGCCAGTGGAAGAAATCGTGATTGGTATCCAAAATGGTGTACGTAAAATCAACATCGACACTGATATCCGTCTGGCAATGACTGGCGCGATCCGTCGCTACATGTTTGAAAATCCAGGCAAGTTTGACCCGCGTGATTACTTAAAGCCAGCGCGTGAAGCAGCGAAACTGGTCTGCAAGGCACGTTACCTGTCGTTCGGTTGCGAAGGTCAGGCAGCGAAGATAAAACCAATGTCGCTGGAAAAAGTCGCCGAGCAGTACAAAAAAGGCGCGTTGTCGCAGATCGTCAACTAAGTAATGTGTAAGCTCAGGGCGCAGAAAATGCGCCCTGAGCATTTTTGCAGCATTCATTTACATTATAAATTTGCAGTTAATGTGCAGTATTTTAGAGTATTGAAAAATCATGACTACCCAAATTAGCTCCACACTTCACTCTTTGCCTTTGTTAGGCCGTGGCAAAGTACGCGACAACTACGCAGTTGGCGATGATAAATTGCTCATCGTGACGAGCGATCGCCTATCCGCGTTCGATGTCATCATGTCCGAGCCTATCCCGGAAAAAGGCCGCGTGCTGAATCAAATGGCCAATTTCTGGTTCGAAAAATTAGGTCACATTGTGCCAAATCATCTGACTGGTATTGCTCCCGAGAGCGTCGTAGCCGCCGATGAAGTGGAACAAGTGCGTGGTCGCGCGGTGGTTGCTAAACGTCTCAAACCTATCATGGTAGAAGCTGTCGTCCGTGGCTACATCATCGGCTCTGGCTGGAAAGATTATCAAGCGACTGGTGCTATTTGTGGCATTACTTTGCCTGCTGGTTTGCCACAGGCCGCCAAGTTAGCTGAACCTATTTTCACACCAGCAGCAAAAGCCGAAATGGGTGAGCACGATGAGAACATCAGCTTCGCCGACATGGAACAACGCATCGGCGCAGAACTCGCCGCCAAGATGCGCGATATCAGTATTCAGCTTTATACCCAAGCGTCAGACTACGCAGCCACACGCGGCATCATTATCGCTGATACCAAGTTTGAGTTCGGTCTGGATGACAACGGCGTACTGCATTTGATGGACGAAGTGTTGACGGCCGATTCTTCTCGTTTCTGGCCTGCTGATTCCTATGCAACTGGTATTTCTCCTCCATCGTTCGATAAGCAATTTGTGCGTGACTATCTGGAAACCATTACCAGCTGGAACAAAACGGCACCTGCACCGACATTGCCAGAAGACGTGATTCAAAAAACCTCTGCTAAATATCAGGAAGCGCTGGAGCGTCTGACTGGTGAAAAACTGAAGGCATAATCATGAGCCAAGAGCAAAAAATTGTCGTTGGTGTGGTTATGGGCTCATCGTCTGATTGGGACGTGATGCAGCATGCGGTTGCGATTTTAAAAGAGTTCGGTATCGGTTTTGAAGCCAAGGTCGTCTCTGCCCACCGTATGCCGGATGAAATGTTCACGTTTGCAGAAACCGCCCGTGAACGCGGCATCCGCGCGATTATCGCTGGCGCTGGTGGCGCTGCGCATCTGCCAGGCATGATCGCCGCTAAAACCATTGTTCCGGTGTTTGGCGTGCCAGTGCCGTCAAAATATTTGCGCGGTGAAGACTCTTTGCTGTCTATCGTGCAAATGCCAAAAGGGATACCCGTGGCGACATTTGCGATTGGTGAAGCCGGTGCCGCCAATGCTGCGCTGGCGGTGATCGCGATGCTGGCAACCACGGATGATGCCTTGGCTACGCAATTGCTGACGTTCAGAGAAAAGCAAACGCAAGTTGCACGCGATATGGTGCTGCCAGTTTGATTGCTTAACAATGTGCAGCGGTGATGTTGAATTCAACCCTTAGCATCGCCGTTGCCTGTTTTGAATCGTAAAAACGACGAAAGACAGACAGCTTTTTGCGTGTATGTCAGCAATATGAATTTGAAAGAGTTTGCATACTCCGAGTGAGTATTTTAAAACGTCCATTCTGTCTCAATGACAAATGACGTGTTTTTCTAAATAAAGGGGGGAGTATCTTTATGCCCTCACTGAATCGCAGGCTGTTTTTGAACGCCTCACATAGAATTTGACATCATGACTATCGACAAGCAAGTACATCCAAGACGACCATTATTGCCGAATACCGACAAAAGCTGCCTTGGCATTTTAGGCGGTGGTCAGTTAGGTCGCATGTTTGCGCACGCAGCTCAGGCACTCGGCTACAAGGTTGCCGTGCTGGAGCCGGAAGCAGGCTGTCCTGCTGCGCAGGTGGCAGAACACCATGTACAGGCCAATTATGATGACGCAACAGGTTTGAGCGAATTGCACAAGCTCGCTACCAGCGTCACGACTGAATTTGAAAACGTTCCTGCTGATAGCCTCGATTATTTTGCTCGTGGTGGCTTTGTAGCACCGGCTGGCGCTTGTGTTTCTATTGCGCAGGACAGGCTCGCCGAAAAGCATTTCTTTACCCGCTGCGCATTGAATAATGGCGTTTACCCAGCGCCGCATTGGGGCATCGCAACGCACGCCGATGTGCTAAGCGCACCGGATGATTTGCTGCCTGGTATTTTGAAAACCGTACGCATGGGTTATGACGGCAAAGGTCAGGTCAGAGTTCGCACCCGCGCAGAATTGGAAGCGGCGTTTGCTGGCATGAATGGTCAACACTGCATTTTAGAAAAAATGCTGCCGCTGGCTTACGAAATATCCGTCCTCGTTGCTCGCGGTGTTGACGGCGAAGCCGTGGTCTATCCGATCGCTGAAAATGTCCATCGTGACGGCATCTTATTTACGACGTTAGCACCAAGCCCGAATGTGTCACCAGACATCGCCAAAAAGGCGCAAGCTGCCGCTTTGGATATCATCGCAGAACTCGGTTATGTCGGCGTGTTGTGCATAGAATTTTTTGTGCTGCAAGATGGAACGATGGCCGTCAATGAGATGGCACCGCGTCCGCACAACAGTGGTCATTACACTATTGATGCTTGCATCACGAGTCAATTTGAGCAACAAGTACGCGCTTTGGCGCAATTGCCGCTGGGCGATGTGCGTCAACATTCCGCCGCTGCCATGTTGAATATTTTGGGCGACGTCTGGTATGAGAATGCCAGCACAGATACCCAGCACGAACCAGCCTGGGATCAGGTCATGGCCATTCCCGGTGCGCATGTTCACTTATACGGCAAAGCCGAAGCACGTCGCGCACGTAAGATGGGACATGTCACTTTTGTCGCCACCAGCATGCCAGAAGCGCAGGCAGCATTAGCCAAAGCCTGCGTCATTCTCGGGATTGCCGCGCCGGAGCAAGTATGATGTCAGTAGTCAGCAAGACAGATGTACCGCTTGAAATTATCGCGGCGGCACAAGCTTTAGAAGCTGGCAAGCTGGTCGCTTTTCCGACAGAAACGGTCTATGGTCTTGGTGCGGATGCAGAAAACCCGCAGGCGGTTGCCAATATCTATGCCGCCAAAGGTCGCCCTTCCAATCACCCTGTGATTGTGCACATCGCACCAGGCGCCGACATCAGTTACTGGGCGAAAGAGATTCCGGCCGAAGCAGAAAAACTCATTGCAGCATTTTGGCCCGGTCCGCTGACTTTTATTTTAAAGCGTGCCGATCACATTCCGGCTGCGGTGTCCGGTGGTCAGGATACGGTCGGCATACGCTGCCCGTCGCATCCAGTGGCGATCGCGCTATTGAGTGCGTTTAAAGGTGGTAAAGGTGGCGTTGCTGCGCCGTCAGCCAATAAATTTGGCCATGTCAGCCCAACCATGGCATCTCATGTGATCGAAGAGTTTGAACAAGAAGTACAGTCAGGTGGTTTGATTGCCCGGGTGCTGGACGGTGGTCAGAGTGAAGTCGGAATCGAATCAACGATTGTCGATTTAAGTCGTTTAGCCACCCATGGCCCAGTCTTGCTCAGGCCAGGACACATCAGCGCAGAACAATTGGCTGCAGTGTTGGGTGTCATACCTGCCAGTCCCGACGCCGCCGCACCTCGCGCATCAGGCACGCTAGATGCCCATTACGCGCCGCACACGCCAGTGGTGCAGGTAGCTGTTGAGGAGCTTGATGATGTGGTTCAACAATTACAAGCCAAAGGCAAGACATTGGCCTTAATGAGTTACCTCGCACACCCGGCTATTCATGCCGATGCCTGGCGACATTTGCCAAATGATCCGGTTGGTTATGCCCATGATTTGTATGCTGGCTTACGTGAACTCGATCACGCTCATGCTGATGTAATTCTTGTTGAAGCCTTGCCGCAAGAAAAAATCTGGCAAGGCGTCAACGACCGCCTGCGCCGAGCCGCATTTGATTCGAGGGATGTGTTTGAAAAGATGTTGGGGAATTGAGTTAAAAGTAGGACGGGTTGCACTCGTCCTACAATCGGATCCCATCAACTTACTTGTAAATCAACTTCATCGCCAAAATGAAAGACGCCAGCACCAGGGTCACAATATTGGCGATGATGACGGGCCACGCCTGCAACAAGATGCCATAAGTCATCCACATCAGGATGCCAGCAATAAAGATCACGTACATACTCAGCGAGACGCCCTCAGCGCGTTTAAAGCGCCAGGTCATCCAGGCTTGAGGGATAAAAGCGGCGGTGGTCAGGCTGGCGGCGCAATAGCCGACCAAATCAGAAGTGAGCATGAAAATTATTTTGGCGAGGTTTCAATGAATTGGCCGCCATGATAGACCAGAGGTGCCCGCGCTGTAAATTCACAATGTTCAACTTCACCGACGAAAATCACATGATCGCCCTCAGGGTAGCGGCTGCGATTGTGACATTCAAACCAGGCCGATGCTCCTTTTAAGATAGGATGTCCGGTGCGGGATAAGGTGTATTCAACACCCTCAAAACGATCCGTTTTGCGACTTGCGAACTGTTCCGCCAACCACGCTTGCTCAGCGGATAAAACATTAACAACATAATGTGAATTACCAGTGAATACAGGCATGCTGTTAGCAGAATTACCAAGGCTCCATAGCACCAAAGGCGGTTCCAGAGAAACAGAATTGAATGAACTTGCTGTTAAACCAAGAAATTGTCCATCTGCCAGGCGAGTGGTAATGACGGTGACGCCCGTCGCGAATTGGGACAGGGCATTGCGGAAGTAACGGCTGTCAAAATCGCGCTTTTCTGCGCGTGGAGAACGAGTGTGCATCGGGGTTCCATCAATTTTTTTCGCCATTATCCCAGATTTCCTGGTTTTCGTTGAATTGCGGGCAAATTCCTGAAGCGCGTAGCTGTCTGTGTTAAACTTATGCCCTTCGCAGGTTCTGTTTGTCGACTTTAAGTAATTGATTTCTTTGAATTTTTTGATATTCGAAATGGTGAGGTAAGCGATGTCTATCGCGAGAATTTTTCGTTGTCTGGGTATATTGCTGGTGTTGGCTGGTCTGACGGCCTCCGCTTTCGCGCAGGTGGCCGCTGATCGACAATTCCCCCCGAATGCTAAGCGCGGCATTCTGGACATGTCAAATTATCCAAATATCACGATGGACGGGTATCCGCGACGCTTAGCGCCTTCATCACGTATTTTTGCGGTGACTAATCTGATTGTGATGCCAAGCACTTTATCAGGCAACAACATCGTGGTTCATTACACCGAAAACGGTTTCAAAGATATTGATAAGGTCTGGATACTGACGAAATCAGAAGTTGCCAAAGGATTGCCAGCAAGCAATGCACAGTCTGCCTCGCCGATGGCGAACTGACCCGATGCGATTTGAAAAAAATTTAGTTATTAGAAGTAGTAACAGCTGTTACTTTAGAAAAAATGATGCAAAAAAAAGTCTTTATTAAAACCTTTGGCTGCCAGATGAATGAGTATGACTCAGACAAAATGGCCGATGTACTCAATGTTTCCGAGGGCTTGATTAAAACCGACACGCCAGAAGATGCTGATATTGTTCTGCTCAATACATGCAGTGTGCGCGAAAAAGCGTCTGAAAAAGTGTTTTCCGACCTCGGTCGTCTGCGTGAATTAAAGCGTAAACGTCCTGACATGTTAATTGGCGTTGGTGGTTGTGTCGCTTCGCAAGAAGGTGAAGCCATTATCAAACGCGCGCCGTATGTTGACGTGGTGTTTGGCCCGCAGACTTTGCATCGTTTGCCGCAATTGATTGACGCACGCCGTTCGTCCGGCCGTTCGCAAGTCGATATCAGTTTTCCTGAAATCGAAAAATTCGACCATATGCCACCGGCTAAGGTAGATGGTGCGACTGCCTACGTGTCTATCATGGAAGGTTGCAGTAAGTATTGCAGTTACTGCGTGGTGCCGTACACCCGCGGTGAAGAAGTCTCGCGTCCATTTGAAGATGTGTTGGCTGAGGTGGCAGGTTTAGCGGCGCAAGGTGTTAAAGAAATTAGCTTGCTTGGTCAAAACGTGAACGCCTATCGTGGTGTGATGGAAGATGGCGAGATTGCCGACTTCGCTTTGTTGATTGAGTATGTTGCTGAGTTCCCGGAAATCGAGCGCATCCGTTTTGTGACCAGTCACCCGAAAGAATTTACTCAGCGCTTAATTGACTGCTACGCCAAAGTGCCAAAGCTGGTCAACCATTTGTATTTGCCAGCGCAACATGGCTCAGATCGTATTTTGTCTGCCATGAAACGTGGTTACACCGCGATCGAATATAAATCGGTGATACGTCGCCTTAAAAAAGTGCGTCCTGATATGTCAGTGTCTTCTGATTTTATCGTCGGATTTCCTGGTGAAACCGATGAAGATTTCGATGCTTTGATGAAGTTAATCGACGATGTTGGCTTTGATAATAGCTTCAGCTTTATTTTCAGTCCGCGCCCTGGAACACCAGCGGCGAATCTGGAAGATGACACACCGCAAGAATTGAAATTACGTCGCTTGCAAACTTTGCAGGCAGTGATTGATTCCAATACAAAAAAATATAGCAATGCCATGATAGGCACAGTCCAACGTATCCTGGTGGATGGCCCTTCAGTGAAAGATCCCAATGAATTACAGGGCCGCACCGAAAATAATCGCGTTGTGAACTTCGCGGGCGGAAAAGAATTAATCGGCACATTGGTCAATACAATGATTACTGAATCCTATAATTATTCCTTGCGCGGCGAATTAGTCGAAGAAACTGTGACTGCATGATGGCTAAAACTCCTGTGCCAGTTTCTTACTTCATTCCGCAACCGCTGGACAACACGCGTCTGGCAAATTTGTGCGGCCCATTGGATGAAAATTTACGTCAGATGTCGGCGGCATTGGATGTGACGATTTTTCGCCGTGGAGAGAAATTTATTGTCAGTGGTCACAATGCTGAACAAGCTTTGGAATTGTTAGAGCATTTTTATCCACTCGCCAAAAAAGCGATTTCGATTGATGAAGTGCAATTGGCTTTAGTCGAACAAAAAGCCAAACAAAGTTTAAAAAATCCTACCTTAGAAATCGCACACAATGCGGACGCGGTTTCGACTGAAGAAACTGTTGACGCAGAATCAGTCATTGTTTCATCGATTGAAAGTCCGGTGCTCAAAACACGTCGCAGCGATTTGCGTGGTCGTACACCGCATCAGAATCACTATCTCAACTCTATTGTTGAACACGATATTACTTTTGGTATCGGCCCAGCTGGTACAGGTAAAACCTATTTGGCCGTTGCTTGTGCGGTGGATGCATTGGAGCGCGATGCCGTTAAACGTATTATTCTTACCCGTCCGGCAGTGGAGGCGGGGGAGCGACTCGGTTTTTTACCTGGCGATCTGGCACAAAAGGTTGATCCGTATCTGCGTCCTTTGTACGACGCTTTGTATGATTTGCTCGGTTTTGATCGTACCCAAAAAATGTTTGAAAAGCAGGTCATCGAAATTGCGCCGCTGGCGTACATGCGCGGGCGTACCTTGAACCATGCTTTTGTCATTCTGGATGAAGCACAAAATACCACGCCGGAACAAATGAAAATGTTCCTGACACGTATAGGTTTTGGCAGCAAAGCGGTCATTACCGGCGATGTTACACAAGTCGATTTGCAGCGCGGACAAAAAAGCGGTTTGATTGATGCGTGCCAGGTGTTAAGCGGTGTTCGCGGAATTGCTTTCTCCCAGTTCACCAGTGTTGACGTGGTACGGCATCCTCTGGTTGGCCGTATTGTAGACGCCTATGAATCAGCTAACGCCAGTGCGCATGCGCATAGCGCGGCAATTGGTCTGTTAAAAAACGCCACCCCATTCAATTCAGCTCATCATCATGGTCGCAAAAAGTAATCCTAAACATAAATTAACTTTGTCCGTGCAGTATGCAGATCCACGTTTGCAGGACATTTTGCCGCGTCCTTTAATTCGTAAAACAATTCAAGCAGCTTTGTATTTTCCGGCAGAATTGACGCTGCGTTTTGTTGATGCTGCGGAAGCACAAGAGTTAAACCGCGACTATCGTGGCAAAGATTACGCGACCAATGTATTGACGTTCGCCTACACGGAAGATGAAGATGCTGAAGTAACACAGGCTGATATTATTTTGTGTACAGATGTCCTCCAGAAGGAAGCGGATGAGCAAAAGAAATCGGTACTGGAGCATGCCCAACATTTGATCGTACATGGCGTTTTGCACGCACAAGGCTATGATCATGAAACCGATGAAGAGGCCGATGAAATGGAAGGGCTGGAAATTGAAATTCTGGCAGGCTTAGGTTTGGATAACCCTTATCAATAATTTTTAATATCTTTATTCATCGATGAAATTATTCTCCAAGCACCCTCAACGCGCCCGTCGTATTTCTATGGCGGGTCGCGAAGTAGTGACCTACGGATTAGATAGTCATATCTGGCAAGATATTTATTACTATGCGATGTCTTGTAGCTGGCCACGCTTCTTCGGCGCGATTGCTGTTACTTTTGTTTTGTTTAATCTCGTCTTTGCCGGCTTGTTCATGTTGGTACCAAATTCGATTGCCAATATGCAGCCAAATAATTTTTTGGGCGCCTATTTCTTTAGTGTCGAGACTTTGGCGACAGTCGGTTACGGTGATATGCATCCGATGACGGTGTATGGACACGCGATCGCGAGTATAGAAATTTTTGTTGGTATGGCGAGTGTTGCGGTAACGACGGGGATGATTTTTGCGCGCTTTTCCAGACCGCGTTCCAGTATTATTTTTGCCGAACACCCAGTCAGTCATGTGGCTGATGGCAAACGGCTATTAATGGTCAGAATGGCGAATGCGCGTTTGAATTTGATTAGCGAAGCATCTGCAAAAATGCATGTGATGCGACAAGAACAGACCTCTACCATGGGGCAATTCCGTAAAATCTACGATCTAAAGTTGGAGCGCGACCACCATCCTTTATTTGTATTGGGATGGACTTTGATTCATATCATCGATGAAACCAGTCCTTTATTTGGGCTAACGCCTGAGCAAATGTCTGGCAATACGACCTTGATAGTGACAATTGAGGGAGTGGATGATACGACTAACCAGAATCAACGCGGAATAAAACATTACCCATCAGATTTGATACGCTGGAATCATCGTTACGTCGACATGTTGAATCAGCAGGGCTCTGTTCCGCATTTGCATTACACGAAATTTCATGATTCAGAAGAAGTTCCCGTAGAAGTTATGAAGGATATCTAAATCTGAAATATGACGGCAATGTGAAGAATTCATGCTGTTGATGTGATTGCAACAGCATGAATACCCTAAAATTTGGGAAAGTCACTGATTTGTTGTATTCTGTAGGATTGAAACAACGGCGCCACGCCTCCTATGCAAGAGCACTCTAGTAAGGTCAGACCGACTGACCTTAAACCCCACAGGTCTTTATTTGAACGACTGACCGCCTTCATCTCTCCCGAACCCGAAAATCGTGCAGAACTCTTAGAGGTTTTGACGGATGCCCAAGAGCGTAACCTGATTGATGCCGATGCACTGGCAATGATCGAGGGTGTGTTCCAGGTGTCAGACCTGTCTGCGCGTGACATTATGATTCCACGTTCACAAATGGACGTTGTAGATATTTCTACTCCGATAGAAGAATGGATGCCGCAGGTATTGTCGACGGCACACTCACGTTTTCCGGCTATCGACGGCGATCAGGACAGAGTGGTAGGTATTTTGTTGGCCAAAGATTTGTTGCGGTATTACGCTGAAGAAGCTTTTGATGTCAGGGACATGTTGCGCCCCGTCGTTTATATTCCGGAATCGAAACGATTGAATGTGTTGCTGCGCGACTTTCGAGCTAATCGCAATCATATTGCCATGGTCGTGGATGAATATGGTGGTATTGCAGGTTTGATTACGATAGAAGACGTACTTGAACAAATTGTCGGTGATATCGACGATGAATACGATTTTGACGAAGAAGAAGACAATATTTTTGCACTCGAAAACAAGGGTAACGGTAAGCGCTGGCGCGTGAAAGGTCTGACCGATCTCGATCAATTTAATGAGGTTTTGGGGACTAATTTACCCGGTAGTGACGTCGAGTCTATTGGCGATTTTGTGTCGCGTCACTTAGGGAAGGTTCCACATAAAGGCGATGAGTTCCAGATTGGCACTTTGCATTTTGAAGTTTTGCGTGCAGATGCGCGAGAAGTACAGATTTTGCAAGTAGAGCAACGTCCATGGACAACTGTGGATGAGCAAGCTTAGTCGCTTTGTAAGCGGCTGGTGGTCGCAATTATCATTCCGACAGGCACTATGTTTGATGCTTTGTGTTGGTGCTTTGAATATATTTTCATTTGCACCAATTGGAATGTGGCCGGTGCAAATCGCGGGCATGGCTTTATTGTTTGCGCTTCTATCGCAACACCAGGTGAACTCTGTGCTGCGACGCGCAGCCTGGTTGGCTTGGGCGTATAGTTTCTCCTGGATTTTTTCTTGTACTAGCTGGCTATTGATTGCCATGGTCCGCTATGGAGATTTGCCAATTCCACTCGCGGTCGCAGCATTGGCATTGTTGAGTGCTGGATTGGCGATGTATGCCGCGCTCTCAGTCTGGTTCGCTTTATGGCTGCAGCGACGTTGGCGAATTTCCAATGATAAGCTGGTACTGATTATTCTTCCTGCGCTTTGGATGCTCAATGAATGGCTGCGTGGTTGGGTCTTGACCGGATTTCCATGGTCAATCTCAGGCTATGCTCTAAGTAATACGATGTTGGCAGCTTTTGCGCCGATTCTTGGTGTGTATGGGTTGAGTTTTTTGTCAGCAGTACTTTCTGGCATTTTCTCCTGGATTATCATTTCTAGGTTCAAAAAGCAGCGATTAGTGTTGGGGAGTATCGCTTTTGCGCTTATCTTCGGTGCTGGCGCATTGCTGAAAAACGTGCATTGGACACAAGCTACTGGTAAGCCAATCAGCGTTCGACTTTTGCAGGGGAATGTCGAGCAAGATATGAAGTTCGACCCCGCTTATTTGAATGCGTCATTGGAGTTGTACCGGAAAATGTTAACAGCGGCACCGGCAGATCTGATTGTGACGCCGGAAACAGCATTTCCCTTGTTGACTTCAATGCTGCCGCAAGATTTCTTACCAAGATTAAATGCTTACGCTCAGGAAACTCATAGTGCATTAATGCTCGGCGTCGTAGTGCAAGATGGCGAGGCGCGATATACCAATAGCTTGTTGGGGTTTTCACCATTACATGCAGATCGCGCTTATCGCTACGATAAACATCATCTTGTGCCGTTTGGTGAATTTGTGCCATTTGGTTTTCGCTGGTTTGTGCACATGATGAATATTCCCTTAAGCGAATTATCGGTGCCAGATCAAATGCAGTCCCCGATGGCGGTACGTGACCAGTTTGTCATGCCTGACATTTGCTATGAAAGTTTGTT
This sequence comes from Undibacterium sp. Dicai25W, assembly GCF_049340505.1. Lineage (NCBI taxonomy): Bacteria > Pseudomonadati > Pseudomonadota > Betaproteobacteria > Burkholderiales > Oxalobacteraceae > Undibacterium > Undibacterium sp. Dicai25W. Next base: position 13,579 of record NZ_JBMPOQ010000026.1, on the reverse strand, counting down.
TGGTGAAGAGATTGCAGCCCAACTATCGCATCAGATCGCTTCGCATCTTCCAGTGGCAACGATTCTCTTGAATGCATCTAATCTGGCTTGGTATGGAAATTCTTTCGCGATGCCGCAGCATTTACAATTTGCCCAAATGCGAGTGCTGGAAACGGGACGTCCCTGGCTAGGTGTCACAAATACAGGTTCCACCGTTGTCATCAATGCGGACTCCAGTCTGAAGGCCCAAGTGCCGCATCTGACGCGGGCGACGCTGGAATCTAGTGTGCAGGGATATAGCGGCACAACCCCTTATATTTTCTGGGGAAACCGTGGCATTCTGGGGTTGGTCTTTTTTATATTACTGACCACTTGCGGGCTTTCGCAGCGCGCAGCGCGCAAATCGCATAACTAATCAGGATCGTGGTGTGATCTGGCAGCGCCCGAGTGTGTCGCGCATTGCTCCTGTCCTTATGAGCCGGTAGAGTAGGGCTGCTAAAACCCGCCAAACTCAGCAACCGGCTCATCTAACTATCTTCCAATATTGCTAAAGTACTTAGTTACTCTTGGCATTCGCATCAATATCTGCCAGGCACTCACGCCCGCGAACGCTGATTTCTGTTTTTCCAGTTTCAGGATTAACTTCGATGTGACCTTTTTTGCCTAAAAACGTTGCCACTGGTCCAGATAATGGCGCGTCAGAATCCTTGGAGATCGCGCGCAAACCATCAATGCACTGTTTAATAAATAGAACCTGGCGTCCCATTTCAGTTAATTCCAGACTGCCGTCTTTGCGGTAGGTCACCAATTTAATCCCGGACAAGCGTTTTGTATTGCGACCTATGCAGGCGTTTGGCTTGACGTTTTTTGGCAGCTTACTGATCTGCTCTAGTGCGTCATATTCATCGATACTTAATTTGTGGTTCATTGTTACTTTCATTGAGGATGTGCGAATTTGACTATGTCGCTTCTTGATAAAATTCTGTACCAAAACGGCGGATATGCCGATTTACCTGATGCCGATGTAAATATAGGAAAAAACATCAGCGTTTGCAGGTGAGTGAGTCAGCGCCTCAAAAAAACAGGCATGTCACTTATTTTATCTGTGTAACTCATCGCTGTTGATTGTGCTGACAGTGCTTGCGAAGCTGAATGCGCCAATGTTTGATTGCAGAGCGCGTTTTTGAACCTATTTTTGCCCTGAATATATCATAGCCCTGCCCACTTTCCTTCATTTTGCCTGCTGAAGTTGCGGTAAGACGCATTTTCTATCATTACTGTGATTTGGGGGAAGTTGCCCTGGGATTCAAAAGTAAGACAAATATTCACTCAAAAACAAATTTACAAAAAAGTAGTTCAGCTACAAAAAGTAGTCTAACTACATAATAGTTATGTCCATTTGTGGGCGAAACGCAACGTTAAAGTGCAATAAGCTTAATTTGTCCCCTATGTAGTGCATTTATTTATGTAGTTCTATGTAGTCTTTGTTTGACACGTAATCTAGTTTTAGTACAAAATATTTATCGGGGCCTTAAAATTTAAAGAAAAGATTTAAGAAGAAGTGGTATTGCTCCAAGGATGAAGCTTAAATAAAAAAGGGTGAGGGGACATTAATGAAACAATCTATGCAGAAGGGCGTTCAGAGTCAGACTCAAAAACGTCGTAGTTTTAAATTGAGTCCAGTTGCGGCTGGTTGCGCGGTGTTGGTTTTTGGTTTAGCTGATTTTGCGCAAGCGGAAGAAACACAGGCCAATACGGTCGTCGTGACTGGTATTCGTAGTGGTATTGAGAATGCTATTTCTCTGAAACGTGATTCGACTTCATTGGTAGAAGCCATTTCTGCTGAAGATATCGGTCAACTGCCTGATCAAAGCATTGCGGAATCAATCGCTCGCTTACCTGGTCTGGCCGCTCAACGCGTCGCTGGTCGTGCGCAGGCGATTAGTATTCGCGGTTTGTCTCCTGATTTTGCATCCACGACATTAAATGGCCGTTCACAAGCAAGTACTGGTGATAACCGTGCTGCTGAATTTGACCAATATCCAGCAGAATTGTTTGGCGCAGTTGTCGTCTATAAGACCCCTGATGCAGCTCTGATTGATCAAGGCTTGTCCGGAACGATTGATATGCAAACGTTCGACCCTCTGGCTTTCCCAGGTCGTACAATTTCCATGAACGTACGCGGTGAGAAAAACTCCCTGGGTTCGGTGGCGAATGCTTCTGACAAGGGTAACCGTTTTAGTTTTAACTACATCGATCAATTTGCCAATCGCACAATTGGTTTTCAATTCGGAATTGCGCATCTGCAATCCCCACGCAATGATCATGAGACGGGCTTATATGAGCCATGGGGTGTGAGTCAGTTGCCAGGTACGCCAGCGGGTGTATCTGAAATGAATGGAATCAAATCACTGGCAGTCAGTGGCACCACCAAGCGCGATGGGTTAGTCAGTACTTTGGAATGGAAGCCTAATAAAGATTTCACCAGCAAAATTGACTTGTTTTATTCAAAATTCCATGAAGAGACAACCAATAATCAATGGGAAGAAAACCTAGGTTGGGGCGGACCAGGTAATCCATCACCTGTATTTAGTTCAGCCAATGTATCTGGTGGTGTATTGAACGGCGGTACATTGACTGGTGCCTATCCATTGGTGCGTGGTCAATATAATGACCGAACAGACTCGATCAAATCTTTGGGCTGGGGTAACTCATTCAAATTCGACGGCTGGAAATTGCTGGCGGACGTGAATTATTCCAAAGCAGTACGTGACGAAAATTATCACGAAATGAATACCCAACTGGTCTCCGGTACGGGCGGCGCAGTATTTGATACGACTCAATTGAATTGGGCGACAGGTAGTTTCCCAACCATGACAGGATCGCAAAATTACAGCAATCCAAATACCTTATTGCTCAATAACACGATCTACGGCCAAGGATGGGGACACGCACCGCACACCGATGACACTATGAAGGGTGGCAAGTTGGTCGCAACAGTCGATGCGCCAAAGTCGATCAGTGACTGGGTGTCAGATTTCAATGTAGGCGTAGATTATTCTGATCACAGCAAAAACCATAGCAATCTGCAAGGTCCTCAGACTTTGATCGCCGCTAACGGTACGGTTATTTCACCTGATTTGTTGTACTCGCCAGTTGATCTTGGTTTCTCTGGTACTGGGATGATTCCATCTTTTAATGTACCTGGCATTATGGCGAAGTACTTTAAGCCATTTGCGCCAAACCCAGCTGATCCTTCAAACGTTGCTGCACAATGGGGAGTCACTGAAAAAGTAACGACAACATTTGTCAAAGCTAATTTGGATCATCAGTTGTCGTCATCTGTTACTTTACGCGGTAATTTTGGTGTCCAGGTGCAAAATACAGATCAGTCGTCAACAGGTGTTGTTGGCTTCAATGGCGCTGTGACACCAATCACTATTGGTAAAACTTATACTGACGTGCTGCCACAGTTGAATCTGGTATTTGAATTACCAAACGATCAGGTTGTGCGTTTTGCCGCGGCTAAACAAGTTGCGCGTCCTCGTCTTGAAGATTTGAATGCTGGTTTCAACTTCAACGTCAGTACCGCAACTGGTTTGCCAAGCGGTAGTGGCGGTAATCCTAAGCTTGATCCATGGCGTGCAAACGCAATTGATCTGTCTTATGAAAAGTATTTTGCGAAAAAAGCTTATGTTTCAGCAGCGCTGTATTACAAAAAGCTGACCAGCTACATCTACGACCAGAGCAATGTCTATGACTTTTCTCAATGGACACCTGGTACAACGGCGATTACAACGAGCGGTTTGTACTCTTCGCAATATAACGGTCAGGGTGGCACGATCAAAGGTCTGGAATTAGCAGGATCTTTGCCATTGGATATGTTAGTGCCATCTTTGAAAGGCTTTGGCGTACAAGCCAGCGCCAGCTTCAATGACAGTGCTATTGTTGTGAAGTCTAACTCTTTCGACGTTGGTGCAGCAATTCCATTGCCAGGTATGTCTAAGACAGTAGCAAGTCTGACCGCTTACTATGAAATGGGTGGCTTCTCTGCACGTATCGGTGCTCGCTATCGTTCTGAGTTTGTTGGCGATATCGAAAACTTTGCAGGCAATCGTAACTTACGTTTTATTGCTCCTGAAACCATCGTTGATGCGCAGTTAGAATACACTTTCCAGTCTGGTCCGTATAAAGACCTTGGTCTGTTCTTCCAGGTCGGTAATTTGACAGATGCAGCCTATAAAACATATCAAGGCACACCAAATCAACCTTTGGAGTACGCAAAGTATGGTCGTACTGTATTGGCCGGTGTGAACTATAAGTTCTAAGCTGATCTATGAAAAAATTCCCGAAGGCTTTTGCTTATCGGGAATTTCTGCGGTATGTTCACAGGTCTCTTGCATGAGGCCTGTTTTTGTTTAAGGCTTAGGCAATACAGTTTGGTTCCGGCGTAAATAAAGTAATAGCAAATAAAATTTAAAAATTGGGGACGTATCAGGATGCACACTTCAACCAACAAACCACAGCTTTCGTTTTGGCAGTTGTGGAATATGAGCTTCGGGTTTTTTGGTATTCAATTCGGCTTTGCCTTACAAAATACCAATACCAGCCGCATTTTTGCCACGCTTGGTGCGAATCCTGATGACTTCGCTTTATTCTGGCTGGCTGCACCCATTACCGGCATGCTGGTACAGCCAATCATCGGCTACCTCAGTGACAACACCTGGCATCCGGTGTGGGGGCGTCGTCGGCCATTTTTCTTTATCGGTGCGATGCTCGCGTCGATTGCTATGTTTCTGATGCCAAATTCTACGTTGATCTGGATGGCGATCTTAGTGTTGTGGATGATGGATAGCGCGATCAATATTTCGATGGAACCGTTTCGTGCTTTTGTTGGTGATAAGCTCAATCCTTCGCAGCAAACGGCTGGCTTTGCAATGCAGACTTTCCTGATTGGTTGTGGTGGCGTAATTGCCTCTTTGTTGCCGAGCTTATTTACAAACTATCTGGGCGTTAGTAATGTGCCGGTGAATGGTGCAATTCCTGACACCGTACGGTATTCATTTTATTTCGGTGGTACCGTTTTTGCCTTATCGGTACTGTGGACGGTATTTACGACCAAAGAAATTCCACCTGAAGATTTACAACAATTCCATCAAGAAAAGAAGCACAACCTTGGTTTGATCAAGGCAATCAAAGAAATTTTTGGTGGCTTTGCCAAAATGCCAAAAACCATGGTGCAACTTGCCGTCGTACAGTTTTTTTCCTGGGTAGCACTGTTCGCGATGTGGGTCTATACCACACCATCTATTGCCGAAACCGTATTCCTTAGCACGGACGCGCAGTCTGCTGCCTATCAGGAAGGTGGCAACTGGGTAGGCATCATGTTTGGTGTGTATGGCGGAGTATCTGCGCTTGCAGCGTTTGTTTTGCCTATCCTCGCAAAAATGACCAGCCGGAAATTTGTACACATGTTGTGCCTCGTCATCGGCGGCGTCAGTCTGATCAGTATCTTTGCGATCAGCAGTAAAGAAATGTTGCTGTTACCGATGGTCGGCGTTGGTATTGCCTGGGCGAGTGTGTTGACAATGCCGTACGCAATTCTGGCTGGCGCATTGCCAGCAAATCGTATGGGTTATTACATGGGTTTGTTCAACTTCTTTGTCGTGATTCCCCAGATCATCGCTGGCATCGTGCTGGGCGCGATGTTGAAGCATTTTTTCGATAATCAATCCGTCAAAGTCTTGATGTTAGGTGGTGTATGTATGGTCGTTGGTGGCCTATTTACGCTGATGGTCAAAGATGACGCGATAGTCAACAACTAACTTGTGTTGCATCACTAGTCCTTGAAGATCAACATACCGGAACGGCGCTTTGATCTTCAAAATTTGAATGCTTGTATTTGATTGGACGTACTGAATGAAGTTGACCAGGTTATCACTCGCGCTTGTACTTCTGTTTGTCACGGCAATTTCACCGATTGCCGTCGCTGCTGAAAATGTTCAGGCAAAGCCTCAGATCAAAGCAATAGCCCCATTTATTTGGGAAAATGCCACCGTCTATTTTTTGCTGACCGATCGTTTTTATAACGCCGACTCGACTTCGCATCTGGCCTACGACAGACAGCAAGATGCTGCGCCATTGCGTGGTTTTATGGGCGGTAATCTGGCGGGCATTACCGCTAAAATCAAACAAGGTTATTTCAACAAACTTGGTGTTAATGCGATTTGGATCACGCCACCAGTTGAACAAATACATGGTGTGACCAATGAAGGCGCTGGGAATTCCTACGGATTTCACGGCTATTGGGCGGCCGATTTTACACAGGTCGACGCCAATTTGGGTAGTGCTGCGGACATGCGTGAACTGGTCGACACTGCACACGCGCATGGCATTCGGGTATTGTTGGATGTGGTGATGAATCATGTCGGTCGCCAAACGCACATTGATGCCTTATGGCCAGACACCTGGGTAAGAACTGAACCGGTATGTACCTACAAAGATATTCCGTCGACCGTGAGTTGCGCTTTGGTCAAGGGTTTGCCGGACATTCGTACTGAGAGCAATGAAGACGTTGATCTACCGCCATCTTTAGCCGTCAAATGGAAGGCGGAAGGGCGCTACGAAAAAGAAATGCAAGAACTGGATGCTTTCTTTAAACGTACCGGTTATCCACGCGCACCGCGATATTACCTGATGAAATGGCATGCTGATTGGGTCAGGAAATATGGTTTTGACGGCTTCCGTGCAGACACGGTCAAGCATGTTGAGCCCGAAGTCTGGAAAGAATTTAAGCAAGTTGCCAGCGCCGCTTTTGAAGATTGGAAGCGCGAACATACAACCCAGAAGCTGGGCGACGAGCCGTTTTATATGACAGCTGAAGTGTACGGTTATAGCTTGGATCAAGGCTTGGATTTTGTCATGGATGGCGGCAGCAAAATCAATTTTTACGATCATGGTTTCGATAGTCTGATTAACTTTAGTTTTAAAAATGACGCCAAAAAAGATCCGGAGAGTTTGTTCAGCCATTACTCGGATCAGCTCAATGGTATTTTACGTAACCATTCAATACTTAATTATGTGAGTTCCCACGATGATTTGCAGCCGTTTGATCTGGAACGACAAAAAGCATTGGAAGCTGGAACCAAACTCTTACTCAGCCCCGGTGCCGCGCAAATTTATTATGGTGACGAGACCGCCAGAGATATCAATGTCAGCATCGCAGAAGGCGACGCGAAATTACGCTCCATGATGAATTGGGATGAACTGGAAAATCATACACATCGCGGCGGTATAGTTATCACTGAGGTGCTGGCGCATTGGCGAAAGTTGGGAATGTTCCGGCACGATCATGTGGCGGTAGGCGCGGGTGTGCATCAGAAATTAAGTGATCATCCTTATACTTTCAAGCGAACTTACCAGGGACACGGGCTGACAGACAAAGTCGTGGTGGCGATGGATATGCCAACGTCGCAATTTAATACTATTTCGGTACAAGGTGTATTTAAAAATGGTCAGAAATTGCGTGACTATTATTCCGGTAATGTCGCCACTGTCATCGGTGGAAAAGTTAATTTTCACAGCAAATCTGCAATGGCATTAATCGCGCTGGAACAATAATAATGAAGAACAATACACTGAACGTCAGCATCATTCATATGCTTGGTTTATCGGGGTTATTGATGAGCCTGCCTGTTGCTGCACAAAATGCGCAACGTATGATTACGCATGTGGAGAAAAAATCCGACTCGCTCGAAGTAAAGACGAACGACGGGACTTACGTTTTCAAGCCCTATTCCTCTAGCATTTTAGAGACGACCTTCCTCCCCGCAGGTGAAGCACAGACTTTGCTATCGCACGCGGTCGTGCTGACCCCTGAACATATTCATACCCAATTAGCGAGCTCATCAACGGCGATCGATTATGTCGCCGCAGACTTGCGAGTACACATACAAAAAGCGCCATTTCAGATCAGCTATTCGTATAAAAATAAACCGCTGATTTCTGAGAAAAATGGTTATCAGAAAAAAGATGGTAATGAATCACTCGACTTTAATCTCGATGACAATGAAGCCTTATATGGTGCAGGGGCGCGTGCACTCGGAATGAATCGTCGAGGGTATCGCTTGCCGTTATACAACAAGGCCCATTACGGCTACGAAGATCATTCAGAGCAAATGAATTTTTCCATGCCTTTGTTTTTTTCATCCAAACGCTATGGCATTCATTTTGACAACGCGGCAATCGGTACTTTAGATCTGGACAGCAAGAAAAATAATACACTGGCTTATGAGACCATCAGCGGCAGAAAAACCTATCAAATCATCGCCGGCGATTCGTGGACGGATGTGATTGCGAATTACACCAGTCTGACGGGCAGGCAACCCTTGCCGCCACGTTGGGCGTTCGGTAATTTTGCCAGTCGCTTTGGTTACCATACCGAAGCCGAAGCGCGTCAGATTTTAGAAAAATACAAAGCCGATCAGATTCCAGTCGATGCGATTATTTTTGATTTGTATTGGTTCGGAAAAGACATCAAGGGAACCATGGGTAACCTGGCTTTTGATGCCGATAATTTCCCGCAACCCCAGAAAATGATTGCAGATTTTTCTGCGCAAGGCGTCAAGACGATTCTGATCACGGAACCTTTTGTATTGACGACTTCCAAGAACTGGCAGGAAGCGGTGGATGAGCACGTACTGGCGACGGATAAAAATGGCTTGCCGTACAAATATGATTTTTACTTTGGAAATACCGGTCTGATTGATATTTCTGATCCGCATGCCCAAAGTTGGTTCTGGAATATCTACAAAAACTTAAAGGCGTATGGCGTCGCTGGCTGGTGGGGCGATCTTGGAGAGCCTGAAGTCCATCCTTCAGGTTTGCTGCATAAAACTGGCACTGCTGATGAAGTTCACAATATCTACGGTCATGAATGGGCTAAACTGATTGCAGACGGTTATCAAAAAGACTTTCCAGATGAACGACCATTTATTTTGATGCGCGCCGGATATTCCGGATCGCAACGATTTGGCATGATCCCGTGGTCTGGAGATGTCAACCGCACCTGGGGGGGATTACGTTCACAACCAGAGATCGCCTTGCAAATGGGGATGCAAGGAATGGCCTATATGCATTCTGACCTCGGTGGTTTTGCTGGCGCGAATCTGGATGATGAGTTGTACACACGCTGGTTGCAATATGGCGTTTTTCAGCCCGTCTTCCGTCCGCATGCCCAAGAAGAAGTCGCTTCCGAACCGGTTTTACGCTCGCCTGAGGCAAAGTCTCTGGCGAAGTCGGCAATCCAATTGCGTTATCGCATGCTGCCGTATAACTACACGTTAGCATTTGAAAATAACCAGCGCGGATTACCTTTGATGCGCCCATTGTTCTATGCTGAACCCGACAATCCGCGTTTATATGCCAATGCGGATAGCTACTTGTGGGGGAATGATTTGCTGGTGCATCCTATTTTGCAGGCAGGCCAGAAGCAAGCCAGTGTTTATTTTCCGGCACAGAGCAAATGGTTCGATTTTTATACCAATCAAGAATATCCTGCAGGCAGTACGCAAGCCGTGAATGTCAGTACCGATCATATTCCGCTGTTTGTCAGAGCGGGCGCGTTTATTCCATTGGTTCCTGCGAAGCGCCAAATTCAAAATACGACGCAATATTCGACCGCAGAATTGGAGCTGCATTACTATCACGATCAAAGCGTAACTGAGTCGCATGGTTACTTGTATGACGACGATGGTGTGACCGCGCAGGCATTTGAAAAAGCGGCATTTGCTTTATTGCACTTCAATAGCAGCTATCAAAATAAGACATTGACGCTGAAATTGCGTTCTGAAGCAGGCGCGCATTACGCACAGGCAGACCGATTGCTAGACTTGGTAGTTCACAATATCATTGCAAGCCCGAAGCAGGTTTTGATTGGTGGCAAGCAGGTTGACTTTAAATGGGATCAGCAAAACCAAAACCTGATGTTGACATTGCGGTGGCACAAAAAATCTGACCATTTAAATGTTGTGAAAATTATTATGTCATAGTTGTTAAAATGAGCTCGATCAATTTGGCTGTGGTAAATTGCTGATGTTTTTATAACGCGAAAAAATATAGGACTTACGCAAAACAGCCCCAGCGGGGTTATAGCTCCTAGCCGTACCCGTGTACTGTCATCTCCATGCATTGCTGGAACAATTTTGCGTAAGTACTAAAATAGATTTGGAAAACGAGACGAAAAATCGCGCTCGTACAGTAGATTGACGCTTGCGGTCTTTGCCAGCACGTTCATCTGGTGGAAGAATTCTCTATTGGCAAAAAATTTGCGTATGCCGTATTACATTGAAACCGAGAACCATGACTGAAAACGGATTGAAAGAGCACGCTTACACTGAGCAGACATATTCTCAGCAGAATAATGGCGCCGGGTTTTCCGGCGGCCCCAGATTACTTGCCGACATCGGCGCTACGCACGCGCGCTTCACCCTTGAAACCTCGCATGGTGTTTTTGAAGCGGTGAAAGTATTTAAATGTGACGAGTATGCCGGCATCATTGATTTGTTGAAGGCCTACTTGGATCAACATCAGGCAAAACGCATACATCATGCTGCATTTGCCCTGGCCAATCCTATCGATGGCGATTATGTCCGCATGACCAATCGTGCCTGGGAATTTTCTATCGAAGACGTACGGCGTGAATTTGGCTTATATACGCTGCTGATCGTCAATGACTTCACTGCTCTGGCGATGTCTTTACCGGGATTGCAGCCAGATGATTTAATGCAAGTGGGTGGCGGAAAGTCAGTTGCTAAGTCTGTCATTGGTGTTCTGGGGCCTGGCACTGGACTTGGTGTTTCCGGTCTGATTCCGACCTCTGATGGTTTTGTGACCCTTGGTTCTGAGGGCGGTCATGTTAACTTTGCACCTTGTGATGAGCGCGAATATGCGATTTTGCAATTTGCATGGAAAGAATGGCCACACGTTTCGACCGAACGGCTTATTTCCGGACCCGGACTGGAATTGATTTATCGCGCTTTAGCCGATAGAAATCAGCAAACCGTTAAACCGCTGGCCGCACAAGAAATTATGCACGGCGCATTGCAGGAAGCAGATCCTTTGTGTCTGGAAAGTATAGATTGCTTTTGCGGCATGTTAGGAAGCTTCAGCGCCAATCTTGCCGTGACCCTGGGGGCTTTTGGCGGCATTTATATCGGTGGTGGAATTGTGCCGTTGATGGGCGAGCGTTTTCATCAATCTGCTTTCCGCAGCCGCTTTGAAGCTAAGGGGCGGTTTAGTAGTTATCTGGCACAAATCCCCACTTATGTGATTACAACGCCTAATCCTGCGTTTTACGGCGTTTCTGCGATCCTTTCGGAACACTTGCGGGGCCGCAGTGGCGATAGTTCACTGATGGACAGAATACAGGCTATACAAGCCGAGCTGACACCGGCGGAACGCCGTGTCGCGACCTTGGTGCTGGAAAATCCTCGCACTGTGCTCAATGAGGCAATCGTGGAAATCGCACGCCTTGCTGATGTCAGTCAACCGACGGTCATCCGTTTTTGCCGCTCGATGGGATTTACAGGTCTGGCCGATTTTAAACTTAAATTTGCCAGCAGTCTGACCGGTACGATTCCGGTCCGTCATAGTCAGGTGAGAAGAAGCGATAGTACCCATGATTTAAGTGCTAAGGTCATCGATAATACCGTGTCGGCGATTTTGAGTTTCCGCGATCAGATGGAAGTACATGCGATTGATCAGGCGATTGCCTTGCTGCGTAAAGCGAATAAAGTCGAGTTTTATGCAATGGGTAATTCACGCGCCGTGGCTTTGGATGGTCAACATAAATTTTTCCGCTTCCGCATCCCGACCGCCATTTATGGCGATGCGCATTTGTTTTCGATGGCAGCAGAATTGCTTAATCCCGGTGATGTGGTAATTGTTGTCAGCAATTCCGGCAAGTTGCCAGAGCTTTTAAAAGCTGTGGATTCTGCATTGCATGCGGGGGCTGACGTGATTGCGATTGCGCCGCATCAGTCGCCGCTGGCGAAAAAAGCGACCGTCTGTCTGGCGGTCAATCATACCGAGGACAATGCGACATTCTTATCGATGATTTCACGCATATTGCAATTATTACTGATCGATATTTTAACCGTTGGACTGTCGGTAGATGCAACGCACGACGAAGGCGGCAAACAAAAAGAGTTATCGCGTTTTAGTCATTTATTGATTTCGCATTTGGATAGTTGATCTGATTTCTCAGTTTAAACTTTTAAACGGGGATCAAGGTGTAGATACTGTTATCCAAGGCTATCCTAATTTAATATGTAAAACGATCGCTCGCTTCAGAGTCAAGCTGTGTGCAACCCGCCTGCGAGGCGAATTTGAAGGATGTCATGTGGCGTTCGGTGAGCCGCAAAATCCCTCGCAGAAACGCCACACCATGCTGTAAAAACGTACAATGCTGGTTTATTGCCAGTTTGTAGTATGTTCCTATAAGTTGTGCATATGTTGCGATCGGCACACTCTCATTTTTATTGGTTTTTTATGTCTCTGATTCAAGCTTTTAAAGCGCTCGCTGGCAAATTCAAAAACGCTACAGCGTCAGAAAACACGGTCGTTACTACAGCACCAGCATTGCTCGCGAGTGATCCTATATTATTGGCCTTGCTGCGCAATACGCTTAAGCAGACATCGCTGACGGTTGAACAGACTGAATCGCAGCTGTTGACGCCAGAAGGTCTGGTGTTTGCCGTACAACAAGTTGAAAGTGTAGTGCTAGGGGAGGGAAGGGTACGGACGTGCACTAAAATTTATGCCTGGCATCCGACTTATTTTCCGCAAGGTATTTTTGAATTTCAACATGCGTTAGCAGCAACGGAAGAGGCGGCATTCATTGATGGTTTTACGCAATGGATGAACATGGATTTGCAGGTCTTGTTGGATGCGACCCGCGATGTACCTGTCAACTGCACTGTGATAGAGATGAATACGACGGCGGATGAAGTAACCGCGACAGCACATTATCGTCAGGTAATCTTAGGTCCGGTAGCCCATTTAGCAAGCCAGCCTGCACCTAAGAAAAAAGAAGATCATCCATTTTGCCCTTGCTGCTTGTTTACTGAAAGCATGACGGCATTTCACGATCTACTGCAGAGCGATCAGTTTGTTGGAGTGCGTTTATTTGCATCGCGCGATAACCACGGGGTGTTGGCAGCAGATTGCCGGGTAAATGGCGAGGATTTTCAGGCGGCAGTTACGCCTTTGGTGCATTATGCAGAAAACTGGCCGCAGCGTGGGCTGGAGTTCCGTAAGCAATATATCGTGATCCGTAGCGTCAGCCGTAGTTTGGACACGGCGAACAAGATGGCAATGCCGCTACCAGAATAAATGTTGTTTGATAATAATTATGTACGAAAAAATGGCAGGGAAAACCCTGCCATTTTTGTTTGAGCTAAGTTCCAGAGTTATTTCAAGAACTGCTCGTTGCCGACCATACCGATTTTGGTCACACCCAGACGTTGAGCTGCAGCCATTACAGCAGCGACCGATTTGTACGGTACGACTGCGTTCGGACGCAGGTGAACTTCTGGCTGAT